>NZ_JHQR01000075.1 GCF_014843825.1 Mesorhizobium silamurunense
TTCGCCGACCAAAGTCTTCAACTCGCTGCGCACGGGGATGAGAGCCGCGTTCTTGGGCGCGGCATGGGTGTGCAGCGCGCGGGCCGCCGAGAGCGCCCATAGGAGCTGCCCGATCGTGCGCCGGACCGGATGGGCGCGCGTGGCGAAGCTCGGCGCCTCCAGCCGCGCATAGGTGCGCATCTCGGCAAGCGTCTGGGCGTCGCTGATCAGCTTGCGCTGCAGGGCTGCAAGGCCAGCCGGATCGCCGCCGGAAAAGGCGCCTGAGGCATAGTCGGCGAGATCGAGAATGCTGCGCTTCAATCTCGAAATGATGGCGTCCGCAGCCAGCCTCGGCAGGATCAGCCGGCTGGTGACGCCGGCGCAGACGATGCCAAGCACGATTTCGGCGCAGCGCGCGATGGCGAGATCGACGACGAGATGCGGCTGCCCGAACGCCGGCAGGCTGATGATCATCGCGGTGTAGCCGGCAAGAGCCGCACCATAGGCCTCCGGATTGCGCAGCAGCGAGGAGACGAGCGTGCAGACGCCGATCCATAGCGCCAGCACCGTCAGCAGCAACCAGGGATTGGTGCCGAAGAGCGATGTGATGCCGATCGCCGCCAGGCCGCCGGCCAGCGTGCCGAGCAGCCGGTAGAAGCCCTTCGCCAGCACCATGCCGGCGACCGGCTGCCCGACGATGAACACCGTCATCATCGCCCATTGCGGATGGTCGAGTTTCAGGGCGTATGCGGCAAGCAGCGCGATGAGCCCGGCCGAAACGGTGCGCAGGGCAAATATCCAGTCCGAGCGCGTCGGCTGCGTCAGTCCATCCAACGGTATCTCGACAAGCTCTCTCAGCCGCGTCCAGGTCACATACAAGTCTCCATACCGGAGTTGTTATGGAGCAGTCCGCGTTCAGATATCCAGCACGTCGGCCTCAGCGAATTCGGCGCGTTCCTGGATGAAGCGGAAGCGCGCCTCGGGCTTGGTGCCCATCAGCGCGTCGACGGCATCCTTGGTCGCCTGCTCGGCGTCGATCACGTCGACCCTGAGCAGCGTGCGCTTCCTCGGGTCCATCGTGGTTTCCTTGAGCTGCGAGGCCATCATCTCGCCAAGGCCCTTGAAGCGGCCGATCTCGACCTTGCCGCGCCCAGTGAATTCGGTGCGCAGCAATTCGTCCTTGTGAGCGTCGTCGCGCGCATAGGCAACCTTGCCGCCCTGCCGGATCGAGTACAGCGGCGGCACGGCCATGTAGAGATGGCCGCCGCGGATCAGGTTCGGCATCTCCTGATAGAAGAAGGTGATCAAGAGCGAAGCAATGTGCGCGCCGTCGACGTCGGCGTCGGTCATGATGATCACGCGGTCGTAGCGCAGGTCCTCGTCGCGGTATTTCGAACGCGTGCCGCAGCCGAGCGCCTGGATCAGGTCGGAGATCTGCTGGTTGGCGGCGAGCTTGTCGTTGCCGGCGCTGGCGACGTTGAGGATCTTGCCGCGCAGCGGCAGCACCGCCTGGCTGGCGCGGTCGCGCGCTTGCTTGGCCGAGCCGCCGGCCGAGTCGCCTTCGACGATGAAGAGCTCGGCGCCGGCGGCGGCGTTCTGGGTGCAGTCGGCGAGCTTGCCCGGAAGGCGCAGCTTGCGCACCGCGCTCTTGCGCGAGACTTCCTTCTCCTGGCGGCGCCGCACGCGTTCGTCTGCGCGCGCTATGACCCACTCCAGGAGCTTCGAGGCTTCCTGCGGATTGTCGGCCAGCCAGTGGTCGAACGGATCGCGGATGGCGGTTTCAACGATGCGCATCGCCTCGATGGTCGCCAGCCTGTCCTTGGTCTGGCCGACGAATTCCGGCTCGCGGATGAACACCGACAGCATGCCGGCGGCGGAAATCATCACGTCCTCGGTGGTGATGATCGAGGCACGCTTGTTGCCGATGAGATCGGCATAGCTGCGCAGCCCGCGCGTCAGCACATTGCGGAAGCCAGCCTCATGCGTGCCGCCCTCGGCGGTGGGAATCGTGTTGCAGTAGGAGTTGAGGAAGCCGTCGCCGCCGAACCAGGTCACGGCCCATTCCAGCGAGCCGTGGCCGCCTTGCTTGTCGCTTTTCCCCGCAAAGACCTCGCGCGTGACCTGGAACTCGTCGCCGAGCGTTGCCTTGAGATAGTCCTTCAAACCGCCCGGGAAATGGAACTCGGCCTTGGCCGGCGTCTGGTCCTTTTCCTTGATCAGCGACGGATCGCAGGTCCAGCGGATCTGGACGCCCCCGAACAGATAGGCTTTCGAGCGTGTCATGCGGTAGAGCCGCGCCGGCTCGAAGGCGGCGCCCTTGCCGAAGATCTGCTCGTCGGGATGGAAGCGGGTCCTGGTGCCGCGGCGGTTGTGCACCTCGCCGAGGTGCTCCAGACCGCTTACCGGAATGCCACGCGAGAATCTCTGCCGATAAAGCTGCCGGCCGCGCGCGACCTCGACCTCGAGGTGGTCGGACAGCGCATTGACGACCGAAACGCCGACGCCGTGCAGACCGCCGGAGGTCTCGTAGACCTTGGAGTCGAACTTGCCGCCGGAATGCAGCGTCGTCATGATGACTTCGAGCGCAGGTTTCTTGAATTTCGGATGCGGATCGACCGGGATGCCCCGGCCATTGTCGGTGACCGTCAGGAAGCCGTCGGCCGAAAGCTCGACGTCGATGAAGGTCGCATGGCCGGCGACCGCCTCGTCCATCGAGTTGTCGATGACCTCGGCGAACAGGTGATGCATCGCCTTGTCGTCGGTGCCGCCGATATACATGCCCGGACGGCGCCGCACCGGTTCCAGCCCCTCCAGCACCTCGATGTCGGCGGCGCTGTAGCTCTCGCTGCCGTCACGGGCGGCGGCCGAGCGCTTCGCCGCCTGAACCAGCGGATCAGCCGGGCGCGAGGGCGCGCGCACTTGCTGGGGCTGCTTTTCCGGGTTGCCGAAAAGATCGCTGGTGTCGTCCATGCTGGCCATTAAGTCCGGTACTGCGAATCACTCCTCGATACTGCCACGCTTTTGGCGGGCGAACGAGTTCCTGTTCCGTTCAGGGATCAAAGTCTCTCTTATTCTAAAACCATTCGATAACCAAGCCGCCGGAAATAGGGCGGTCTCCATACCTTTGGATTCCTGATTCTTTAACATTAACGCCTAGCGTGAGCTCAACGACAAAAGACCACGGGGCGTCAGGGGTTTCGTTGTGAGGGGCAGGGCCATAACCATGATCGGCATCGCCGCCGTTTTCGGCGCGATCTCGATCTTTGCCGCGGATTTCTGGGTTAAAAGCCAGGCGAAAGCCGAATCCGAGCAGAAAGTGGCGTCGATCGTTGCGCCGCAAGAGCCCAAGGTCGAGTTCAAGACCATCGTGGTGGCGAGCGCGCCGCTGCGCTACGGCGTGCAGCTCGACCGCTCGCAACTCACCGAAATCCCGTGGCCGCAGGATTCCCTGCCGCAAGGCGCCTTCCCGACCATCGACAAGCTGCTTGCCGAAGGCAGCCGCGTCGTGTTGTCGCCGATTGAGGTCAACGAGCCGGTGCTGCTCACCAAGCTGTCGGGGCCGAACGGCCGCGCGACGCTTTCCAACATGCTGTCGCCAGGCATGCGGGCCGTCACCATCCGCACCGACGAGATCGCGGGCGTCGGCGGCTTCATCACGCCGGGCGACCGGGTCGACGTCGTGCTGACGCGCGACGCCGGCGAAATCCAGGAAGTGTCCAAGAACGCCCAAGGGGCAGCCGGCTCGACGGTCACGTCCGAAATCGTCGTTTCCGACGCCAAGGTGCTTTCGGTCGGGCAGGGCGCGGACGAACGCAAGACCGAGCCGCAGATCGCCAATTCCGTGACCCTCGAGGTGACGAACGAAGGGGCGCAGAAAGTCGCGCTCGCCCGCACCGTCGGCACCTTGTCGCTGTCTTTGCGTTCCGCCGCCGACGCCAGCGCCAGCAGCAATGGGCTCACCACCATTTCCTCCTTTGGCGGTTCGGTTGCCGCGAACGCAGACGCAAGCGCCGCGTCGCTGGTCAATGCGGTGGCGAAGGAGCCGGAAGAGCCAAAGTTCAAGACGGTGATCGTGTCGCGCGGCGAAAAGGTCGAGGAATACAAGGTTCCTTCCAAGCAAGCCGAGGGAGGCGTCGTTCCTGCCAAGGAACAAGAACAATAGCCGGTGGGGATCGGCCGGGGACGGGACAATGCCTGTGTTGAATAAATATCGGACAACGAGAGGGCTGCGCCTTCTGCGTGCAATGGCGGCGGGCGCCTTCCTGGCCGCCGGAATACTTGCCTTTGGGGCACCGGCCCAGGCAAATAACGACGTCGTCTACGTCTCGGCGACCAGGAATGCCTCGATCAAAGTCGCCAAGGGCAAGCCCAAGACGATCATGACGAGCGCCGCCTTCTACCAGATCGTCATCGGCGATCCGGAGATCGCCAACGTCAACCCGCTGACCGACAAGTCCTTCTATGTGCTGGGCAACAATCTCGGCACCACCGGCATCGCGCTGTTCGACCAGAACAAGCAGCTCGTCGGCACCATCGACGTCGAGGTGACGCTGGATACCGACCAGTTGGCCAACACCATCCGCGCCAGCGTGCCGGATGCCGACATCAAGGTCGGATCGGCCAACGGCCGCGTGGTGCTGTCGGGCCAGGCCGATGACGCGGTTGCGGCCGACAAGGCGAGCAAGATCGCGTCGCGCTTTTCCGGCAACGAGGAAGTGATCAACTCGGTCAACATCTCGTCCTCGCAGCAGGTCCAGCTCAATGTCCGTTTCGTCGAGATCAACCGCCAGGCGGGACAGGATCTCGGCGCCAAATACGGGGCCAATTTTGCCTTCGGCATCGGCGGCCGCGACGTCGTCATCGATCCAGGCACCGTGCCGACGGCCGGCACCGGCGAGATCATCGGCCGCTTGCTCTCCAACGGTGTTTCGATCGACATCGCGATCAAGGCGCTGGAAGAGCGCGGCCTCGCCCGGCGGCTGGCCGAGCCGAACCTGATCGCTCGTTCCGGCCAGACCGCGAGCTTCCTTGCCGGCGGCGAGTTCCCGATCCCGGTTTCCGAGGACAACGGCAAAATCAGCGTCACCTACAAGAAATACGGCGTTGGCCTCGATTTCACGCCGACCGTGCTCAAGGACGGGCTGGTCAGCCTGGATATCGCGCCGGAAGTGTCCTCGATCGACACCTCCGCCTCCATCGAAGTCAGCAGCGGCATTTCCATTCCGGCCTTCATCGTGCGTCGCGCCAAGACATCGGTCGACCTGAAGAACGGCCAGAGCTTCATGATCGCAGGCCTTTTGCAGTCGCAGAACGACATCACGACCTCGCGACTGCCGGGGCTCGGCAAGCTGCCGGTGCTGGGTTCGCTGTTCTCCTCGAAGTCCTATCAGCGGCGCGAGACCGACCTGGTGATCATCGTCACGCCTTACCTGGTCAAGCCGGTCGACCCGTCGAAGAAGATGGTTGAGCCCAGCGACGGAACGCGGCCGGCAAGCAGCGCCGACTACTTCCTGAACAACACCGAGGAAGTGAGCGCCTCGTCGCCCAAGCGCCCGCTGGCCTTGGCCGACGGCAGCGCGGCGCGTCCCGTGGCCGCCACGACCTCCGGCCACTTCCTCGATCTGCCGAAGGACTGAGCTTATGCGTCTGGCCCCTTGCATCGCTCTGCTGCTCGCTGGCGTCCTCGCCGGTTGCACCAGCGACGACTATGTGCGCACCGAGGGCGTGACGCCGGCGGCCGGCAATGCTCAGGCGTCCAACACGGTCATGCAGATGGTCGACCCCTGGCAGTACGGCGTCCAGAACACCAGGCTTCTGGTGCCGGCTCAAAGCACGAGTTCCACGGCCACTGCCGTCGGCGCGAAAGCCGGTTCGGCGTCGGAATCAACGACGCCAGCATCAACGACATCAAACTGACGGGCTGACGACATGGCATCCGGCACCAAGAGCAAGAAGATCCTGCTCGTTTCAACCGACAGGGCGTTTTTGCAGGACACGCGGACTGCCTTCGCAGCCTCCGAGATCATCGAGATCTCGACAGTCGAGAAGAGCGTCAACGAGCTCCGCGGCGAGGCCCTGGAAGCCGATCTCGGCACGGTCATCTTTGACATGGATGCGGCCAAGCTCGAGGAGATCGAGTCGCTGCAGCGGATCATGCGCCGGCTGGAAGGCCGCGTTCCGGTGGTCGTCGTCACCCAGGAATTCAATGCGGCGGCCGTGCGCATACTGGT
Source organism: Mesorhizobium silamurunense (assembly GCF_014843825.1). GTDB lineage: Bacteria > Pseudomonadota > Alphaproteobacteria > Rhizobiales > Rhizobiaceae > Mesorhizobium > Mesorhizobium silamurunense. The sequence goes on from NZ_JHQR01000075.1 coordinate 6,210, forward strand.
GCAGCTCAAGGTCGCCGACTTCCTGGTGAAGCCGATCACGACCGCAGACCTGGTGCGTTCCGTCATCCGCGCGCTGCAGGGGCCGGGGCGGGAGGAAAACACCGAGTCGCAGATCTACACCTTCATGCCGGCCGCCGGCGGCGTCGGCACCACCACGCTTGCGCTGCAGACTGCCTTCCAGCTGCATCATTCGGTGACGCGCGGCGCCTCGACCTGCGTGGTCGATCTCAATTTCCAGCAGGGCGCCTGCGCCGAATATCTCGACCTCGAGCCGCGCTTCGACATCACCGAAATCGAGAACCAGCCCGAACGCCTCGACCGGCAGCTGCTGGATGTCATGCTTTCCAAGCATGCGAGCGGGCTTTGCGTGCTGGCAGCGCCCACGCGCCCCTCGGAAATGCGCTCGTTCAAGACCGATGTCGTGGTGCGCATGCTCGACCTCGTCTCGGCCTATTTCGACAATGTCGTCATCGACATGCCGCGCACCTGGTTCCCGTGGACCGAGACGGTGCTGCTCGGCTCCAACAAGCTCTATATCGTGGCCGAGATGACGGTGCCTTGCCTGCGTCATACGCAGCGTCTCATCCAGGCCATCTACGAGACGGCGGGCAAGGAAGTGAGGCCCAACGTCATCGTCAACCGCTTCGAGCAGAAGATGTTCGACAGCGGCATCAAGCAGGCCGACGTCCAGGATATCCTCGGCGAGCATTTCGTCGGTGGCATCTCCAACAATTATCGGCTGGTGCGCGAGGCCGTCGACCGTGGCGTGCCGCTGCACGACATCGATCCCAACGCCAATGTCGTCAACGACCTGAAGAAAATCATCCTGCCGGAGGAGGCGGTGACGACGACGGCAAAATCGAAGTCGCTGTTCGGCCTCGGCAAGGGCCTCTTGAAGAGGAAAGTGGGATGAGCAGCCGATTCTCCAACCTGCAGAATCGCGATGTCCGTCCGCTGCGGTCGCCCGAACCCGCGCCCGTTGCGCACCATGCCGTGATCATCCCGACGACCCGGAAGCCGGTGCCGCCGAAGCCGGAGGCGGCACCCGCAAAGAGCGCCAACAAGGTGCTCGACGCGCGCGTGCGCATCCACCGCATGCTGCTCGAGGAGATCAATCTTGTGGCGCTGGAGCGGCTGCCCAAGGACGAAATGCGCCGCCAGGTGCATGAGTTCGTCTCGGAAAAGACCCGCCAGGAGCGGATGGCGATCAATACCGCCGAGCTCGACGCGCTTGTCGACGACATCGTCGACGAGATGGTCGGCCTCGGCCCGCTGGAGCCGCTGCTCAAGGATCCCGAGATCAACGATATCCTGATCAATGGCCATCAGAACTGCTTCGTCGAAAAGCGCGGCAAGCTGCAGCAAGTCCACATCCCGTTCAAGGACGAGGCGCATCTGCTTCGAATCATTAACAAAATCGTCGCCGCGGTTGGTCGCCGCGTCGATGAATCGCAGCCGATGGTCGACGCCCGCATGCTCGACGGTTCGCGCTTCAACGCCGCCATCCGCCCGGTCGGCGTCGACGGGCCGCTGGTGTCGATCCGCAAATTCTCCAAGAACAAGCTCGGCCTGCACAAGCTGGTCGAGTTCGGCGCCATCACCCAGAACATGGCCGAGGTGCTGGCAGCGGCCGTGCATGCCCGCAAGACCACGATTATCTCCGGCGGCACCGGCACGGGCAAGACGACGATGCTCAACGCGCTGTCGGCCTTCATTCCCGAGGACGAGCGGCTGATCACCATAGAGGACGCCGCCGAGCTGCAACTGCAGCAGCCGCATGTCGCGCGCATGGAAACGCGCCCGGCCAACATCGAGGGCCATGGCGAGCTGAAGCAGCGCGACCTGGTCAAGAACGCGCTGCGCATGCGGCCCGACCGCGTCATCCTCGGCGAGTGCCGCGGCGAGGAGGCCTTCGACATGCTGCAGGCGATGAACACCGGCCATGAAGGCTCGATGGCGACCATCCACGCCAACACGCCGCGCGACGCCATCTCGCGCCTCGAGCAGATGCTCGGCATGACCGGCATGCCGATGACGGTGCAGTCGATCCGCAGCCAGATCGCCAGCGCCATCGACATTATCGTGCAGCTGACGCGCCTGTCCGACGGCAAGCGCAAGGTGACCAGCGTCGCCGAGGTGACGGGCATGGAAGGCGACGTCATCCAGATGCAGGAGATATTCCGCTTCGTGCGCACCGGGATGGAGGCGGACGGCAAGATCGTCGGTCATTTCGAAGCAACGGGCATCCGCCCGCGCTTCCTCGAGGACCTGCGCAACATGGGCATCGAATTTCCGGGCAAGTATTTCGAACCCGGCCGGCCGCAGGAGTAGCCGGTGCTCGAGGGGTTCGGCCCGATCTACGCCGTCTACGCCGCGGCGGCGCTCACCGGCATCATGATCGCCGAAGGCTGCTACCTGCTCTATGCCGGCCGCAGCGACAAGCGCACGGCGATCAACCGCCGCATGAAGCTGGCGGAGAACAAGATCAGCCAGGAGCAGGTGCTGATCCAGTTGCGCAAGGAGCGCGGCGTGGAAGCCGGCACGCCCCTCTTTTCCTTCGATCGCTTTCGCGCCTTGCGCACGCAGTCCGGCATGATCATGCCGCTGCCCAAATTCCTCATGATCACGTCGGGTGTGGCTTTCGCGTTGGCGCTTGTCGCCATCTGGTACGGCCTGCCGCTGCTCTTCGGCCTGATCCTGCTTCTCGTGCTGCTGCCGGTCCTGCCGGTGATGGCGATGCGTTTTCTGCGCAAGCGCCGGCATAAGCGCTTCGGCCTGCAGTTGCCGGAAGCGCTGGAGCTGATCACGCGCGGCCTCAAAGCCGGCCACCCGGTGCCGGTGGCGATCGCAATGGTGGCGCGTGAGATGGCCGATCCGATCGGCACCGAGTTCGGCGTCGTGGCCGACGAGGTGACCTACGGCTCCGATCTGGTTTCGGCACTCAACAACCTGTTCGAGCGGGTCGGCCACGAAGACCTGCCGCTGTTCGTCACCGCCGTGTCGATCCAGAGCAGCTCCGGCGGCAATCTGCGAGAGATCCTGGACGGGCTGTCGTCGACGATCCGCGAGCGCGGCAAGCTGCGGCGCAAGGTGCGCGCGATTTCGACCGAGGGCCGCATGTCGGCCTATATCCTGACCGCCGTTCCGGTGCTTCTGTTCACTGCCATCATGGTGCTCATGCCGCAGTTCTACCGGGACGTCTGGGGAATACCGAAGACCTGGTACATGCTGGGCGGCTCCATCCTGTGGCTTCTGCTCGGCAACGCCATCATGTTCAAGATGTCGAATTTCAGGTTCTGAGATGGAAGACATCATCCGCTTCCTCGCCTCGCTCGCGCCGACCTCGTTGATGCCGGTGGCGGCGCTGCTGCTGGTGGTGGGCGGCGGCGCGATGGCCTGGCCGCTGGTCGTCGCCAAGGGCGACCGCAACGAGGTCAAGCGCCGGTTGAAGGTTGAGGTGACCCAGCCGGTCGAGCAGGCGGAGCCGGCGCCCAGAAAAAACGCGAACGCCGTGCGCGAGAAGGCGGTGAGGCGGGCGCAGGAATTCTATGCCAAGAGCGATCCGGAGAATGTCGCGCGGTTGCGCATGAAGCTCATCCAGGCCGGCTATATGGAGCCGCGCGCCGTCGGCATGTTCTTCCTGATCCGTTTTGCCACGCTGGTCGGAATGGCGCTTGGCGCGTTCCTGGTCAACCATTGGGCGGCCAGCGCCGAGTCGACCGTGACCAGCCGCTGGACCTTCGTCATCCTGTCGGGAGCGGCCGGTTATTTCCTGCCGGGCTTGGTGCTGACCCAGAAGGTACGGGAAAAGATGCGCGAATACCGCAACGGCTTTCCCGACTTCATGGATCTGATGATCGTCTGCTCCGACGCCGGCATGAGCATGGAGGCCGGCATCGAGCGCGTCTCGAAGGAACTCGCCAAGACCTATCCGTCGCTCAGCCAGAACCTGCAACTGGTGTCGCTGGAACTCAGGGCCGGCCGCAGCCTCGACGATGCGTTGAAGGCGCTCGCCGATCGCCTCAGCCTCGACGAGGTCCGATCCTTCGCGACGCTCCTGCAGCAGTCCAAGGAGCTCGGCACCAGCCTGTCGGGTGCGCTGCGCGTCTTTTCCGACGAAATGCGCCACAAGCGCATGTCGCTTGCCGAGGAGAAGGCGCATGCCTTGCCGGCCAAGATGTCGGTGCCGGTGACGGTGTGCATCCTGCCGGTGGTGCTGATGGTCGCCATTATCCCGATCGTCGTGAAGCTGACCTCACACTGAGGATTCAGGTGAGGCCGGCCTGCAAATGGCGGCTTCCGGTGCTCACGTACTTTAAGTACGCTCCGCTCCGGTTCTCGAAATCCACCATTTTCGACTCGGCCTGACCTGAATCCAGGCGCGCAGATCTAGCCAAGCGGCGCTGGTTAACGCATCCTTTGCACGCAACTGAAATTTAGGCGCATTTCGGCACCGAAGCTTAATCGCTGTGCTTTATGGTCCCTGCTGAAGAACGACCCGGCAAATCGGGCGATGGGGCAGGGCATGCGTCACAGACTTCCCACGGCAGCGGCGGCGTTGGCGGCCGTCTTGATGATCACCGGCTGCACGACCAACAACAACGTCGACACGACCAAGACCACCGCGATCCAGCCGACGGCCAAGGACGTCAGCGCCACCGACCTGGCGGAGGGCAAGGCGCAGTTCCGCGAGGCGAATTTCGGCCTTGCCGAGCAGCATTTTCGCAAGGCGGTGGAACTCAAGGCCGACAATGCCGAAGCCTGGTTGGGGCTTGCCGCTTCCTATGACGAGCTCGGCCGCTTCGACTTTGCCGATCGCGCCTATGCCCAATTGCTGAGGGTCGCCGGGCGCCAGCCGCAGATCGTCAACAATATGGGCTATTCGCAACTCCTGCGCGGCAACAAGAAGAAGGCAAGGGCGCTGCTGCTCGAAGCTAAGGCCGGCATGGCCGACCAGACCGTGGTCGACGCCAATCTGGCACTGCTGAACAAGAGCTAGAGCCTATCGGGCTTGGATTGAACCGCTCCGCCCGAATGGCGAAATCAAAGCGACAGGGCGGAATTTCCGGCTGGCGGAAGCCCGCTTGTCAGCCGGCTTACCAAGTGTACAACATCAGGCAAATGCCGTTTTTCGCGCGGATCGCCTCGCGCTCGTGGAAAAGAACTGTTTCAATATAAGCCAAAAATTTCTAGTCTTCGCATCTGCCACACGTAGTAGTGTATGCTTTGTAAACCTTGTCGGAAGGTTGGGTCGAAAGGTTAGCTGAAAACGGTATCAGCGGGCCGCCGTTAACCTAGAATGCAGCGTAACCGACGACTCCCAAGAGGCTGCGGCTCAACAATGTTGGATTTTAGTTCGCTCCTGCTCGCGGCGGCGCTGTCGGGCACGTGCCTCAGCATCACCATGCTGGCGATCTGGTTCACCGCTCCGCGGGCGCGCTTCGTGCTGACGGTGGCGTGCGGCATCCTTGTGCTTGTCGCGCATGTCGTTCTGTTCTGGCAATACACCAAGGAACCCAACCCCTGGCTCTGCCAGGCAGTGCTGGTGCTGCTCAGCCTGGGGTTCCTCATCATCTGCATGTCGGCGATGCAATATCTGGGCGTCGGCAACCATGGCAGCGTTGTTCTGCCGACGCTTGCAGCCATGGCCGCCTGCGCCCTCGTCACCTATTTCGGCTTCGACGGCGTCGGCTTCCTCATCACCTATTCGACGGTGACGGCGCTGCTCGCCGCGATCGGTGCGATGTTTTGGATGAAGGGCGACCACGACCGCCGGATCCTGCTGGTCGTCTCGTTCCTCAGCGGCGCCTGTGGCTTGTCCTTCGCGCTGTGCGGCCTGGTGCTGCTGGTGCGGGGGCAATGGGTTCTCGGCGCCGCGCCCGACAACTGGGCTGAGCGGCTGAATTCCGTCGTCGCCGTCGCCTGCATGACCGGCCTCGGCGCGCTGACGCTTTCGCTGCATCATCTGCAGGCGCAGATCGAGCTCAAGGCCGAGACCATGACCGATCCGCTGACCGGCCTGATGAACCGCAGGGCGCTCAACGACCTTTATGGCGATCGCAGCTTCGGTCCGTTCATGGCGATCGCGATGTTCGATCTCGACCATTTCAAGACGACCAACGACGTCTTCGGCCATCCTGTCGGCGATCAGGTCCTTTGCCGCTTCGCGGCAGTGATCAAGAAATATGGCAAGACAGGCATCGACGCCTTCCGGCTGGGTGGCGAGGAGTTTGCGCTCGTCATGTCGCGCATGACGCCCGAAAAGGCGCATGACATGGCAAGCAGGATCGGCGTCGCCTTCGGCACCGAAATTGTTTCGACCCATCGCGGCCCATTGCGCAGCAGCGTCAGCGGCGGCATGGGATTTGGCGCCGCCGACGGCCGGACCCTGGACGAGGTGCTGGCTGAGGCCGATGCCGCGCTCTACGCCGCCAAGCGCGCCGGGCGAAACCGCGTGATCGCCGATCGCAAGGCGGGCCAGCCCGATGCCGGGCCGGCCCTGCGCTCGGCCTGAACTTCTTGTCCGCTACTCGGCGGCGCCGAGATATTCCGACAGCGGCGGGCAGGAGCAGACCAGGTTGCGGTCGCCTGCAACATTGTCGATACGCGATACCGGCGGCCAGTATTTCGCTGACAGATCGGCGTCACCGGCCGGATAGGCTGCATCGAGCCGCGAGTAGGGATGCGTCCATGCGCCGGCCAGCGCCTCGGCCGCGGTGTGCGGAGCGTTGACCAGCGGGTTGTCGTTGAGCGGCCATTCGCCCTTCGCCACCTTTGCCGCCTCGCCGGCGATCGCAATCATCGCCTCGCAGAAACGGTCGAGCTCGCGCTTGGGCTCCGACTCGGTCGGCTCGACCATCAGCGTGCCGGCAACCGGGAACGACATGGTCGGCGCATGGAAGCCGTAGTCGATCAGGCGCTTGGCGATGTCGTCGACGCTGATGCCGGCGCTTTCCTTCAGCACGCGTGTGTCGAGGATGCACTCATGGGCGATGCGATCGCCCCGGCCCTTGTAGAGGAGGGGGAAATGCGGCGCGAGCCGCGTCGCCACGTAGTTGGCGGAAACGATCGCCGTCTCGGTCGCCTGCTTCAGCCCGGACCCGCCCATCATGCGGATATACATCCAGGTGATCGGCAGGATGGATGCGCTGCCGAAAGGCGCGGCCGCCACGGCATGCGCCGAGCCTTCGGTGACATGACCCGGCAGATAGGGCTTCAGATGCGCCCTGACGCCGATCGGGCCGACGCCCGGGCCGCCGCCGCCATGCGGGATGCAGAAGGTCTTGTGCAGGTTCATGTGGCAGACGTCGGCACCGATGTCGCCGGGGCGGGCGAGACCAACCAGGGCGTTGAGGTTGGCGCCGTCGAAATAGACCTGGCCGCCATGCTCGTGGATGAGGGCACAGAGATGGCGCGCGCCTTCCTCATAGACGCCATGCGTCGAGGGATAGGTGAACATCAGCGCCGCAAGGTTCTTGGAATGCTCGTTGGCCTTGGCCCTCAGGTCGTCCATGTCGATATTGCCGTCGTCGGTGCAGCGCACGACGACGACGCTCATCCCCGCCATCGCCGCGCTGGCCGGATTGGTGCCGTGCGCGGAAGACGGGATCAGGCAGATGGTGCGATGGCCTTCGCCACGCGCGCGGTGATAGGCGCGGATGGCGAGCAGGCCGGCATATTCACCCTGGCTGCCGGCATTGGGCTGCAGGCTGACCGCGTCGAAACCGGTGATCTCCGACAGCCAGGCCTCGAGGTCGCCGGCCATGGCGCGATAGCCGGCCGAATGGCTGGCCGGCGCGAAGGGGTGCAGGTTGGCGACGCTCGGCCAGGTTACCGGCATCATCTCGGCGGCGGCGTTGAGCTTCATGGTGCAGGAGCCGAGCGGGATCATAGCGCGGTCGAGCGCGAGGTCCTTGTCGGCCAGCCGACGCAGGAAGCGCATCATGTCGGTCTCGGAATGGTTTTCGTGGAAGACCGGCTGGGTAAGAAACTCCTTGCCGCGCGGCTTGCCCGGCATGGAGCCGGTTTCCACCGCGCCGGTTTTGGCGCCGAACAAGGCCGCGATCGCCTCGAGGTCGGCTTCCGTCGACGTCTCATCGAAGGCGATGCTGATCTTGTCGGCATCGATGACGCGCAGCAGCCGGCCGGTCTTTTCGGCGGCGCCGGCTATTGCCGCGGCCTTGCCTTTCACTTCCGCCGTTACCGTGTCAAAGCGGTGTGTGCCGAGGACGGCTACGCCCGCTGCCTTGAGCCCCGCCGCAAGGCGGTTGGCAAGGGTGTGGACGCGCTCGGCGATCGCCTGCAGGCCGGCGGGGCCGTGCCAGATCGCATAGGCCGTCGCCATGTTGGCGAGCAGCGCCTGCGCGGTGCAGATGTTGGAAGTGGCCTTGTCGCGGCGGATGTGCTGCTCGCGCGTCTGCAGGGCGAGACGATAGCCGGGGCGGCCCTTGGTATCGGTCGACTGGCCGACGAGGCGGCCGGGCATCAGGCGGGTCAGTTTGTCGGAGACGGCGCAATAGGCGGCATGCGGGCCGCCAAAGCCCATCGGCACGCCGAAGCGCTGCATCGGACCGACGGCGATGTCGGCGCCGAGCTTTGCCGGCGTATCGGTCAAGGTCAGGCCGAGCGGATCGGCGATGAAGACCACCAGCGCGCCGGCGGCGCGGGCCTTTTCGATCGCGGCCTTGTGGTCGCCATAGACGCCGAAGGTGTCCGGCCAGGAGACCAGCAAGGCCGCGGTGTTGTCGTCGATCGTCTCGCCGTCGACCTCGGTGCCGAGGGGCTCGGCGCGGGTGCGCACGACATCGAGCGTCTGCGGGTGCGGCGTGCCGGCAAGCGCCACCTTGGTGCGCTTGTCGCGGTGATGGCGCAGCGCGATGCCGACCGCTTCGGCAACGGCGGTCGCTTCATCGAGCAGCGATGCCGACGCCACCGGCAGGCCGGTCAGCTCGGCGACCAGGGTCTGGAAATTGAACAGCATTTCCAGCCGGCCCTGGCTGATCTCGGCCTGGTAGGGCGTGTAGGCCGTGTACCAGGCCGGGTTCTCGAACATGTTGCGCTGGATGACCGGCGGCACAAAGACGCCGTGGTAGCCGGCGCCGATGAAGCTCTTCAGCACCGTGTTCTTCGCCATCATCGCCGACAATTCGGCCAGCGCTTCCGCTTCGCTGGCCGCAGCTGGCAAGGCGAGCGGCTGATCGAGGCGGATCGATCTCGGCACAGCCTGGCTGATCAGCGTCTCGACGGATGGAACGCCGATGGTGGCGAGCATGGCCCTGACATCGTTGACGTTGGGGCCGATGTGGCGGGCCGAGAAAGGAATGGGTGCTGCGGTCATTTCTAAAATCCTGGTATCAGCCGATATGGGCTTTGTAGGCGGCCTCATCCATAAGGCTGTCGAGCTGGCCTGTGTTGGAAAGCTTCATCTTCCAAAGCCAGCCGTCGCCGGACGCCGCCGAATTGACCAGCGAAGGGTCGGACGACAGCGAGGTATTGGCTTCGATGATCTCGCCGTCGACCGGCGCGTAGACATCCGAGGCCGCCTTGACGGATTCCACGACCACGGCAGTGTCGCCCTTGGCGAGCTTGCGGCCGATTTCCGGCAGTTCGACAAAGACGAGATCGCCAAGCTGCTCCTGCGCGTAGTCGGTGATACCGACAGTGGCGACGCCGCCTTCGACGCGCAGCCATTCATGGTCCTCGGTGAAATAGGTATTTGCCATCGGAAATTCATCCTTTGCGGTAGCGATGTGGCGTGAAGGGGAGCGATGTGACGTCGACGGGGATTTTGGTCCCGCGGACATCGGCGAACAGTCTGGTGCCGGGTTTGGCCAGCGCGGTGTTGACGTAGCCCATGGCCACCGGGTGGCCCGTCGAGGGGCCGAAGCCGCCCGAGGTGACGTGGCCGGCCGGATTGCCGTCGGTGTCGATCAGCGCCGCGTCTGCGCGCACCGGCTGGCGACCATCGGGCTTCAGGCCGACGCGCTTCTGCGACGGACCGCGCTCGAGGATCGAGCGCAACGCGTCGGCGCCGATGAAATGACCGGAGGCGCGGACCTCCTTGGGGATCGCCCACATCAAACCGGCGCTCGCCGGGTCGATCTCGGGTGTCAGATCATGGCCGTGAAGGCAAAGCCCGGCCTCGAGGCGCAGGCTATCGCGGGCGGCGAGGCCGATCCATTGCACGCGCTCGTCCTGCAGCAGCTTCGCGACGAGATCGCGGGCGTCCGCCTCGGGCAGCCCGATCTCGAAACCGTCCTCGCCAGTATAGCCGGAGCGGCTCATGAACCAATTTTGCCGGGGCTCGATACCATGCATGAACAGCAGCGAGCCGGTTTCGATGCCAGCCCGCGCAAGGGCCGCCCAGGCATCCGGTCCCTGGATCGCCAGGAAAACCCGATCAAGCGGTTCCACCCTTGCGTCGAAATCCGCGGCCAGCGCGTGAAGATGCTTTTCGTCCTCGACAGCGTTGCCGGCATTGGCCACCACCATGAAGCGGTTGTCGCCGAGCCGGGTGACGATCAGGTCGTCGATGATGCCTGCCGCCTCGTTGAGGAAGAGGGTGTATTTGGACTGAGAGATTTCCAGCGCGCCGGCGTCAAGCGGGCAGGCGCGGTTCAGCAGCGCCGCAGCATCCGGACCGCTGACCTCGAACAGCTTCATATGCGAGATGTCGAAGAGGCCGGCATGCTCGCGCGTGTGAAGGTGCTCCTTCATCACGCCCGCCGGATAGGTCAGCGGCATCGACCAGCCGGCGAACGCGCCGAAACGCGCGCCAGCGGCGTGGTGCAAACCCTCGAGGGGTAGGTGTTTGGTGTCTTCGCCCGTCATGTCTTCTCCAGAGTCGCACGCGATTCGACCGCCATTGGCGGTCCAGTCCGTGCCCCTCTGTCTGAAGCCTGAGAGACTCGCGCCCCGTAACTCTGTCGGCAGCGCTTACACCTTCGGCGCGGGAAGATTCCCGACTTTCCAGAGTTGTCTTTCCCGTCCACGGTTCTTTTGCCTGAGAGATTTCGGGCGATTTCCCCTTCGGCGACAGCTTTTGCTGTTCTCTCCCGCAAACAGGTAGGACTCAGTCACCTGAATCCTCGACGCGCCATCCATAGCCCGTCGGCGACACCTTGTCACCTCCCCGCGACATCCAAACAAGGTGGCTTGAGGCTACTGCTTCGGCTTGGCATGTTCCGGCTTGGCGCCGGTGTCGAAGCGCGACATCCACTTGAAGCCGCCAAACCAGTAGCGGCGCACGCCCGCGATTGTGCCGTCGGCGGTGCGCGCGCCGATCCAATTGTTGACGTACTGGACGAGGCGGACATCGTCGGGGCGCAGGGCAAAGGCTTCCGGCGTGCGCAGCAACGGGCCGCCTACCAGCTTGAATTTCGCGTCATAAAGCCTGGCTGCCATTTGCGGCGTCGGCGATGTAGCCACCATGGCTTGCGCATTGCCGCCGATGAGAGCGGCAAGGACGTCGGCGGTGTTGTCGAACGAAACGATGTTCGCCTTCGGCAACGCCTCCTTCGTCGCCGCCTCGTCGGTGGAATTGGAAAGCACGGCGATCTTATAACCGGGCGCCGTCAGCGCCTTGCCCGGCCGTTTGCCGAGGCTGGCGATGGAGGCAACCATGCGAATGTCGGCGGCGCCCGTGGGGTTGGAGAACACGACCTCGCGGGCACGCTCTGGCGTGTTGGCATAGCCGGCCGCGATCAGGTCGAAGTCGCCCTTGAGCAGCCGCTGTTTGAGGTCGTTCCACGGCACCTCGATCAGCTTCAGCTCAACGCCGAGATCCGAGGCAAGCGCATTGGTGAGATCGACGTCGTAGCCCGCGAATTTGCCATCGGCCTTTTTGAGGATCCAGGGCGGATTGATTGCGACCCCGACCGTCAGCGTCTTCTGATCAATGACGCGTTTGAGACTGTCGTCAGCGCGGGCCGGCAAGAGGGTAAACCAGGCAGAAAGAGCAAGTATAATCGCGGCAATTATCTTAGCGCGCATGAATATAACCTCGCTGCTGGCCCCTCTGGTTGTCAGATTTACACAGAGGTGCCATTCTGTCGATAGCGGAGCCTGATGGAGACTTGCAAATGTCGACGCGGATGGCGGTTACCGGTTCGATCATGTTTCTGGCCTGCGCTTTCGGCAATCCGGCAAAACTATCGCTTCTGCCCGATGCCGCGCAGGCGGCAGGCCCCAAACGCGTGGTCTGCTCCAGCGCGGATTATCGCTACTCCTATTGCGGGGTCGACACGCGCGGCGGCGTGCAATTGACCAACCGGCTGTCGAAGTCGCGTTGCCAGTACGGCAGAAGCTGGGGCTATGACGGCGGCGGCATCTGGGTCGACAATGGCTGCTCGGCGGAATTCCTGGTCGCCGGCTCCGGCCGCAGGCCGTCTCCCGGCGATGCGGCGGCGGCGATCATTGTCGGGGGCATTGTCGGCGCGATCCTCGACAACAACAACCAGCACGGCCACCATTCGGACAATTACTATCCGAGGCCCAAGCCGCGGCGCGACGATCGGTGGATCGATCCGACGCCGCAATTCGACAAGGACGGCAATCCCAATTTCGATACCCACGGCAACTATCAGGGATGCCACGGCGTCGGCTGTATGGTGGATAATCCGGACGACACGCAGGACGCCCCACCTGAGCCCGGTCAAACCACTTTCGATAGTTCGGACGAATGATCGCGTCGCCAAGGCCTGCATGCTGAACGCCGGACGCGTCCGGCCGTTGCCTATTGGGAGCCGTCGTCTTGCAAAGGATGATGTTGGAATGGCCTTCGGGCCACCCGGCGAGTTCGGCCATGCGCTGGAAGCCGGCCTTTTCGTAGAGGCCAGGTCGAGACCCACACGCGCCACGCGCCACGAGCGGCCGCCTCGGAGACAAAAGCATCAAGCAGCTTCCTGCCGTGGCCGACACCTCGGCAGGTTTCCTCGACCCACATCAGCTTAAGCTCGGCGATCCCCGCCCAGGAATAACCAGCGCGATGCCGACGGCGCATCCATTTCCGTCTCGCAACGCAAAGACCAGGTTCCGGTCGTCGTTGCGGCCGACAAGGCGCCGGTTGTCCCCGTTTAAGCGCTCCTCAATGGCATCGAGTTCGGTCGGCGCCAGATCATGCTCGGCCAGCAGGCGAGGGGGCATCAAATCCCGCCGTACCAGTCGTAGCCATTGTCCTCCCAATAGCCGCCGCGGCCGCCCCCGATAGCGGTGAAGCTGTCGATCAGCTCTATTTTGTAGAGATATTTCGGCATCTTGTAGCCGAGCTGGCGCTCGACCCGCACCCGCAGCGGCGCGCCGTTCTCGACTGGCAGCGGCTTGCCGTTCACGCCATAGGCCAGGATCGTCTGCGGGTGGCGGGCATCGATGAGGTCTATGCTGCCGTAATATTTGATGTCGCCCGACAGGCTTTGCTCGATCGTGTCGAGGCAGTGGAACATGACATAACGCGCCTCAGGCTTGACGACCGCCTGGTCGAGCACCAGCGCCAGCGGCGTGCCGGTCCATTTGGCGATGCAGCTCCAGCCTTCGACGCAGTCGTGGCGGGTGATCTGGGTTCGGCTCGGCATGTTCTGGAGCTGTTCGCGAGTGAGCGACAGCGGTTTTTCGACGAGGCCGGTAACCTCCAGGCGCCAGTCGGCGAAATTGTTGGTGAGAAGACCCTTGTAGGTGTCGTCGTCGGGCGCGGTGACGCCGTTCGGCCGCTGCGGCTGGCGGATGTCGGCCTCGGTGAATTCCGGCGCCAGCGCATCGCGGCCGGCAAGCAGGCGCTGCGCGCGCCAGGTCAGGCCGTTGGCGTTTTCGAGAAAGCTGCGCAATCCGCCGCCGATGCCAAGGCCGCTGTCGAAGGCGTCGCAGCCCGACAGCGCGATGCCGGACAGGCCGAGGCTGGCCGAGGTGAGGAACTTTCTTCGGCTCATCTGAAACTTGGGGCTGATCTGGAATTTTGCCATGTCAGGCGCTCCTCTCGGTTGCCTGGTCGTGCTTCGCGGGCGGGTCGGTGCGGTACCAACCGGTGATGATCGAGCGCAACTCGTTGATCGGACCCGCTGCCACGATCATCAGCATGTGGATGATGAAAAAGAGGACGAGCAGCACCATGACGGTGAAGTGGATGGTGCGCGCCGTCTGCCGGCCGCCCAGGATTTCATTAAGCCAGGGAAGCACCGAATTCATGCTCGGCGACATCGCAAGCCCGGTGATGATCATCAGCGGCAACAGCACGAAGAGTACGCCGCCATAGGCCATTTTCTGCAGCGTGTTGTATTCGCGCGTGTGGTGGAATTTCAGCTTCGCATGGTCGACGATGTCACGCGGCAGCTTGCGCAGATCCTCGACGCGCGGCGCCAGATCGCGACGGATATGGCCGTTGACGAGGCCGGCGATCAGCCAGACCAGCAAGGTGGCCGAGAGCACCCACGCGAAGAAGAAGTGCACGACGCGCGCTGTGCCGAGGTCGTAATAGGAGGGGATCGTCGCCCAGGCCGGGAAGGCGCGCGGCGTCTCCTGACCAGGAGGGCCGGACCAGCCGAGCACGCCGGTGGTGTCGAAGCGATAGCCGAAGATTTCGGTGAAGCCGCGCGGTCCGTTGTCGGTGTTCTCCGCGCCGATTTGGAGGATCGTATTGTTGAACCCGAAGCCGGACTGCTTGCCGATATAGAGTTGGGGACGCGCGTTGAAGATCTGCAGGCCCGAAAGCAGCATGAAGAACAGCGAGAAGGCCCAGATCCAGTGGGTCAGGCGCGTCCAGCGCGACTGCCGGTAGATCAGCGTTGCGTTCTTCGTGTCCGCTTCGGCGGTTTGGCTTGTGGCAGCAGAATCCATTCCGTCCTCCAGCCGCGCCACCCGGCACGGCTCTTTCAGATCATTGTCTTTCCCCCAATACGTCGCTGCGCAAGGCAATGTTTCATGCGATCACGGATTTATTACGGGGCACCCAGGCTGACCGCGAGGTTGACCGCCGCGGCAACGATCACCGTGTTGAAGAAGAAGGTCAGGATCGAATGGATGAGCACGACCTGGCGCATGTGCGAGGTGGTGACCGCAGTGTCGGACGTCTGCGCGGTCATGCCGATGACCGTCGAGAAATAGAGGAAATCCCAGCCTTCCGGCCTTTTGTCGCCGGGGAAATCAAGGCCGCCGACCGGCATCTTCCTGTTGGCTTTCTCGTCGACCTCGACGCCATCCATCCAATAGACATGCGCATAATGCAGCGCCGCCATGGCGTGGATGGTGAACCAGCCGAGCGGGATCGACAGCATCGCGAACAGGATCTCCAGCGGATGCGTGGCATCCTTTTGGTTGATGAGCTGAAACAGCGAGCCGATGGCGATGCCCACGACAAAGAGCGTGACGGCGAAGATCAGCAGCACCGGAAGGTCGGTGGCGCGCGCGTTCTTGCTGAGGTAGCGGCCGGTAAGCCTCGGCATCAGGGCAAGGACCAGAATGATGAAAGTCGCAAAGAACACGTTGGCGCCGATCGAGTAGGGAAGCGGCGCTCGCAAAAGCAGTGCAAGAAGCAGCGCGACGATGCCGAAGGCTGCGGCCAAAGCGAACTGCATGTGCCGATGCATCGGCGTGTCGACGGATGTATCGTCACCCATGGCCCGGCCTCGAAAAGGGCGTTCGGATCAGTCCGGTGTGACGGATTTCAACGCCCGCCGCAAGATGCGGTCGAGCTCGCCGAGGAAGTTCGACCTGTCCTTCTGCGTGAAGGCCGCGTTGAAGCCGCGGCTCTCGCCGGTCTCGCGCAGATGTTGCTTGAGATCGCGCATCGCGACTGCCATGCCGATGGTCTCTCGCGTGAAGGGACGGCCTGTGGGTCCCAGCACATGCGCGCCGAGCGCCACCGTGCGCGCGGCGAGCGGGATATCGGCCGTCACCACGACGTCGTTCGCCCTCGCGTTCTCGACGATCCAGTCGTCCGCCGCATCCGCGCCCTTGGAGACGACGACATTGCGGATCATAGGATCGCGCGACGGCCGCAGCCCGCCATTGGAGACATAGGTGACGACAATGCCGTGACGTTCCGCCACTTTCTCGACCTCGGCCTTGACCGGGCAGGCGTCGGCATCGACGTAGATGACGGGTGCGGGCATCGTCTCTCCAAACGAACATGGGGCCGGCGTGTCGGCCAGCCCCATGGCAGAAATCGCAGGATTTGTCAGGCCGCCAGGGCTCCCGACTTCTTCGCCGTCCAGGTGGCGATGTAGTCCATCAGGCCGGGGTTGAGGCAGTCATAGGGTTCGAGCCCGATCGACTTCAACTGGCCGCGGATGCCGGCCATGCGGCTCGGATCGACGCCGGATTCGATGATCGACGACACAAACGCGGCGAAGCCCGGCGGCGACCAGCCATCCTCCTCGAAGCGCTCGGGATGGATGAAGGACAGGCCCTTGAAGGGATGGTCGCGCTCGACTGGGCCATACATGTGCACGCCGCAGCCGGTGCAGGCGTGGCGCAGGATCAGCGCTGCCGGGTCGACCACCTTCAGCTTGTCGCCATTCTCGGTGACGGTGACGTCGCTTGTGCCGGCAACGGCAACCACCGAGAAGATAGCGCCTTCTGGCTTCCAGCATTTGGTGCAGCCGCAGGCGTGGTTGTGGGCGATCTGGCCCTTGACCTTCACCTTCACCGGGTTGCTGGTGCAGGCACAGACCAGCGTGCCGCCCGAGAAGCTC
Organism: Mesorhizobium silamurunense; assembly: GCF_014843825.1. Lineage (GTDB taxonomy): Bacteria > Pseudomonadota > Alphaproteobacteria > Rhizobiales > Rhizobiaceae > Mesorhizobium > Mesorhizobium silamurunense. Next base: position 22,889 of record NZ_JHQR01000075.1, read on the forward strand.
GCGCTTTCCTTCGGCAGGCCGTTATCGATCTTCGGATGCAGTTTTTCCGCCATTCGTCCTTCCTCCCATGTTGACCACAGAGGTCGCAGGCCTTCCGGCCTGCGGCCTTTGCGGCATTGCTTCAGTAAACCACGACGCTCCGGATCGACTTGCCCTCATGCATGAGGTCGAAGCCCTTGTTGATGTCTTCGAGCTTCAGCGTATGGGTGATCATCGGGTCGATCTGGATCTTCTTCTCCATGTACCAGTCGACGATCCTGGGCACGTCGGTGCGGCCGCGCGCGCCGCCGAAGGCGGTGCCCATCCAGGTGCGGCCGGTGACCAGCTGGAACGGTCTGGTCGCAATCTCCTGGCCGGCGCCGGCAACCCCGATGATGACCGACTTGCCCCAGCCGCGATGCGAGGCTTCCAGCGCCTGGCGCATCACCTTGGTGTTGCCGGTGCAGTCGAAGGTGTAGTCGGCGCCGCCGATCTGGTCGGCGCCGCGCTTGGTCATGTTGACCAGGTACGGCACGATGTCGCCGTCGATCTCCTTCGGATTGACGAAATGCGTCATGCCGAACTTCTCGCCCCAGGCCTTCTTGTCGTTGTTCAAGTCGACGCCGATGATCATGTCGGCGCCGGCAAGGCGAAGACCCTGGATGACGTTGAGGCCGATGCCGCCGAGGCCGAAGACGACCGCCGTCGCACCTTGCTCGACCTTGGCCGTGTTGATGACCGCGCCGATGCCGGTGGTCACGCCGCAGCCGATGTAGCAGATCTTGTCGAAGGGGGCGTCGGGATTGACCTTGGCGACCGCGATCTCGGGCAGCACGGTGAAGTTGGAGAAGGTCGAGCAGCCCATATAGTGGAATAGCTTTTCGCCGCCGACCGAGAAGCGCGAGGTGCCGTCGGGCATCAGGCCTTGCCCCTGGGTGGCGCGGATGGCGGTGCACAGATTGGTCTTCCTCGACAGACACGACGGGCACTGCCGGCACTCGGGCGTGTAGAGCGGGATGACGTGGTCGCCCTTCCTGACCGAGGTGACGCCCTTGCCGACATCGATGACGATGCCGGCGCCCTCATGGCCGAGGATGGCCGGAAAGATGCCTTCCGGGTCGGCGCCCGAGAGCGTGAACTCGTCGGTGTGGCAGATGCCGGTCGCCTTCACTTCGACCAGGACCTCGCCCTCGCGCGGGCCTTCGAGGTCCACCTCCATGATCTCCAGCGGCTTTCCGGCGCCAACAGCGACTGCGGCACGCGTTTTCATGAGGCATTCCTCCCATGGCAATCTTCAAGTTTCAGCTTTGGCGGGCTGCCAAGCCTGCCCGGCGAGGCTAGCACCAGCCTGCCGTTTATCATGCGCCCGCGAATACCTTATCGGGTTCCGAGGTAGGGGCCAACGTCTGTTGCGACGTTTTTCGGCGCGGTTTCTGCAATCGGTGTCAGGCGCCGAGAGCAGGGGGGCCCAGACACTTGAGACGCGCCGGAATTGTCCATAGAACTGGGCGGCTTCGCCGGAGGACAACATCCGAATGTTCAAGAAGATCCTGATCGCCAATCGCGGCGAGATCGCCTGTCGCGTGATCAAGACCGCGCGCAAGATGGGGATCGCCACGGTCGCGGTCTATTCCGACGCCGATCGCGATGCCATGCATGTCGAAATGGCCGCCGAAGCCGTGCATATCGGCCCGTCGCCCGCCGCGCAGAGCTATCTCGTCGCAAAGAAGATCATCGCCGCCTGCAAGGAGACCGGCGCCGAGGCGGTGCATCCAGGCTATGGCTTCCTGTCCGAGCGCGCCTCCTTCTGCGAGGCGCTGGAAAAGGAAGGCATCGTCTTCATCGGGCCGAAGCCCAAGGCCATCCGCGCGATGGGCGACAAAATCGAATCGAAGAAATTCGCCAACCAGGCCAAGGTCTCGACCGTGCCCGGCTGGCTCGGCGTCATCGAGAACGCCGACCATGCCGAAAGGATCGCCGGCGAGATCGGCTACCCGGTCATGATCAAGGCCTCGGCCGGCGGCGGCGGCAAGGGCATGCGCATCGCCTGGAGCAAGACGGAAGTGCGCGACGGCTTCGAGCGCGCGCGTTCGGAAGCGAAAAGCTCGTTCGGCGACGACCGGGTCTTCATCGAGAAATTCGTCGTCGATCCGCGCCATATCGAGATCCAGGTGCTGGCCGACGCGCATGGCAATGCGCTCCATCTCGGCGAGCGCGAATGCTCGATCCAGCGCCGCAACCAGAAGGTGGTCGAAGAGGCGCCGTCGCCATTCCTCGACGCCAAGACGCGCAAGGCCATGGGCGAGCAGGCAGTGGCGCTGGCAAAAGCCGTCGACTACCAGAGCGCCGGCACGGTCGAGTTCATCGTCGACAAGGACAAGAACTTCTATTTCCTTGAAATGAATACGAGATTGCAGGTCGAGCATCCGGTGACCGAGCTCGTCACCGGCATCGACCTAGTCGAGCAGATGATCCGCATTGCCGCTGGCGAAAAGCTCTGCATCAAGCAGAGCGACGTGAAGCTCAACGGCTGGGCGGTGGAAAGCCGCCTCTATGCCGAAGACCCTTTCCGCAACTTCCTGCCGTCAATCGGCCGGCTGACGCGTTACCGGCCGCCGCAAGAGGGCGCATTCGGCGACATCGTGATCCGCAACGACACCGGCGTCGCTGAAGGCTCCGAGATATCGATGTTCTACGATCCGATGGTGGCAAAGCTCTGCACCTGGGCGCCGACGAGGCTGGAGGCGATCGATGCCATGTCCGAAGCTCTGGACAGCTTCGTGGTCGACGGCATCGAGCACAACATCCCGTTCCTGGCGGCGCTGATGCAGCATCCGCGCTGGCGTGAGGGGCGGCTTTCGACCGGCTTCATCGCGGAGGAATATCCGGACGGTTTCGCGCCGGTAGAACCGGATGGCGAGGAGAGGGCGGTATTCGCCGCGATCGCCACCGCGATCGAGCTGCTGCGCCGGGACCGGCTCGACCGCCTCAGCGGACGGCTGGCGCCGCATTCCGGCCATCTCAAGCGCGACTGGGTGGTGAAGCTCGGCACGGACTATCTTGCCACCGGCATCGTCGACGGCATGGTTTCGATCCCGATGGAGGTCGATCTGTCGATCGATGGCGGCAAGCCGCTGACGGTCGCCTCCGACTGGCGACCCGGCGACGCGATCTGGCACGGCACGGTCGGCGGCAGCCGGATCGCGGCGCAGGTCCGGCCGGTGCCGAACGGTTTTCGTATCGCCTGGAAGGGCATGTCGGTGACGGCTCAAGCCATGCTGCCGCGTACGGCGGAGCTTGAAAGGCTGATGCCGGAGAAGCTGCCGCCGGATACTTCGAAAATGCTGCTCTGCCCGATGCCTGGCCTCGTCGTGTCGATCGCCGTCGCGGAAGGGCAGGAGGTCAAGGCCGGCGAGACGCTGGCCGTGGTCGAGGCGATGAAGATGGAAAACGTGCTTCGCGCCGAGCGCGACCTCACCGTGGCGAAGCTCAACGCCAAACCGGGCGACAGCCTGGCGGTGGATGCGGTGATCATGGAATTCGCCTGAGCATTGGCGGCAAGGGGTCGAAAGCCTGTGGTCCGCGACCGATTGTGCTGGACTGGCATCGCTCCGTCCGGGACAATACATCAGCACAGATGAGTCCTTGGGATAGCGCGAAAAAACATGGCGGATGAACGACTTCCACGCGACCCGTTGCAGCGCGAAGCAGCCGTGAAGGCCGCGCGGCCGGAAGCGTCGGCGCGGACGTTTATCCATCTGCGCGTGCATTCGGCCTATTCGCTGCTCGAGGGCGCTCTGCAGCTCGGCGCGATCGTCGGGCACGCGGTCAAGGACGAAGCGCCGGCGATCGCGGTGACCGACACCAACAATCTGTTCGGCGCGCTCGAATTCGCCCAGAAGGCGGTGAAGGACGGTATCCAGCCGATCATCGGCTGTCAGGTCGATCTCGCCTTTTCCGGCGAAGCCAGCGATGCCCAGCGCGACCGCCGCCGGCACGGTCCCGAGATGTCGCCGATCGTGCTGATCGCCGCCAGCGAGGCGGGTTATGCCAATCTGGTCCGGCTGATCAGCAAGGTCTATCTGGAGACGCCGCCCGGCGATCCGGTGCATCTGACCAGCGCGATGCTTGAAGGCCGTTGCGATGGCTTGATCTGCCTGACCGGCGGACCGCGCGGCCCGATCGGCAGCGCGCTTAAGGCGGATCGCCGCGACCTCGCCGAGCAGCGGCTGCTCTTCCTCAAAGGCCTGTTCGGAGACCGTCTCTACGTCGAACTGGAACGGATCGCCGGCTATGACCGCATGGTCGAAAAGTCGACGGTCGACCTTGCCTACAGCCACGAACTGCCGCTGGTCGCCACCAACGAGGCCTTCTTCTCCAAGCGCGAAGATTACGAGGCGCATGACGCGCTGATTGCGATTGCCGAAGGCTCGGTGGTGGCCGCCGACAACCGCCGGCGGCTTTCGCCGGACAATTTCCTGCGCAGCCAAGCGGAGATGGCGCGGCTGTACTCGGACCTGCCGGAAGCGATCGACAACACTGTCGAGATCGCGATGCGCTGCTCCTACTATCCCAAGAACCGCAGCCCGATCCTGCCGCGCTTCACCGGAGCCGACGCCGCCGACAAGGATGCGGCCGAGAAGGCGGAAGCCGCGGAACTCGCGCGCCAGGCACGCGAAGGCCTGGAGGCGCGACTTGCCAAGCACGGGCCGACGCCCGGCTATACGATCGAGCAGTATCGCGAGCGGCTCGAATTCGAGCTCGGCATCATCGAGAAGATGAAGTTCCCCGGCTACTTCCTGATCGTTGCCGACTTCATCAAATGGGCAAAGGCGCAAGGCATCCCGGTCGGGCCGGGACGCGGTTCGGGCGCCGGCTCGCTGGTCGCCTACTCGACAACCATCACCGACATCGACCCGCTGCGCTTCTCGCTGCTGTTCGAACGCTTCCTCAATCCGGACCGCGTCTCGATGCCCGACTTCGACATCGACTTCTGCCAGGACCGGCGCGAGGAGGTCATCCGCTACGTCCAGCAGAAATACGGCCGCGACCAGGTGGGGCAGATCATCACCTTCGGTACGCTGCAGGCGCGCGCCGTGTTGCGCGACGTCGGCCGCGTGCTGCAGATGCCTTACGGCCAGGTCGACAAGCTCTCCAAGATGGTGCCGCAGAACCCGGCCAATCCGGTCAAGCTGGCGGATGCGATCGCCAACGAGCCGCGCTTCGCCGAGGAGGCGGAAAAGGAGCCGATCGTGCAGACGCTGCTCGACACGGCGCAGAAGCTCGAAGGCCTCTATCGCCACGCCTCGACGCATGCCGCCGGCATCGTCATCGGCGACCGGCCGCTGTCGGAACTGGTGCCGATGTACCGCGATCCGCGCTCGGACATGCAGGTCACCCAGTTCAACATGAAATATGTCGAGCAGGCGGGGCTCGTAAAATTCGACTTCCTCGGCCTGAAGACGCTGACGGTGCTGGAAACGGCGGTGAAGCTGATCCGGCGGCGGGGTGTCGACATCGATCTTGCCCGCATACCGCTCGACGATCCCGATACCTACTCCATGCTGTCGCGCGGCGAGGTGGTCGGCGTGTTCCAGGTTGAAAGTGCCGGCATGCGCAAGGCGCTGATCGGCATGCGGCCGGACTGCATCGAGGACATCATCGCGCTGGTCGCCCTCTACCGCCCCGGCCCGATGGAGAACATCCCGACCTACAACGCCAGAAAGCATGGCGAGGAGGAGATGGCCTCGATCCATCCCAAGATCGATCATCTGGTGAAGGAGACGCAAGGCGTCATCGTCTACCAGGAACAGGTGATGCAGATCGCGCAGGAGCTTGCCGGCTATTCGCTCGGCGAAGCCGATCTCCTGCGCCGCGCCATGGGCAAGAAAATCCGCGCCGAGATGGACAAGCAGCGCGAGCGCTTCGTCTCGGGCGCGGTGGAGCGCGGCGTCGGCAAGCCGCAGGCCGATTTCATCTTCGACCTTTTGGCCAAATTCGCCGACTACGGCTTCAACAAGTCGCACGCCGCCGCCTACGCCGTCGTTTCTTACCAGACGGCCTATCTCAAGGCGCACTACCCGGTCGAGTTCCTGGCGGCGTCGATGACGCTCGACATGAGCAATACCGATAAGCTTGCCGATTTCCGCCAGGACGCGCTCCGCCTCGGCATCGAGGTGCTGGCGCCCTCGGTGATGTCCAGCTTCCGCCCCTTCGAGGTCGGCGAGAACAAGATCTTCTATTCGCTTGCGGCGCTCAAAGGCGTCGGCGACGCGGCGGTCGAGCATATCGTCGAGAAGCGCGGCGAGAAGCCGTTCAAAAACCTTGCCGATTTTTGCGAGCGGGTCGATCCGAAGATCGTCGGCAAGCGCGTCTTCGAAAGCCTGATCATGGCCGGCGCGCTGGACTGCTTCGGGCATGACCGCGCCGTGATGATGGCCGGCGTCGAGCGGATGATGGGGCTGGCCTCGCTAGCGCAGCAAAACGCGATCTCCGGCCAGGCCGACATCTTTGGTGCATCGCTCGGCGCGCAATCACAGGCGCTCAACCTGCCGGCAACCGATCCCTGGCTTGCCGCCGACCGGCTGCACCGCGAATTCCAGGTGGTTGGCTTCTATCTCTCGGCGCATCCGCTCGACGAATACAAGGCAGCACTCCAGAAGATGCGAGTGCAGAGCTGGGCGGAATTCGCCGCAGGCGTTAAGCGCGGCGCGACCAATGGGCGGCTTGCGGGAACGGTTACTTCCAAACAGGAACGCAAGACCCGGACGGGCAACAAGATGGGTGTAGTTCAGTTTTCCGATACGACAGGACAGTATGAGGCGGTTCTGTTTTCCGAAGGCTTGGCGCAATTTCGCGATATGCTGGAGCCTGGCAACTCGGTGGTGATCACCGTTGCGGCTGAGGACCGACCCGAGGGCGTCAATCTGCGTATTAACTCGGTGCAATCGCTGGATGATGAAGCCAGTCGCATTCAGAAGGCACTGCGCATCTTTGTCAGAGATGATCGCCCATCTTCTACCATTCAATCACAGCTTAAACAGCGTGGCGACAGTCAGGTTAGCATTATCGTGCTTAAGGGAGAGGCGCAGGGCGAGGTCGAGATCGATCTGGGTCGTTACCGCGTCTCGCCGCAAATCGCATCTGCCATGCGCGCGGTGCAGGGCGTTGTGGAAGTGGAACTGGTATAGGTATGATCTCCGAAGTGCTAAAAGCCACCGAAATTCATCTAGGCTTGAGCAACGACCCGGATGGATTTTTTGAAGCGCCGCCGTAGTGTGACGCCAGCGACTAGCCACGTCGGCAAATCCGGATGCGCTGGGCTTACGACGAGAGCATAATAACGCCCGCCCAATACTCGCCAAACCACGTCATTCGCTCAACGGCGTATGGTTCTGTATATCTTTGACTAACTTGTTCTTGCTAATGTCGCAGCTAGGCTGCGGAAGTGTTGGGGGCGTGTGCCTAGGTCGTCAGCAAGGCGACGATTGGGCAGGAACGGGGCACTATGGTCGACAAGTCGAATTTCGCGATAGTCCAGACTGATCTCGATGGGCAACACGCCGATGATGCGGGGGCACCGCTCGTGTCGGCCATTATCCCTTGCCTTAACGAAGAGCGCACGCTCGGCATCTGCATCCGCAAGGCACTCGACGTCTTTGCAAAGCGGGGCATCAAGGGCGAGGTCGTCGTCGGAGACAATGGGTCAAGCGACCGGTCAGTCGAGATTGCCGAGTCCCTCGGCGCGCGCGTCGTGCACCAACGGGTCAAGGGATATGGCGCGGCGATCAGCGCGGCGGCTGAAGCTGCGCGGGGCAAGTACCTCATCATGGCGGATGCGGACGATTCCTACGACTGGAGCAGCCTCGGCGATTTCATCGACGCGCTGGAGGACGGTGCCGAACTGGTGATGGGTGATCGCTTCGCGGGCGGTATCGAGCCCGGCGCCATGCCTGCGCTGCATCGGTATCTCGGCAATCCGGTGCTTTCAACGATTGCCCGCTGGCTCCACCATTCTCCGATACACGATTTTCATTGCGGCATGCGCGGGTTCACCCGCGATGCGTTCCGCAGGATGGGCGCGCGCTCGCCCGGCATGGAATTCGCTTCGGAGATGGTCATCAATGCGCACCGCGCCGGGCTGGTGATCCGCGAGGTGCCGATCAAGCTCTATCCGGACAAGCGCGGCCGCCCGCCTCATCTGCGCTCGTTCCGCGACGGTTGGCGACACCTGCGCCTGATCGTGGCCCATGCGCCCAACACCATGTATCTCATACCGGGGGTGACCTTGCTGGTGGCCGGCATCGCCGGCCTCGCGATACTCGCCGCGGGACCGGTCCGGATCGGCGGGTGGTATTTCGGAATCCACTTCGTCGCGCTCTCGGCAATGGCGACGTTGATAGGTCTTTCGGCGATCCTTTTCGGCATGCTGGCCAAGGTGGCGATCGCTATCTATCACCCGGTCCACGGGGGCCGAATCGTGCCGTGGCTGATGCGCGGCCGCCCGTTGGAATGGCTGGTCTTTTCCGGTGGCGCGCTCGCGCTGGCCGGCTTTGTCGCGGACGTGCTGCTGGCGCTGCATTGGATTTTTGTCGGCGGTCCGATGGAGCAGTCGGTGCACCTGACCTTTGTGATCACCACCGCCTGTGTGGCCGGCATGTCCATGGTGCTGGCCGGCTTTGTGCTCAAGTTGCTGCTTGATAACCTGGACGGCAGGCGTGCGTTCTGACTGTTCGACTGGCTTCCGAGCGGAAGAGGTAGCTGCGTGATCGAAAAGCCATTTCTGTCCGTCGTCATACCGGTCCACGAAGGAGCGGCATGGATTGGCGCGACACTTGACTCGCTGGTCGCCGAGCCGACCGGTGGCCTGGAGATAATCGTTATCGACAGCAGTCCGACGAGCGCCACCGCGGCCGTTGTCGAGCGATTTGTCCACCGATTGCCCCTGCGGCTGCTTCAGCGAAGGGACCTTGGACAGTGGCAGACGAAGACCAACTTAGGCGTCGAGCTGGCGGCCGCCGATCATGTTTGCATACTTCCATCCGACGATTTGTGGCTGCCAGGGCGCGTCGAGGCCGTTCGCCGCTGGCTCACGGATGCGCCCGAAGCCGCGCTTCATCTGGCCCCGACCGCTATCGTCGACCGCTACGGCCGTCGAATGGGGCGTTGGAACTGTCCCTTGCCGGCTGACGAGGTGCTCGAAGCTGAATTCCTGCTGGAACGGCTGCTGGTGCAAAATTTTGTCTCGGTGCCCGCTCCGATATTCCGCCGAAGCGCATGGCTGGCGTGCGGCGGGGTGGATGAGAAACTCTGGTACACGGCGGATTGGGACATATGGGCCAAGCTCGCCAGTACTGGACCGGTAACCTATCACGACGAGATCACGACGGCCTTTCGGGTTCACGGCAGTTCGCTGACTGTAACCGGATCCCGTGATGCGAGCGAGTTCCGATCACAAATGCAGACTGTGCTGGAGCGCCATCTGCCCCGGCTTCCAGCGAGGAGCCGTCGCAGGATAGGGCCTGCCGCCAGGGCGTCGATCAGCGTCAACGTGTCGCTGGCCGCCGCGTCGGCCGGCAACTTGAAGGGCTTGGTTCGTGCGGCTGGTGTCGTGCTGTCGCTCGGGCCGATCGGAATGAGGCGCTATTTGCGCGACTCGCGGTTGCGTGAGCGTGTCGTGTGCCGGCTTCGCGCGAAACTGACAGGAGCTTTCTGACGCCAATGCCCAGCCCTGCCATGAACTCCGGCGAGCAGGTGGAGCAGAAGCGCTATGCGGCTGCCCCCGAACGACCGCTTTTGGAACGGGGGTGGCGGTACATGCTGGTGGGGTTGGTGTGCGCCATCACGCACAACGCCATCATGATTGCGGTCGATAGAGTGGGAGGGCATTACCTGCTGGGCACCGTGGTTTCATTCATGGCCGTGTCGCCCCTCGGATACGCACTGCACAGCTGGTTCACCTTTGCCGAGCCTCTTCGTTTGAAGGCATTCGCGCGTTTCGTAGGAGGCATGGCCGCAGCCTATCCGATCTCGACAGCCATAATGATCGTTCTGTGTTCCGGCCTCGGTCTTAGTGTTGCAATTGCGACTCCGATTGCCACCGTCGCTCTATTCGCGTGGAACTTTGTCGCCGCGCACTGGGCCATCCTTCCGCGGTTCTATCTGCGGCTCGCACCTGTGCCAACGGCACCCTCCCGCCCGGCGAAACAGCATTCAATAGGAAACGAGGAATAAGAATGTCAGCACCAGGTCAGGTCGCGCGCAGGGTTCTCGGCCGCCATTTCAAGCCGGTCGGCAATGTCTATCGCCGTGTGTTCGTCAACCTCGACAGAATCGCGGATTTTCTCGACGGCGAATTGCCGAACGGCGCGAAGGTCCTGGACATCGGCGGCGGTGACGGCGCCCTTGTCGAGCGGCTTTTAAATCGGCGCCCTGACCTCGCGGTTACGATGTGCGATCCAGCTCCCTCGGTCGGCACATTCCTGAGCAATGCAAATCGAGCAAGGGTCGAACTTCTGCCCGCGACTTATCTCACCGACGTGATCGGGCTCTATGATGCCGTCACGATTTGCGACGTCATCCATCATGTGCCGGTCGATCAGCGCGACGCGTTCTTCAAATCGCTGGCCGAAAGCTGCGAACATTGGGCCTGCCGGAAGATCATCCTGAAGGACGTTGAGCCGGGAGGCGTACGCGCCATGCTGTCGCTTCTTTCGGACTGGCACATTACCGGAGACAAGCATGTCGTGCTGTTTTCACGCTCGGACTTTGCGGCCATGGCGCGACGGTATTTCCCAAAGGCGCAGAGAGCATCGGCTGTACCGGACTGGCCGAACTATTGCGAAGTGTTGAGTTGGTAGCTCTGAACGGGAATGCCGGCATGGACCTCTTCCTGGGAGCTGGCGTCCTCAAATTCGCTGTTTGCGGGTGGAGCGGCGGCCCCGAATAGCGACAGGGGCGCGCAATCGCTGCGCCGCGAGGGGCGCGGGTGGCTCACCCTGAGCCGGTTTGGGGGCATTTTGGACACGCAAGAACTTGGACGCAGATCAAGCCAGCTATTCGGTCTCGGGCAGCGCCAGGCAACGATTTTTCTGAGCGTCCTGATCGCACTTAAGATCATTTTACTCTTCATCTTGGCTTGGAACGCCCGCTTCGTCATGGACGAATTCGTCCAACTCGGATGGGCCAAATATTTCTCCAATGGCCTGTTCGGCACGGTCTGGCACGCCAAGGCGGTCGGCTATGCGATCTTCTACGAGATCGCACACCTGATCGGTTGGGATGCCACGTCAATTCTGCTTGCTGGCCGTATGCAGACAGCGCTGCTGGCATGCGCGACCATTGCTTTCGTCTACGCTTGCGCTCGCGCGCTGGGGGAGGATCGGATCCGTGCCTTGGTCATCGTCCTCCTGCTCCTCTGCTTCTCGAATTTCATGGAGCGCATCTTTCGCACCATCGCCGAACCGCTGGCGGTGTTCTTCGCCGTGGCGGCGCTGCTGGTCGTCCTGCGGGCGCGTGAATTGAGGGGATGGCAGCTCGTCGCTGCCGGCGCCTTGAGCGGCCTGTCCTTTCTCGCGACGCAGAAATCAATCTACTTCAATCTTGCGCTCGGGCTTGGTCTGGTCGCCGACGCGGTTTTGATGAGACGCTACGCGGCGGGCATCGCCCGCGGCGCGTGGCTCGTGCTGGGATGGACTGTTCCCATAATCGCCTATTGCTTCATCTTCGGCGGCGCCGACCCCGTTCCTGTCGCCAAGAGCCTCGTATTCGGTCCGCTTGAGATCGCGATGCGCGGCGGCGGTGACTACGGGGGGCTGAGGCGCTTCGTGTTGCAGACGCTCGCGCGCAACTATGTTCTCTATGTCTTCTGCTTCTCCGGCATGGCTCTGTCTCTGATGCAGATCATGAAGCTCGACGAGCGACGGCGAATTGCGCTGATCTTCTCGGCCGTCGTCACGGTGCTGGTCTTCGCGCACGACCAGCCATGGCCCTACGTGTTCATCATGGCGTTGCCGTTCATGTCGCTATGGTCATTGACAATGCTCGACGGCCTCGCAACCCGCGTGCCTTACCTGCGCTTTGCATGGGTAGCGCTCGCCACGGCGATGGCCATAAGCTTCGTTGTCAATTTACTCTACCTTCGCTTCGACAATGCGGCACAACTTGAACTGGTGGCGCGCGCAGAGTCACTGCTTGCACCGGACGAGCGGTATTTTGACGGCGTAGGAATGCTACCCAATCGGATGGAGCCGACAACCTTATGGCTCGACAAACACTACGTGCTCGCGACCTTGCGGGAAGGCAAGAACTCCGCGGCCTACAACGTCCTTGGCAAGTCTCCGCCAAAGCTGATCCTGTGGTCCTACCGGATGGACTATATCTATCCGGTGGTCGCGCCCCTGATTTTGAACAGCTACGTCCGTGTCGCGCCGAACCTCAGGATCGCCGGTTCTCGCCTTCATCCCGGTGAGCGGAAGATTTTCGAGGTTCCGATTGCCGGAAGCTATGCGCTCTACAGCGCTGATGGAACGCCTTTGCGAGGCCAGGTCGAAATCGACGGCAGCGTGGTTGATCCACCATTTCACCTTACGACCGGGCCAAAGACCGTGACATTGCGCGACAGTTCAGGGGAAGCATTGCTGCTGCCGACGGGTTCGTACGCCGGCCATTTCAAGGCCGGCGGTGACAACGATTTTCTATTCGATGGTGTCTATGACTGAGTGCCGCTCGATCGACGAGGTCGACGTCAGCCAGCCTGTCGGATCGCAAGCGACCGGACCGGGCAAATGACCTTGTAGCTACGAGGTGGCGACTTCGGCCGGCTGCGGCGCTTTCCGCTGCAGGTTGAGCAGATTGCCGGTCAGGATCAGCAAGGCGCCGCCGGCGGTGAAGACATCGATCTGCTCGCTGTAAAGCAGCCAGCCGATCAGCGCCGACAGCGGCACGCGCAGGAAGTCCATCGGCGAAATGACGGTCGCATCGGCGTGGCTGAGCGCGCGGGCCATGCAGAAATGCGAAGACATGCCGGTAAAGGCGACCACGAATATCGACGGCCACAGTTCTACCGCCGGGTTGCGCCAGACATAGAGCGCCGGGACGAGGCCGACCACGGACTGGATGATCAGCATCCAGAAGATGATGCGCACGACGCTGTCGGTTCGCGTCAGCGACTTGACCATGACCACCGAGACGCCGAAGCAGATAGCGGCTCCCAGCACGACGAGATGGCCGGGATCGACCGAGCCGACGCCGGGACGCACGATGATCACCACTCCGATCAACCCCAGCACGATCGCTGTTAACCTGGGCCGCGACAGCCTTTCGCCAAGAAAGCTCACCGCCAGGATCGCGGTCCAGATCGGGGTCGTGAACTCGATCGAGATCAGCACGGCCAGCGGAATCAAGGTCAGGGCATAGAGCCAGGCGGCCTGGCCGGCATAGTGGACGACGTTGCGAGCGACATGGGCGAGGGGGCGCTCGGTGCGCATCGCGTTGAAGCCGCCGCCCGTCATCACCAGCGGCAGCAGGATAAAGAAGCCGATTACCGATCGCAGCTCCAGTACCTGAAAGACATTGAGCGCGGCGGTCGCGGTGCGGCCGGCGACCGACATCGCCAGGAACGAGGCGATCGACAGCGCCATCCAGAGCGCGGCCTTGGTGATCGAGGGAGCGGGTGCCATGGGCGCTATTTCGCAAGCCAGACCTTCGACCGCAACCGCTAGTCCATGCATTCGACTGGGCCAGCACCGGCGGCGTTGGAAAGCGGCGTTAAAAAACGGTCACGTTGAAGGCGGAACCTGCAGCCGTCGCAGGCGTTCGAGTCGTCATAGTCGCAGCTTTCGATGCTGGGGGAGACTTCCGATGAAATCGATGATGCTGTTTCTGCTCGGCGGCTGCTTGACGGCAGCGGTGGAGGCCCGTGCCGACGATGCCGATTTCCTGCGCTCGTTCCAGGGCAGCTTCGCCGGCAGCGGTACCCTCAAGGTGAGCGCCAGCGCGCCGACGGTGAATATCTCCTGCACCTTCAAATCCGGCGCCACCTCGACCTCGCTGTCGCTCGACGGCAAATGCCGCGGCCTCATCCTGATGACGCGGGAGATCAGCGCCGATCTCAAGGCCAGCGGCGCCGGCTATACCGGCGTCTATATCGGCTCGCGCACGGGACCGGCGCGGCTAAACGGAAGCCGCTCGGGCAACGCGCTCAATCTCGGCATCCGTTGGGCAAAGGAGGTCAACGGCGACCGCAAAGCGCAGTTGACCGTCGAAAAGACCGGCAGCGACGGCATGCGGCTGACGGTGACCGACACCGATCCGAAAACCGGCAGGACCATGGTGACGAGCCGGATCGACCTGCGGCGCAGTTGATCGAATCCGCAATGAATGCCGGCCAGCCTCAATCCTCGAGCGGCTCGGGCGGATTGGCGCTGCGCCCCTTGCCGAAAGTGTAGCCGGTCTCGACGGCCTTCCTGCCGAACTTGTCGCGCAGTTCGTCGATCGCGGTTTCGGCAAGCGCGCGCTTGCGCGACTGGACGTCGACCAGGTCGGGCGGATCGGCCTTCCCGTCGTCGGAGAGATCGCTGACGCCGATGCCGAGCAAACGGAACTTCGTGCCGTCGGCCTCGCGACGCAGCAGGTCGAGCCCGGTCTGGAAAATGCGGTCGGCCAGCCGTGTCGGATCGCCAAGCTGGCGGTTGCGGGTGCGGATCTTGAAATCCTGCGTCTTGAGCTTCAGCACCACGGTGCGCCCGGCAATGCCGGATTTCTTCAGCCGCATCGAGACTTTTTCCGACAGGCCGCGCAGCACCGGCACCAGTTCCGCCAGCGAGGCGATATCGGTGTCGAAAGTGGTTTCGGCCGACACGCTCTTGGCATCGCCGTCGGGGTCGACGCGGCGGTCGTCCTCGCCGCGCGAAAGCCGGTAGAGTCGGTCGCCCATGACGCCGTAACGGCGCATCAGCTCGCCGCGCTCCATGCGCTGCAGCTGGGCGATGGTGCGGATGCCGTCGCGCTCCAGCGTCGCGGCCAAGGCCTTGCCGACGCCCCAGATCAACGTCACCGGCTGTCCGGCGAGGAATGTCGGCGCCTCCGCCTCGCCGATGACGGAGAAGCCGCGCGGCTTGCGGAAGTCCGACGCGATCTTGGCCAGGAACTTGCAGTAGGAAAGGCCGGCCGAAACGGTGATGCCGAGCTCCTTTTCGACAGTCTGCGCGAAGCGGGCCAGCACAAGCGCCGGCGGCATGCCATGCAGCCGCTCGGTGCCGGCAAGGTCGAGAAATGCCTCGTCGATCGACAGTGGCTCGACCAGCGGCGTCAGCGCCTGCGTCAGCGCGCGCACCTCGCGGCCGACCTGGACGTATTTTTCCATATTGGGCGGAATGACCACGGCGTCCGGGCAGGCTTCGAGCGCCTTGAACATCGGCATTGCCGAGCGCACGCCCTGGATGCGGGCGATGTAGCAGGCGGTGGAGACGACGCCGCGCCGGCCGCCGCCGACGATCACCGGCTTGTCCTTCAGCGCCGGATTGTCGCGCTTTTCGATCGCGGCGTAGAAGGCGTCGCAGTCGATATGGGCGATGTGCAGCCGGTAGAGTTCAGGATGGCGGGCAAGCCTCGGGCTGCCGCAGCGCTCGCAGCGGCGCGTCTCGCCGCGCTGAAAAGCCAGGCAGTCGCGACAAAAACCGTGTTCGGGATTGTTGACAGGAGCCGCCATCGCTGCGAACATAAAGAGAACAAACGCAATGGTACGACAGTGCTGGGCCGGCAACAAGCTTGGCCTGGGGAAAACGCATGAGCACGACCATAGTACCGCTGACCCCTGAACACTGGACCGACTTCGAGGACCTCTTCGGCAAGCAAGGCGCCTGTTACGGCTGCTGGTGCACGCATTTCCGGCTGACACCGGCGGAGCGCAGGGCCAGCGACCGCGAGCGCAATAAGGATCAAATCAAGGCGCGCATCGAAGCCGGACCGCCGCCGGGGCTTCTGGCTTTCGAGGAGGACAGGGCCGTCGGCTGGATGCAGATCGGCCCGCGCGCCGACGTGCCCGAATGGAACAATCGGGGTAGGGGTTCGGCGCCGGTCGATCCGGCGGATGCCGGCGATCCGAACGTCTGGGCGATCTCCTGCTTCTTCATCCGCGCCAACGCGCGGGGCAGGGGCATCACCCATCGCCTCGTCGACGGCGGCGTCGCGTTCGCCCGCGAAAACGGCGCCAGGCTGCTGGAAGCCTGCCCGATCGACCTGTCGCGCGACTCGCGCTCGATCGGCCTGTTCGTGGGCTCATCACGGGTGTTCGAGAAGGCCGGATTCGAGAGGCTTCTGGAGCGCAAGCCCGGTCGGCCGCTGATGCGGCTTGTGCTTTAGCTGTCGTCTTGCGGCTGTGATGGTATCCTTCTACCGATGGAAAGTGGTTTTGCAATTTGCAATCGAATGGGGGTCCAGAGTGAGACGTGTTCTACCACTTGTTTTAGTTCTTGCGTTCAGCGCACCTGCTCTCGGGCAAGCCGTCGATAGTCAGGGTGCTAAGCAACTGTCCGACAACCTGTCCCGCTATGTCGGCAAACAAGCGATCGACAAGGGCATCTTGAAAATCGCGACGGAAGGAGACGCTTACAGAATCACCTTCGATTTGAAGGCGCTTGTAGCGGCACTGCCGGACCAGGCACTAGCGAAACTCGACTTCCCGCCTTACGCGCTGCTGGTCAAACCGCGCGGCGACGGCGGATGGGATGTGTCTTCGGATTTTTCGACCGAGGGGTCAGTCGCGATCAACGATCCGGACGGCCAGAGAACGGCGGAGATCGCTATCAAGGACGGTAAGTTCACGGGCGTCTATGATCCGGAACTGGCAGCATTTACCAGCGGCGCGAGCTCGGTAGCGAGCATGACGATGACGTCGCATATGCCGAGGCAAGTCACGGATTTGAGCGTTGGCCCAGGCTCAGCAAAGTTCAAAGCCAGCAAGTCAGCAAAAGGTGGTGTCGACCTTAACTTGACGCAGGCGATGGCCGATTTCGTCGAAACGGTCAAGATTGACGAGCGGAACGTCGGGGCGATCAGGACGCCGGATCTAGCAGTGGATGTGACCGCTAAAGCCTTACGGACAAGACCGTTTCTGGACCTCTTGGCATTCGCTGTGGCTCATGAAGACGAGGTTCGGCTGAAAGCCGATCAGGCAGAGCTCAAATCGCTTCTGCTCGCCGCGCTGCCGCTGTGGGACCGGATCGATGGAACCTACACATTCAAGAACTTCGCCTTTGAAACATACGCCGGCAATTTCGGTGCGGCTCAATTGAGCACCACGTTCGGCTCTGATGGGATCGCGAATAACGGCAAGCTCGATTATGCAATCAAGGCGTCGGGCTTGACCTTACCTCAGACCTTTCCCGCGTGGACCGCCCCATTACTGCCTACCGACATTGACCTCAACTTCGGCGGCGCCAATCTCGACCTCGACTCCATGGCTAAGAAGGCAATCGAAGCCTTTGATCTCAACAAGAATCCACCGCTATCGGAAGAATTTGGAGATACCTTGGTCGCGGAATTTATGGCCAAGAATCCCAAAGGCGTTCTGGGGCACAGCATGCTGAAAGCCGGCGACATCGAGGTCGCGATGGAAGGCGAGATGACGTTTCCGGGCAAGAAGCCGGATGCGACCTTGACCGTCGATGTCGCGGGCTACGATAAGATCGTGGCGGCCCTGCAAGAGGGGGCCAAGAGCGACGAAGAAGCGGCACAGGCTTTCCCCTTCGCGCTTGGCGTCAAGGGCTTTGCCAAGACGCTGCCCGATGGCCGGCTGGAATGGGTGATCAATGCCAAGGCCGACGGTTCGGTCACGGTCAACGGCGCCATGCTGAAACCGGCGGATGCCATTCAGGACGGCGGCTCGGGTCAAGATGACGGCTCGGACCAGGACGATAATGGTGGCGCCGGAGCGAAGCTGCAGCCCTAAAGCGCGTCGCGATCTTTCAGATTCGTCCACTGCGCTCATGTCTTTGTCCCGAAACCGGTTCCCACTTTCGGGAGACAGGCTTTAAAGCGAGCCTAGTATTACCCTAGAGTTCAAGCGCGCTCGCAATCTTCGGCGCCGCCTCGCGCCAGTTCTCGACCGAGATGATGTCGTCCGGTGTCGGCGGCAGGAAGGCGCGCAGGGCGTTGTCAGCCATCAGGTGGAAGAGGTACGCGTCGGCAACCGAATTGCGCGCCGACATCAGATTGGCGGGCTGGTCGTCGACGAAGGCGACGGGCCTGCCCTTGGCGCCGCGCAGCTTGGCGATGGCCGGTCCTTTCGCCATTTCCGTGGTCAGCAGCGGGTAGTTCAGGCCGAGCGCGTCGAGATGCGCGCGGCGCACGGCGCGGTGCTTATGCGGCATGGCGGTCAGGAGCACGATCTCGGCACGCTGCCCGAGCGTCGCCAGCGCCTCCGCGGCGCCGTCGGTGATGCTCTGCCAATCGGCCTGCGCGTCGAAGAAATCGCCGAGAAGGGCCGTGACTTCGGGCTGCTCGATCAGCCTGCCGGATGCCGTCTCGGCGATGTTCCCGGTGAGGCGGAAGGAGGCGAGCGTCAGTTGGAAGCCGCGCGATTTCAGGAAATGCGGGAAGGGCCGAACGAATTCGAGCACGACATCGTCGACGTCGAGCACCAGCAGCGGCCGGTCGTCGGCGGCAAGCTCCTCGATCTGACGCGCGGTCTCGGGGTCGTCGCTCATGCCGAGCGCTCGTGGTCGTCGTTGCCGAGCGGCAGCAGGCGCAAGGCCTTGCCGATGGCGGCCGGCGGCGTGCCGGTCTCCTCGGCAAAGCGCAAAAGCGTCGGCTCGTGGGCGAGGATGAACTGCAGCACGCCGGCAAGGAAGCCCGGCTCCGCGGCTGCCTTGCGGATCGACTGCGCATCGATGCCGGTAATCGCCAGGAAACGGGGCAAGAGTTCGGGATCGCCGGCGACGAAGCCAAGCGCCCTGACGGCAAGAGTTTCCGCTTCTTCGCGCATTGACGCTGCGTTCGCCATCGTTACCTTTTGCCGGTGTGGATGTGAGTCTTTCTTCCGCAGTAATGGCAAGCGTCGCTTGCGGCAAGTCTCAGCCGCTTAAGCCCTGCACCCGCAAGTGGAATCGGTGTGCTTTTCCAACGGCCGGTTTGCGTTTCGTCAATCATATTGACGTAGGGTACATGCGGGTTGGGTGCGATCCGGCAAGGACGCATGACGACGGTCTTCGGCTCCGGGGACCGTCGGGACGGGAAAACGATGGCTAAGAAGGTCATGATCGTCGAGGACAATGAGCTCAACATGAAGCTCTTTCGGGACCTCATCGAAGCCAGCGGTTACGAGACGGTCCGCACGCGCAACGGCCTGGAAGCGCTGGACCTGGCGCGCCGGCACCGGCCGGACCTCATCCTGATGGACATCCAGCTGCCCGAGGTGTCGGGCCTGGAAGTGACCAAATGGCTGAAGGAAGACGACGAATTGCATTCGATCCCGGTCATCGCCGTCACCGCCTTCGCGATGAAGGGCGACGAGGAGCGCATCCGCCAGGGGGGGTGCGAGGCTTATATTTCCAAGCCTATCTCGGTGCCGCGCTTCATCGAGACGATCAAATCCTATCTGGGCGATGCCTGATGCCGAGCCGGAGCCTTTGAGATGACCGCGCGGATCCTCGTCGTCGATGACATCCCCGCCAATGTGCGGCTGCTGGAGGTCCGGCTGCTCGCCGAGTATTTCGAGGTGCTGACGGCCGGCAACGGCCCGGACGCGATCGAGACCTGCGAGAACGGCAAGGTCGATGTCGTGCTGCTCGACGTGATGATGCCGGGCATGGACGGGTTCGAGGTCTGCAAGCGGCTGAAGAGCGACCCGGCGACCTCTCACATTCCGGTGGTCATGATCACCGCGCTCGACCAGGTGTCCGACCGGGTGCGCGGCCTCGAGGCCGGCGCCGACGATTTTCTCACCAAGCCGGTCAACGATCTGCAGTTGATGACGCGGGTGAAAAGCCTGGTTCGGCTGAAGTCGCTGACCGACGAATTGCGGCTGCGCGCCTCGACTACGCGCAACATCGGCATCGAGGAACTGCTCAGCCGCAACTTCGCGACGGAAGACACCAAGCCCAAGGTGCTTCTGATCGACG
Source organism: Mesorhizobium silamurunense (assembly GCF_014843825.1). GTDB lineage: Bacteria > Pseudomonadota > Alphaproteobacteria > Rhizobiales > Rhizobiaceae > Mesorhizobium > Mesorhizobium silamurunense. The sequence continues at coordinate 42,988 of NZ_JHQR01000075.1, forward strand.
AGCGCAAGTCGTCGATCGAGCGCGTCCAAAAGATGCTGCGCGGCAGCGCCGAGCTCGATATCGCCACCGATCCGAACGCGGGCTTCTTTCAGGCCGCCGAAACACCCTATGAATGCGTGCTGATCTCGACGGCCTTTGCCGACTTCGATGCGCTCAGACTCTGCTCGCAACTGCGCTCGCTCGACCGCACCCGCTTCCTACCGATCATCCTTCTGGCCGAAGAGGGCGAGGGGGGGCGTATCATCCGGGGCCTCGAACTCGGCATCAACGACTATCTGACGCGGCCGATCGACCAGCACGAACTGACGGCGCGCCTGCGCACGCAGGTGCGGCGCAAACGCTACAACGACCAGCTGCGGGCCAGCGTCACCCAAACCATCGAGATGGCGGTGACCGACGGGCTGACCGGGCTGCATAACCGTCGCTACCTCGACAGCCACCTGCAGACGCTGTTCGATCGCGCCGTGGCGCGGCGGCGGCCGCTGTCGGTGATGATCACCGATCTCGACCGCTTCAAATCCATCAACGACGCTCACGGCCATGACGGCGGCGACGACGTGCTGCGCGAATTCGCCAGGCGGCTGCGCAAGAACGTGCGCGGCATCGATCTCGCCTGCCGGTTCGGCGGCGAGGAGTTCGTCGTGGTCATGCCTGACACCGACGGGCCCATTGCCGAGAAGGTGGCCGAACGCATCCGCGCCGAGATCGCGCAGGTGCCCTTTGCAATCGGGACGGACGGCAAGACGATCGAAGTGACCGTCAGCCTCGGTGTGTCGTCGGTGCTGAAGGGAGCGGATACGGTCGCGGCGCTGATGAAGCGCGCCGACCTTGCGCTCTACGAGGCCAAGAGCGGCGGCCGCAACCGGGTTGTCGCCAAGGCCGCCTAAAGCGCGTTCGTTGAAACGGATTTCGGCGACGCGCTTCAGCATCCGCGCACTTTTGGGCGACATGCGCTAGGTCTTTTTGATTTGGGCAGGTCGTTTTCTCAAAACCGCCGCACACTTTTGAGCGACACGCATTGTAGAGGTCGCTAATATCCAGTCATCCGACAGGGTTACGAATTTACCTTAACCCAAGCGATTCGGAAGCCGTGGTTAAGAAATGGTTGATTTTCATACGTTCTTGCGCAAATCTGCTTCGCATAGACCGAAAACGAAGCCGGCACGAGGGTAGACTGCCCGGCTCGATCCTAAAAATACCCCATGATGCTCAGGTCCGCCGCATCTCCTGGGTCCGTGGGGTCGGCCGGCCGGCGCTGGCACATAGTGGCCTCCTCGTACCGCTGCCAAACGCCGACCGGCCCCCTTTTCCAGAAAAGAGATCAGGATTCCGCACCAAACGGTGGAGTCCATTGCGTTTTGTCGTAGGCGAAACGGGATCAACTTCGAGGCAAGGTCGCTCCGACGCCTCAGAATTTGAGGCTGATGCCGGCGCGCAATTCATGGAAACGTGGATGCTGCTCGTACGTACCACCGACGGGCGGGGGCCAGTCGAAGCGGGTGGTCCCGAAATCGCTATAGCGATATTCCAGGCGCGCGGTCATCCAGTCCGTCAGCGCAACTTCGCCGCCGCCGCCGACGGTCCATCCGGTCTTGGAGATCGTGGCATTGGCGGGCGGTACTGCATTGGCCAGCGAAACATAGGAATACTTCAACTCGGTGAACGCGGCGCCGCCGGTGACATAGAGAAGGAGGCGGTCCATCGGCCCGAGCCGCCCACGGATAGAAGCCTCCCAGTTCTTTCGGGCGTCGAACCTATTGCCGAAGGCAGTGATGCTGTCACTCACACGGCCGAGTTCAGCGTCGCCCTCAATGCCGAGCACGATCCGGTCAATCTGGTAGTTGTAGCCGACGTGGATGCCGCCCAGTCCGCCGGTCGGATGGAAATCCTGGAAGAAGCCGGTCGGCGCTCCGGTCGCCATAAGGAACTCAGTGGAGCGGTCGTTGCTCCATTGATAATCACCCTGGATGCCGACATAAAGGCCCGTCCAGTTGAAAGTCGGCGCTGCGACAACCGGCGATAAATCGGCAGCCTTGGCCGCGACCGTGGAAAAGACCAAGTTGCCGACAACAGTCCGGCGAACCATCGATGCGTCATGAAGCCCCCGCTTCCGCTGATCCCGCTGTGTTGCAGAATCGTACTGTAAGCAGGTCCCGCTCGGCTCGATGTGACGGCGCTGCCACACTTGGTGCGAAAATTCGGTGCGCGATCCTACGGCGGCCAGCTGATCCGGCGTCGCAGGGTCCGTTTTGATCGGGTAAGCCCATCGACGAAAAACGCCGCCCTTAGGGCGGCGCTTTGGCATTCTCGGAGGAAACCGGATTACTTGATCTTGGTTTCTTTGAACTCGACATGCTTCTTGGCGACCGGATCGTACTTGCGGAACGACAGCTTGTCCGTCTTGGTGCGGCTGTTCTTGCTGGTCACGTAGAAGAAACCGGTGTCGGCGGTCGACAGAAGCTTGATCTTGATGTTTGCGGCTTTGGCCATGATGTTCGTCCGTTAATGTTCGTGGAGTTTTGGCCGCTGGAACACGGGAAAACACCCGGACGCGGGAAACTTGGCGCGACACATAAAGAACGCGCCCGGAAAGTCAAGCCCAAGCGCCTTCCTGCCCCGTTTTGACCCAGCGGAACCCGCCGGTCAGGCGTTCTCCCTGACCTGCAGATCGGCCTTCTTCCAGTCGCCGGTCGTATTCCACCAGCGGTTCGGATTGGCACGGTCATCGAGGCCCTTGGAACGGCAGGTCAGCAACGGCTGGATGCGGATCACCGGCTCCTCATAGGAGTGAGCCTGGAATATGGCCTCAACGACGCGCGCGGCAAGCGCCTGGTCGTCGGGCAGTTCGAACGACACCTCGACCGTGCCCGGCCGCCTGCGCAGCTCGATCTCGGCGCCCGCGGCAGCCCCTTCGAGCGTCCGGTAGCGCTCGATGCCTTGCGCCGACTGGTAGGCGTTGCCGTCATACTTGCCCATGCGCAGCGGCGTGATCGCCACGACCGCCTCCATGATGCGCTCGACATCGGCCGCCGGCGCCTGGAAGGTGACGAGCAGGAGCAGTTCCATCCTGAGGGACTTGGTTTCAAAGCCGCTGTCGATCATCCGATCTCTCCTCGCTATACCTGCGTTGGAGCGAGGGTATAGCAGGGGTGCTGCTGACACGGTGATGTCAGGATACCCAAGCCTCGCGACATTCCGCGCTAGAGAATTTTCCGCACCAGCCTGGCGCAGACCAGGAGCATATAGGCGGCGAAGAACAGCGCGAGCGACCAGCCGAAGCCAGAGGGGCCGAAGGCGTCCATGCCGATGCCGATCGCCTGCGGGCCGATCACCATGCCGACGCCGTAGCACAGCACGAAGGCGGCGTTGGCGGAGGCGAGCTCGTGGCCGGAGAGTTGCGAGCCGAGATGGGCAAGGCCGATCGTGTACATGGCGGCGACCACGCCGCCCCAGACGAACAGCAGGGCCGCCATCAGGTGCCAGTTTTGGGCGAAGAACGGCATGAAAACGGTTCCGATGAGACCGACCGTGGCGCAGGCCAGAAGCAGGTAGCGGCGGTCGGAGACGCGGTCGCTAATCATGCCGATCGGTATCTGCAAGAGCACGTTGCCGAGGCCGATCATGGTCAGGAGCAGTGCTGCGTCGGCCTCCGAGTATCCTAAGCGGTTGCCATAGACCGGGAACAGCGAGAAGCCGCCGGTCTCGACGGCGCCGAACACCAGAACGGCGAAGGTCGCGGTCGGCACCATCCAGATGTAGCGCAGGAAGTGGCTGGTCTCACTGTCGGCGACTATGGTCGGACTCTCGTTGCGCGCTGCAAGCACCGGAATGGCTGCGAGCGTCACCAGCGCAATGGTGACACCAAACGGCAGGAAGCCGCCTGAGCCGAGATGAGCGAACAGCCACGGCCCGGCGGCGAAGCCCAGGGAAAGCACCGTGGCGTAGATGCCGAGTACAAGGCCGCGGCGATGCGGCGGCGCCGAGGTGCTGATCCAGAATTCCGACAGAATGAAGAGCACCGTCAGCGAGATATGCAGCGCGACGCGCAGCGGAAACCACATCCAGAAATCCGGCGCGAAATGGAAGCCGACAAAGGCAAGCGCGCCAACGGCGATCATCAAAAGCATGGTCCAGGCGACGCCGAGCCGCATGGCAAGCGGCGTGGCGAGCGGCGCTCCGGCGATCGAGGCAAGGCCGGCGACCGCGGTGTTGAGGCCGATCATCGAGGCCGAATGGCCGCGCGTTTCGAGGATGACGCTGAGCAGCGGCATGCCGAGGCCGATGGCGATGCCGACCACGCTGATCGAGGAGATCGCCGCAATCATCGGCAACCAGTGTACGCGTTCGTCGCCCTTTTGCTGGGTATCGACCGTCATGGAATATGGATGCTCTACTTCTAAAGGACTTCGCGGACGAAGCGGTTTCGGATCAGCCGGAAAAACGGCACGGCACCGCCCGGACTCAGCAAGGGATCGTTCGTGAGCCGCTTTTCCAGTTCTTCCAGGATCATGCGGGTAATGTCGGGAATGTCGGCCTTGCGCGCCTCGGCGAGCGGCAGCCAGACGAGTTCTTCCAGCTCGTTGGTCGGGCCGCCGTCCGGCAATTCCACGGCGACATCCTCGCGCCAGGCGCTGAAGAAGCGCGTGTCGAAACGGCGCACGCGGTTGGGCGGGGTGATGGCGCGGGCGATGAAGCGCAGGGCGTCCAGCGACGGCGTCACGCCGTGTTCGACGAAACCCTGCCAATCGCGCTTGGCGGTCGCGAACGGGCCCTTGCGGCCGATCAGCAGGCCGGCTTCCTCGTAAGTCTCACGGATTGCCGACAAGGCGATGGCGCGTGCCCTCGCGGCGCTCGCGCGGCCGGGACCGCTGGCGAGCCTTGCCTCGTCCTTGGCGTGCAGCGGGGCGGCCACTGGAATGCGGCTGTCGGCGGGGTCGGTGCGGCCGCCGGGGAAGACGAATTTCCCGGGCATGAAGGCATGCCCGGCATGGCGCCGGCCCATCAGCACCAGAACGTCGCTGCCGCTCCGGTCGAGCAGGATCAAGGTTGCGGCATCGCGCGGGCGAAGCAGCCGGCCGCCGTGCACTGCCAAGCCTTTATCGAGCTTGTCGACATCCGCCCTGGTCATTCCTTCCATGCGCTCGACCTAGCGGAAACTTCTCGAATGCGAAAGTGGCTTGCGGGTTCGGGCCTTTGCACCAGCCTCGGACGAAAAGTCGCTGCTGGAGCAATTCCAGGAAAAGCGCGCAGCGGCTTTCGGTCCGCAATTGCATAAAACAGAGGCTTGGAGATGGTCGTTGTCTCTATCAAAGGCAGAACCGCTGCAGGCTTAGGGATGCGGTTCAAACTCGTCCTTCTCGCCGCCGAAGCCGTGCATATAGAGCGCCCATTGCAGGCCGATGACGGCACCTTTGACCGGCTGCAGCAGCGCGATGGCCAGAACGAGGGTCAGCGGCACCCAGATCAGCGCGTGCTGCCACAGCGTAAGCGTCGAGGTCGCCTCCACGCCCATAAAGGCGCCAACCACGATGTGGCCGACGATGACGATCACCAGATAGGCGGGAAGGTCGTCGGCGCGGTGGTGGTGAAGCTCCTCGCCGCAGACGCTGCATTTGTCGACAGGCTTGGTGAAGGCGTGGAACAGCTTGCCTTCGCCGCAATGCGGGCAGCGGCCAAGCAGACCGCGCTTGATCGCCGTCCACAGCGGACGCGCGACACGGCCCGAATGATGCTCGCCGCCGAAAACCTGTTCTTCCACCCCAAGTCCTTTAGGCACCCCAAGTCCTTTTGGCATCATCTTCTCCTGCCGCGGGGCCCGAAACGCGACTGCGATGCGCGGGCGCGGCCCTTGGCCTTGTGGAACGACCGTCGCGAGCCGGGCAGCGGCTTCGGGTCGCTCAGCATCTCGAAACGCATCGCGCCGGCCATCGGCGCGACCTCGAGCAACCGAACCTCGACGCGATCGGCAAGCTGATAGCCCTTGCCGATGCGCTCTCCGAACAGCGATCGAGCGGTTTCGTCGTAGATATAGTAGTCGCCGCCGAGGCTTGACACCGGAATAAAGCCATCAGCGCCGTACTGCGGCAATTGGACAAAGAGTCCCGCCTTGGTGACGCCGGAGATGCGGGCGTCGAAGGTGTCGTTGATGCGCTCTGCAAGGTAGGCTGCGATCAACCGGTCGACCGTATCGCGTTCGGCGGCCATGGCCCGGCGCTCGGTGGCCGAGATCAGCGCGCCGACCTCTTCCAGCCGATCCGCCTCCTGCTGCGTCAGGCCGCCGGCACCGAGACCGAGCGCGGCAATCAGTCCGCGATGCACGATGAGATCCGCATAGCGCCGGATCGGCGAGGTGAAATGCGCATAGCGTCTCAGGTTGAGACCGAAATGGCCGATGTTCTTCGGCGAATATTCGGCCTGGCTCTGCGAGCGCAGCACCACTTCATTGACCAGCGCCTCGTTGTCGGCGCCGCGCACCCGCTCCAGAATGCCGTTGAACTGCCCCGGCCGCATCTGCGCGCCGCGCGCCAGTGACAGGCCAAGTGTGTGCAGGAATTCGCGCAGCGATTCCTGCTTGGCGAGCGAAGGCGCATCGTGGATGCGGTAGACCAGGGGCTCTTTCTTGCCTTCAAGCGTCTCCGCGGCCGCGACATTGGCCTGGATCATGAACTCCTCGATAAGCTTATGGGCGTCGAGGCGCTCCGGCACGACGACACGGTCGACGGTGCCGTCCGGCTTGAGCAGGATCTTGCGTTCCGGCAGCTCCAGTTCGAGCGGCTGGCGGCTGTCGCGGCCGCGCTTCAGCACCGCATAGGCGTCCCATAGCGGCTTGAGAACTGTGTCAAGGATCGGCCCCGTCTTGTCGTCCGGCGCGCCGTCGATCGCCGCCTGCGCCTGCGGATAGGCGAGCTTGGCCGCCGACTTCATCATGACGCGGTGGAAGGAGTGCCTGAGCTTGCGGCCTTCGGCGGAAAAGGTCATGCGAACGGCGATGGCCGGACGGTCCTCGCCTTCGCGCAGCGAACAGAGATCGTTGGAAATGCGCTCGGGCAGCATCGGCACGACGCGATCCGGGAAATAGACCGAATTGCCGCGCTTCAGCGCTTCACGATCGAGCGGCGTGCCGTAGCGGATATAGGCCGCGACGTCGGCGATCGCCACTGTGGCGATGACGCCGCCGGGATTCTTCTCGTCGGCATCGGGCATGGCGAAGACCGCGTCGTCGTGGTCCTTGGCGTCGGCCGGATCGATGGTGACCAGCGGCAGGTCGCGCCAGTCCTCGCGGTCGGCAAGCGTTGCCGGTTTCATCGCATCGGCTTCGGCGATCACATCGGCCGGAAAGACGTGCGGAATATCGTGGGCGTGGATGGCGATCATCGAGACCGCCTTCTCGCTGGACAGCGAGCCCAGCACTGCCAGCACCTTGGCGCGCGGTAGCCCGTAGCGCGAAGCGCGCGCCGGCTCGACCTCGACAAGATCGCCGTTTTTGGCCCCGTTCTGGAATTCCTTGTCGACGATCAGCTCGGGCTGGCGGCGTTCCACCGGCTCGATGCGGAAGCTGCCGTCCTTCAGCACGCGGAAGACGCCGAGCACCGCCTCGCTGCGTTTCTCGAAGATCTTCATCACCCGCCCGGTATAGGCCGGGCCGGCAGGATCGTCGGTCGGGAAGGTCTTGGCGAGCACACGGTCGCCGATGCCAGGGACGGGGCCGCTGGCGCCGCGCGACATGCGGATGGCAATGACAGGCGGCGAGCCGGGGCCGGTATATTCGCTCGGGTTGGCCTGCAGCACGCCGTCGGCGTCACGACCGACAATGTCGAGCACGGCGACATGGGGCAAGGCACCTGCGCGAGTGAGGCGTTTGCGCTCCCTTGTCAGCAGGCCTTCGTCCTGCAAGTCGCGCAGCAGGTCCTTCAGCCAGATGCGGTCCTCGCCGCGCAACGCGAAGGCCTTGGCGATCTCACGTTTTCCGGAGCGATCGGGATTCTCGGCGATGTAGCGCAGGATTTCGTCGCGCGAGGGCCGGTAGTCGTCCTTGACCTTGGCCCGGGTGTCGGCGCCGCGCGGATCGCCGTGGCTTCTTCCGGAGATCCTGCGCGCCACGTCGTACTATCCTTTCTTCGCCGCCCTGCGGAACGGTTTCTTGCCGCCTCCGCCCTTGGCTTCCTTCTCGGCGATCAAAGCGAGCGCCTCCTCCATCGTCACCGATTGCGGGTCTTTGCCCTTGGGCAGCGTCGCATTGACCTTGCCGTAATTGACATAGGGGCCGTATTTGCCGTCGCGCACAACGATCTTGCCGCCGCCATCGGGGTGGTCGCCAAGCTCCTTCAACGCAGCCGGCGTGCTGCCGTTGCGGCCGCCCTTGCCCTTCTGCTGCTTCTCGGCGATCACCGAGACAGCGCGGTTCAGCCCGATCGAGAACACGTCCTCGATGCTTTCCAGATTGGCATAGGTGCCGTCATGCAGCACGAAGGGCCCGTAACGTCCGAGGCCGGCCGAGATCATCTTGCCGGTCTCCGGGTGCTTGCCGACATCGCGCGGCAATGCCAGCAGGGCCAGCGCCTTTTCATGGTCGATCGACTCGGCGGTCCAGCCCCTGGGCAGGCTCGAGCGCTTGGCGTCCTTGCCTTCGCCGCGCTGGATATAGGGGCCGAAACGGCCGCTCCTGAGCGTGATTTCCTCGGCCGTGTACGGATCCTTGCCGAGCAGCCTGACGCCGTCCTCGCCATTGCCGTTCTCGCCATTGGGATTGGCGGCGTCGCCGAGCTGGCGGGTGTAGGAGCATTCGGGATAGTTGGAGCAGCCGACGAAGGCGCCGAACTTGCCGAGCTTCAGCGACAGGTTGCCTGAGCCGCATTTCGGGCAGATGCGCGGGTTCGAGCCGTCTTCCCGTGCCGGGAACACCAGCGGCGCGAGCTCGTCATTGAGCGCGTCGAGAACGTCGGTGACGCGCAGTTCCTTGATGTCGTCGACAGCTCCGGAAAAATCCTTCCAGAAATCGCGCAGCACGTCCTTCCAGGCGAGCTTGCCGTCGGAGATCTCGTCGAGCTTCTCCTCGAGCGAGGCGGTGAAGTCATACTCGACATAGCGCTCGAAGAAGCTTTCGAGGAACGCCGACAGCAGCCGGCCCTTGGCCTGCGGCACCAGCTTGCGCCGGTCGATCGTAACGTAGTCGCGGTCTTCAAGCGTTTTCAGGATAGCCGTGTAGGTCGACGGCCGGCCGATACCGAGCTCCTCCAGCTTCTTGATCAGCGACGCCTCGGAGTAGCGCGGCGGCGGCTCGGTCGTGTGCTGGGTGGCGTTGATCGCCTGGCGGGCAAGCAGCTCGCCGGCGCGGATCTCGGGCAGGCGACGGCTTTCTTCGTCCTCCGCGTCCTCCTCCTTCTGGTCGGTATAGGCGGCAATGAAGCCGTCGAAGCGGATGACCGAGCCGATCGCGCGCAGTTCGGCGGTGCGGGCGCCGTTGACCGCCTCGATCTCGACCGTGGTGCGCTCGATCTCGGCCGGCTGCATCTGGCTGGCGATAGCGCGCTTCCAGATCAGCTCGTAAAGCCGCGCCTGGTCGGCATCGAGATATTGCCGCACCGAGGCCGGCGTGCGCTTGAAATCGGTCGGGCGGATCGCCTCATGCGCTTCCTGGGCGTTCTTGGCTTTGGTCGTGTAGAAACGCGGCTTTTCGGGCAGGTATTTCGCGCCGAATTCCTTGACGATCGCATCGCGAGCGGCGTCGATCGCCTCGGGCGCCATCTGCACGCCGTCGGTTCGCATATAGGTGATGAGGCCGGCGGTCTCGCCACCGACATCCATGCCTTCATAGAGTTTTTGCGCCACCTGCATGGTGCGGTTGGCCGAGAAGCCGAGCCCGGAGGAGGCGGCCTGCTGCAGCGTCGAGGTGGTGAAGGGCGGACCGGGGTTGCGCTTGGTGGGCTTGGCTTCGACCGACAGCGCCTTGAAGGTCGCACCCTCCAGCATCGCCTTGATGTCGTCGGCCTGCGCCTTGTTGGCGATGTCGAGCTTCTGCAGCTTCTTGCCGGTATAGGCGGTCAACCGCGCCTCGAAGCTGTCGTTGCGTGGCGTGCCGAGGATGGCGGCGATCTGCCAGTATTCCTCGCGAATGAAGCGCTCGATCTCGGATTCGCGGTCGCTGACCAGGCGCAGCGCCACCGACTGCACGCGGCCCGCGGAACGGGCGCCCGGCAGCTTGCGCCACAGCACAGGCGAGAGCGTGAAGCCGACGAGATAATCGAGCGCGCGGCGGGCGAGATAGGCATCGACCAGCGGCGCATCGATCTGGCGCGGATTGGCCATTGCTTCGAGCACCGAGGCCTTGGTGATGGCGTTGAAGACGACGCGGCTGACCGGCTTGTCCTTCAGCGCGCGCTTCTGCTTCAGCACTTCCAGCACATGCCAGGAGATCGCTTCGCCCTCGCGATCCGGGTCGGTGGCGAGGATGAGCCCGTCGGCGTCCTTGACCGCCTTGGCGATGTCGGCAAGCCGCTTGCCGGAGGCGGTGTCGACCGACCAGGACATGGCGAAGTCCTCGTCCGGGCGCACCGAGCCGTCCTTGGCCGGCAGATCGCGGACATGGCCGAACGAGGCCAGGACCTTATAGTTCTTGCCCAGATATTTGTTGATTGTCTTCGCCTTGGCCGGCGATTCGACGACGACGACGTCCATGAGGTCTCTTATCAGCTGTGAGGCGGCGGAAGAACTCCGCGGCGCACGACGAAATCCCACTCTTTTCGCCGCTCACATGGCCGTGCTTTTGCAATCGGTCAAGGGGAAGAACCCAATTTGCCGGCCCGCCGCCAGCGATACACTCTTAGAGTGTATGGCGAAGATCACATTTTTGGAGCGTGGCGGGTCGTGTCTTGGACCGCGGGAAGATGATCGGGCTACTGCTGACGCGAGTCGACTGAGCGACAGAACCGATATCGAGGCAAGCGCCGTCAACGACGCAACCGGGGACGCAACCGGGTTGGCTGCCGGCGGAAAGATGTCCGGCAGCCAGACCGGGAAACTCAGTCGGCCGCGACGACGTGCCAGGCGCCGGCGACGCCTTCGCCGCCCATGTCGCCGGCCTTCTTATCCTTGACGAAGGTGTAGACCGGCTTGCCGTCATAGGCCCACATCTTGGTGCCGTCGGTGCGATCGACGATCGTCCATTCGTCGTCGGCCTTGGCGCCGGCCTCGGCCTTCAGCGGCGGCCAATTGGCGGCGCATTTGTCGTAGCAGTTGGATTTGCCCTTCTCGTCCTTGTCATAGGTGTAAAGGGTCATGCCCATGGCATCGGTATAGATTTTCTTGCCGCCGACTTCGGCCTCCTTCCACGCCTCGGCGGCGTGGGATGCAACAGTGCCGAGCAACAGGGCCGCGAGCCCGAGTGCAATCGATTTCATGACAATCTCTCCCTGAGAACAAGCACGCCGCAATCGCGCGCTGTGCAATCAACGCGTGAGGGAGGCCGTTTCTTCCTCTGCCGGGCGACCACGTGCCACACAATGGTGATTGGCACGGAGGCTCACGCATCGCTATATCGGCGGCAGCACAATCGGGGTCGAAATGGCATTGGACATCGGCTATGTCAGCGCAGTCGGGGCGGGGGCGATCTCGTTCCTGTCGCCTTGCGTACTGCCGCTGGTGCCGCCCTATCTCTGCTACATGGCAGGCGTCTCGGTCGACGATTTCCGCGGAAATCATGGCGTGACGGCGCGCGAAGGCGCGCGCGGCGCACTGCTCTATGCCTCGCTAGCCTTCGTGCTCGGCTTCTCCACCGTCTTCGTCGCGCTCGGCGCGGGTGCCTCGACCATTGGCCGCCTGCTGCGGGTATGGCAGGAACAACTGGCGATGGTGGCCGGCGCGCTGATCATCATCATGGGGCTGAATTTCCTCGGCATTCTGCGCATCCCGCTTTTGTCGCGCGAGGCGCGCTTCCAGTCGCAGGGCAAACCGGCCAGCATGATCGCCGCCTATGTCATGGGACTGGCCTTCGCCTTCGGCTGGACGCCCTGCATCGGTCCGGTGCTGGGACCGATCCTGACGCTGGCCGGCGGGCGCGAGACGGTGGGCGAGGGCGCGCTGCTGCTTGCCGCCTACTCGCTCGGCCTCGGCATTCCGTTCCTGATCGCGGCGCTGTTTTCCGGCGCCTTCATGCGCTTCCTGGGAAAATTCCGCGTCCATCTCGGCCGCGTCGAAAAAGCCATCGGCGCGTTGCTGGTCGTCGCCGGCGTGTTTTTCCTGACCGGCGGCGTGCAAAGCGCGTCGTACTGGCTGCTGGAGAATTTTCCGGCGCTGGGAAGGTTGGGCTGACTCATTCGACGTCAATCCGGAACGATGCCTGAGACCTGGCGTTTGTGCGCAGGCGCACGGCCTTAAAATGCGGCGAGGTGAGGATGGTAGCCAAGGTTGACGCTCAGAAATTCTTCAAGGGCTATGAGAAGGTCTACAACGACGCAATCGCCGGCGACGTCAACCTGCAAGACTCGGGAACATGTATTCGACCGGCTTTGTCTCCGTGACGCCGGCAGGGTCATGGTCGGCGAGAATGGCCAGCAGTTGCGGGACATGATGAAGAAGGGTTTTGACTCCTATCGGGCGATGGGCAGCAAGACGATGACATGCGCCGATGTCTCGGTAACGCCCATCGATCAGGATCATTGCGTAGCCAAGGTGCAATGGTCGGGCGAATACGAACGCAAGAACAAGGAACGCCTGACGATCGATTTCGAGGTCGATTATCTCGTCGAACGGCGCGACGGCCGCTTGAAGGTATTTGGCTGGATCGCCGGCGATGAGCAGGCGGAATTCAAGAGGCACGGCCTGTTGTAGGGGATGATTGCCGGATTCTCCTCCAATGGACCGCAGATTAAGAGTCGGCGGCTCAACCATCTCACCGGAATTTAACCGCATTGGTGCAGCATGAGCTGCACTGCTAACATGCATTGATTCAAACGCTTTTCGTACGGTCGCCCTTATGAGCCAGAGATCCTGCCTGTCCGTCATCCTCGCCGCCGGCGAAGGCACGCGCATGAAAAGCGCGATGCCCAAGGTGCTGCATGCGATCGCCGGTCTGCCAATGGTGGCTCATGTCGTGAAGGCCGCCGAGGCGGCCGGGGCGACGGGCCTGTCGCTGGTCATCGGTCACGGCGCCGAGGAGATGAGGAAGGCGGCGCGGAAATTCGCGCCGAAAGCGGAGACCTTCGTGCAGGAGAAGCGGCTCGGCACCGCGCATGCCGTGCTTGCCGCGCGCGAAGCGATATCAAAGGGTTACGACGATATTCTCGTCATGTTCGGCGACACGCCGCTGATCGATGCCGGAGCGCTGGTGGCCGCGCGGCAGAAGCTGGCGCAAGGCGCCGCCGTCGCGGTCATCGGCTTCCGCCCACCCAATCCGACCGGCTACGGTCGGCTGATCGAGAAGGACGGCCAGTTGGTCGCCATCCGCGAGGAGAAGGACTGCTCCGAGGCGGAGAAGAAGATCGGCTTCTGCAATGCCGGGATGATGGCGGTGGCCGGCAAGCATGCGCTTCGGCTGCTCGACAAGGTCGGCAACAACAACGCCAAGGGCGAGTTCTACCTCACCGACATCGTCGAGATCGCCGGCGCGGAGGGCCTCGACGTGGTGGCCACGGAGGCGAGCTTTGAGAGCGCGCTCGGCATCAACAACCGGGCCGAGCTCGCCGAGGCGGAAGCCATCTGGCAGGCGCGCCGGCGGCGCGAGGCGATGCTTGCGGGCGTGACGCTGATTGCGCCGGAGACTGTCTATTTCTCGCATGACACTGAAATCGGCGCCGATACGATTGTCGAGCCGAATGTCTGGTTCGGGCCGGGCGTCAAGGTCGCCTCGGGCGCCAAGATCCATGCCTTCAGCCATATTGAGGGCGCCACCATCGCCTCCAATTGCGATGTCGGGCCATTCGCGCGGCTGCGGCCGGGCGCCGATCTCAGGCAAAAGGCCAAGGTCGGTAATTTCTGCGAGGTCAAGCAGGCGACGATCGAGGAGGGCGCCAAGGTCAACCACCTGACCTATATCGGCGACGCACGCGTCGGCGCCGGCGCCAATATCGGCGCCGGCACCATCACCTGCAATTACGACGGCTATTCGAAATTCTTCACCGACATCGGCGAGGGCGCCTTTGTCGGCTCGAACTCGTCGCTGGTGGCGCCTGTCACCATCGGCAAGGGCGGCTACATCGCTTCAGGCAGCGTCATCACCGAAAACGTGCCCGACGATGCGCTGGCCTTTGGCCGCGCCCGCCAGAAGACGCTGCCCGGCAAGGGCAAGGAGCTGCGGCAACGCTTCGCCTCGGCCGCGACGGCGAAGAAAAATGCAGCGGAATGATCGTCAAAGGGCGTTTTCCGTGCCGGCGCCACTGGCGCCAACGATGAACAATCGAGGACCGCGCCGCGAAAAAACCAACCAATTGCGGTAACCGGATTGCAAGCGCGGCCTGTCATGGTGCATCGGTGCAAACACCGTTCCGCTGACACGGAACGAAACGCAAAGTGACTTTCGCGGCAGGCCGGCAATCCCTAGATAGCGCTGGGTTTCCGCAGGGAATCGGGGGCAGCGCATGTGCGGTATCGTTGGAATTGTCGGCCATTCGCAGGTCGCGCCGCTTATCGTCGATGCCCTGAAGCGGCTGGAGTATCGCGGCTACGACTCGGCAGGCGTCGCCACCATTGAGAATGGGGCACTCGGCCGCCGCCGCGCCGAAGGGAAGCTGATCAATCTCGAGCGCCGGCTGAAGGAAGAGCCGCTGGAAGGCACGATTGGCATCGGCCACACGCGCTGGGCGACCCATGGCGTGCCGAACGAGACCAATGCGCATCCGCATTTTTCCGACGGCGTCGCCATCGTCCACAACGGCATCATCGAGAATTTCGCCGAGCTGCGCGACGAACTGACCCGCGATGGCTATGCGTTCTCCTCGCAGACCGACACGGAGGTCGTCGCCCATCTGGTGTCGCGCGAGATCGCCAAGGGGCTGAAGCCGGTGGAGGCCGCGCACCAGGCGCTGAAGCGGCTCGCAGGCGCCTTCGCGCTGGCGATCATGTTCAAGGGCGACGAGGACCTGATTGTCGGCGCCCGCAACGGTCCGCCATTGGCCGTCGGCCACGGCGACGGCGAAATGTTCCTGGGCTCGGACGCGATTGCGCTGGCGACCTTCACCAATTCCATCACCTATCTCGAGGATGGCGACTGGGCGGTGGTGCGTCGCAACAACGTGGCGATCTACGACATCGACGGCAACCAGGTCGAGCGCAGGCGTCAGCAGTCGTTGTCGACCAGCTTCATGGTCGACAAGGGCAATCGCCGCCACTTCATGGAGAAGGAAATCCATGAGCAACCGGAGGTGATCTCGCACACGCTGGCGCACTATGTCGATTTCGTCGCCGGCGTGTCGAAGCCGCTCGACCTGCCCTTCGATTTCGCCAAGATCGGCCGGCTGGCGCTTTCCGCCTGCGGCACCGCCTATCTGGCCGGACTGATCTCAAAATACTGGTTCGAGCGCTATGCGCGGCTGCCGGTCGACATCGATGTCGCCTCGGAATTCCGCTACCGCGAGATGCCGCTGTCGGCGAACGACGCGGCCTTCTTCATCTCGCAGTCGGGCGAGACCGCCGACACGCTGGCCTCACTGCGCTACTGCCGCCAGGCCGGCATGAAGATCGGCGCGGTCGTCAATGTGCGCGAATCGACCATGGCCCGCGAATCCGATGTCGTGCTGCCAACGCTTGCCGGGCCGGAAATCGGCGTCGCCTCGACCAAGGCTTTTACTTGCCAGCTGTCCGTGCTGGCTTCGCTCGCCGTGCGGGCGGGCGTGGCGCGCGGAACGATCTCGCGCGAGCAGGAAAAGCAGCTGGTGCGTGAGCTTTCCGAGGCGCCGCGCTTCGCCACCCAGGTGCTGAAGCTCGACGAGCAGATCGAGCGCATCTCGCGCGAGCTCTCCCGTTACAAGGACGTGCTTTATCTCGGCCGCGACACCAACTTCCCTTTAGCCATGGAAGGGGCGCTGAAGCTCAAGGAAATTTCCTACATCCACGCCGAGGGCTATGCCGGCGGCGAGCTGAAGCACGGGCCGATCGCGCTGATCGACGAGAACATGCCGGTGATCGTCATCGCGCCGCATGACCGTATCTTCGAAAAGACGGTGTCGAACATGCAGGAGGTGGCGGCGCGCGGCGGCAAGATCATCCTCATCACCGACGCCAAGGGCGCCGCCCAGGCGGGCATCAAGACGATGGAGACGATCATCCTGCCCGACGTGCCGGAGATCATTTCGCCGATCATCTACGCGCTGCCGATCCAGATGCTGGCCTATTTCACCGCCGTCTTCATGGGCACGGACGTCGATCAGCCGCGCAATCTGGCGAAATCGGTCACAGTGGAATAACCGGATATACGCCTTTTCAACCTAGGCGTTCTTTAAAAACTTCGCAGTTCCAAACCGGCTCGCGGTTCACTAATCTTGGCGTGCAACCTGCGCCGCGGTGACCCCATGTCCGACGCCCTGAAGACCTCTGGCATGACCCGGCTCAGGAACTATTTCCTGACCGGCTTCGTCGTCTGCGCGCCGCTGGCGATCACCGCCTATATCGCCTGGTCCCTGATCGGCTGGGTCGATTCCTGGGTGAAGCCTTATATTCCGGCGCGCTACAACCCGGATACCTATCTGCCGTTCCCGGTCCCCGGCTTCGGGCTGATCGTGGCGCTCATCCTGATCACGCTGATCGGCTTCCTGACGGCAAACATCGTCGGCCGCGCCATCGTCAATTTCGGCGAGCGGCTGCTCGGCCGCATGCCGCTGGTGCGCGGCATCTATGGCTCGCTGAAGCAGATCTTCGAGACGGTGCTGTCGAACAAGGGCGACATGTTCCGCCAGGTCGGTCTGGTCGAATATCCGCGAAAAGGGGTCTGGTCGCTGGTCTTCGTCGCCAGCGAAAAGGAAACCGAGATCAACCAGAAGCTCGACCAGGAAGGCGATCCGCTGATTGCGGTGTTCATGCCCTGCACGCCGAACCCGACCACAGGCTTCCTGATGTATGTGCATAAATCCGAGATCGTGCCACTCGATATGAGCATCGAGGACGGCGCCAAGCTGATCGTTTCAGCCGGCATGGTGGCGCCGGAGGTCAAGGCCAAGCTGGTGACGCTGAACGGCGAGCCCATCGAGGGGGCGCTCGCCAATCCGGCGATCGGCGCTGCTCAGCCGGCGCGCAGCAGCCGCACCGCCTCGTCGCGCCCGAACAGGTAAAGCAGCAGCCGAAGCGCCTCGCCGCGCTCGGACCGCAGTTCCGGATCGCGCGACAGGATCAGCCGCGCGTCGTCGCGCGCGCCTTCGAGCAGGTCGGCATGGAACTCGATGCGCGCCACCTGGAAGCCCGGCGCGCCGGACTGGCGGGGGGCCCGCCGTTCGCTTCGCCGCGCAGCTTCAGATCCTCCTCGGCGATGCGAAAGCCGTCCTCGGTCTCGCGCATCACCGAAAGCCGGCGCTTCGCCGTCTCGCCGAGCGGATCCTTGTAGAGCAGCACGCAAGAGGAGGGCCGATCGCCACGCCCGACCCGGCCGCGCAACTGGTGCAACTGGGCAAGGCCGAAGCGCTCGGCATGCTCGATGACCATGATCGTCGCGTCCGGCACGTCGACGCCGACCTCGATGACGGTTGTGGCGATCAGGATGCGCGTCTCGCCCTGCTTGAAGGCGCGCATCGCCTCGTCCTTTTCCGCGCCCTTCATGCGCCCATGAACCAGGCCGATCTGATCGCCGAACAGCGGCTTCAGCGAGGCGAAACGGTCCTCCGCCGACATCAGCTTGATCTCTTCGGATTCCTCGATCAGCGGGCAGATCCAGTAGATCTTCTGGCCTTCGGCGACGGCGTCGCGCATGCGACCCACCAGTTCGTCCAGCCGCTCCAGCGGCAAGGTCACGGTGCGGATTGGTTGTCGGCCGGCCGGCTTCTCGGTGAGTTTCGAGACATCCATGTCGCCGAAGGCGGTGAGCACCAGCGTGCGCGGGATCGGTGTCGCCGTCATCACCAGCATGTCGGGCGCGTCGCCCTTGGCGGTGATGGCGAGGCGCTGGTGGACGCCGAACCGGTGCTGCTCGTCGACGACGGCAAGCACGAGGTCGTGGAACGTCACCGTTTCCTGGAACAGCGCATGCGTGCCGACGACGATGTCGATCACGCCGCCGGCAAGCCCTTCCAGTGTCTCGGTGCGTTCGCGGCCCTTCTCGCGGCCGGTAAGGATGGCGACGCGCAGCCCGGCTTTCTCCGCCAGCGGCGCGATCGTCGCCAGATGTTGGCGCGCCAGGATTTCTGTCGGCGCCATCAGCGCTGCCTGGCCACCGGCCTCGACCGCGCGTCCCATGGCAAGCAGCGCGACCACCGTCTTGCCGGAGCCGACATCGCCCTGCAGCAGGCGCAGCATGCGTTCGGGATCGGCGAGGTCGGCGTTGATTTCGCCGAGCGCGAATTCCTGACTATGCGTGAGCTTGTAGGGCAGGGCGGCACGCAGTTTTTCGACGACGCGGCCGTCGCCGACCAGCGGCCGGCCCGACAGGCGGCGAATTCTCGCTCGCACCAGCGCCAGCGACACCTGTCCGGCCAGGAACTCGTCGTAAGCCAGGCGCCGCCAGGCCGTCCCTTCGATGGCAACGTCGATCGGGTCCTTCGGATTGTGGATGCGGGTGAGCGCATCGCCGAAAGACGGAAAGGTGTGGCGGCGCATGAAAGCGTCGTCCTGCCATTCGGGCAATTCCGGCAAGCGGCCGAGCGCTTGTCCGATGGCGCGGCGCAGCACTTTCGCCGATAGTCCGGCGGTGAGCGGATAGACCGGCTCGACCAGCGGCAGACCCTCGGCCTCATCGAGCGGGGCGATATGGTCGGGATGGACCATGGTCGGGCGGCCGTTGAACCATTCCATGCGGCCGGAGATGACGACGCGCTCGCCTTCGGGCAGCATTTTTTGCAGATAGGCGGCATGGGCTTGGAAGAATGTCAGCGCGATCTCGCCGGTGTCGTCATGTGCATAGACACGGTAAGGCACGGACCTGTTGCCGCGCGGCGGCGGCTGGTGCCGGTCGACCCGGACTTCGAGCGTAACGATCTGGCCTTCGGCCGAGAGCGCGATGCCCGGCCGGTTGCGGCGGTCGATCACTGTGTTGGGCAGCACGAACAGAAGGTCGCCCGCGCGCGCGGGACGGTCGCCGAGATCGGCCGGCACGACCCTTTCGATCAGGACGCCAACCTTCGGGCCGACGCCGGCAAGCGAGGTGATCGGGACGAACAATGGATCGAGGATGGAGGGACGCATGCTGTCAGCTTATGTCGCGACGGCCGCAGCGCAAAGGCTGACACCGCCCTCTATCCACGCTATATGCGCCGCTCGAACAGGGATGCGGCGATGACCGGAACACAGCGATCAAGCGAGGGGCTCGACGCCCGGCGGCGTAAGCTTTTGTTCCGCTCCTGGCATCGCGGCATGCGCGAGATGGACCTGATCCTCGGTTCCTTTGCCGATGCCGAGATCGGCGCCTTGACCGGCGACGAAATCGACCAATATGAAAAGCTCCTCGAAATTCCCGATACCGAATTCCTGCCGATGATCACCGGCGAACGTCCGGTTCCGTCCGATGTCGATTGCGCGGTGCTGCGGAAGATCCTGGCGTCGCGCCGGGCCATGACATTTTGAAAAACGCATAAGCATGAGCCTCATTCCTTCAATCGGCCTGCCCAAGGGCCGCGCCGGCCAGTTCATCGTCGACGGCGTCGCCGACGGCTACGAAGCCTTCGCGCTGGTGCAGACGGCGCAGGAGATCGCACCCGACAAGCCGGTGCTGTTCGTCGCGCGCGACGGCCAGCGGCTGCCGGCGATCATCGATGCGCTCGCGTTCGCGGCGCCCGGACTGCCGGTGCTGGAACTGCCTGCCTGGGATTGTCTGCCTTACGACCGTGTCTCGCCTGGCGCGGATGCCGCCGCGCGGCGGCTCGCCGCGCTTTCCGCCATCATTGCGCTCGCCAAGAAGCCGCATCGCGCCGTGATCCTCACCACCGCCAATGCGCTCTTGCAGCGCATTCCGCCGGCCGGGCTGATCGAAGCGCAGACTTTCCATGCCAAGCCCGGCAACCAGATCGACATGAACGTGCTGATCGCGCGGCTGGAGAATTCCGGTTTCGAGCGCGTGCCGACGGTGCGCGACGTCGGCGAGTTCGCGGTGCGCGGCGGCATCCTCGACCTTTTCGCGCCCGGCTGGAGCGAGGCGCTGAGGCTCGACTTCTTCGGCGACACGCTGGAATCGATCCGCGTCTTCGACGTGGCGACCCAGCGCACAACCGGCCAGCGCAAGTCGATGGCGCTGCAGGCAATGAGCGAGGTGGCGCTGACGCCGGATACGATCAGCCGCTTCCGCCGCTCCTATATCGAGGCTTTCGGCGCGCCGTCGCGCGACGACGCGCTCTATGCGGCGGTCAGCGAGGGCCGACGCTTTGCCGGCATGGAGCATTGGCTGCCGTTCTTCTACGAGCGGTTGGAGACGGTGTTCGACTATCTGCCGGATGCGCCTGTCGTCTTCGACCATCTGGCGCATGAGGCGCTGGCTGAGCGCCACAAGTTGATACTCGACCATTATGAAGCCCGCCGGAAACAGGCCGACAGCGCGTTGAAGGATGCGGTGCCCTACAAGCCGGTGGCGCCGGACCTGCTTTATCTCTCGCCGGAGAACCTCCGCGCTTCACTCGGGCCGCGCGAGGACATCGACTTCACCGTCTTCGATGCGCCCGATGTCGGTGGCAAGAAAGTATTCCACGCGGGCTCGCGCCACGGCCGCAGCTTCGCCGAAGAGCGCGCCGATCCCAACATCAATGTCTTCGATGTCGTGGTGAAGCATATTGCCGACGAGCGCGCCGCGCGCCGCCGCGTCATCGTCGCCGGCTGGACCGAGGGCTCGCTCGACCGGCTTAGCCAGATCCTCGCCGAACACCATCTCGGCAACCTCAAACCCGTCGCCACGCTTGCCGAGGTTGAAAAGCTCGAGCCGGGGCAGGCGGGCCTCGCCGTGCTGCCGCTCGAGTCCGGCTTCGAGACCGACGACATGGTCGTCGTCGCCGAGCAGGACATTCTCGGCGACAGACTGATCCGGCGTTCGAAGCGCAAGAAGAAGGCTTCCGATTTCATCGCCGAAGCGTCGTCGCTGTCTTCCGGCGACATCGTCGTCCATGCCGACCATGGCATCGGCCGTTTCGTCGGCCTGCGCACCATCGAGGCGGTTGGCGCGCCGCATGACTGCCTCGAGATCCACTATGCCGGCGACGACCGGCTGTTCCTGCCGGTGGAGAACTTCGAGCTCCTGTCGCGCTACGGTTCGGATTCGGCGGAAGCGACGCTCGACAAGCTCGGCGGCGGCGCCTGGCAGGCGCGCAAGGCGCGGCTGAAGCGGCGCCTGCTCGACATGGCCGGACAGCTCATCCGCATCGCCGCCGAGCGGCAGATGCGCGCCGCTCCTGCCATGATCCCGGCCGACGGCCTTTATGGCGAGTTCGCCGCGCGCTTCTCTTATGAGGAGACCGACGACCAGCAGACGGCGATCGATTCCGTCATGGACGATCTCGGCGCCGGCAAGCCGATGGACCGGCTGGGGGGCGGGGGGGGGGGGTCGGCAAGACGGAAGTGGCGCTGCGCGCCGCTTTCATCGCGGCGATGGAAGGGTTTCAGGTCGCTGTCGTGGTGCCGACGACGCTGCTGTCCCGCCAGCATTTCAAGACCTTCTCGCAGCGCTTTTCCGGCCTGCCGATCCGCATCGCGCAGGCTTCGCGCCTAGTCGGCGCCAAGGAACTGGCCGAGACCAAGAAGGGCATCGCCGACGGAACGGTCGATATCGTGGTCGGCACACACGCACTGCTCGGCAGCTCGATCTCGTTCAAGAATCTGGGGCTCCTGATCATCGACGAGGAGCAGCATTTCGGCGTCAAGCACAAGGAGCGGCTGAAGGAGCTCAAGAACGACGTGCATGTGCTGACGCTGTCGGCGACGCCGATCCCGCGTACGCTGCAATTGGCGCTGACCGGCGTGCGCGAACTGTCGCTGATCGCCACGCCGCCGGTCGACCGCATGGCGGTGCGCACCTTCATCTCGCCCTTCGATCCGCTGGTCATCCGCGAGACGCTGCTGCGCGAACGCTATCGCGGCGGCCATTCCTTCTATGTCGTGCCGCGCATCAGCGATCTTGCCGAAATCCATGATTTCCTGAAGGAATCCGTGCCGGAGCTGAAAGTGGCGGTCGCCCACGGCCAGATGCCAGCCGGCGAGCTCGACGACATCATGAACGCCTTCTATGACGGCCAGTACGATGTGCTTCTGTCGACGACCATCGTCGAATCCGGCCTCGACATTCCGACCGCCAATACGCTGATCATCCATCGCGCCGACATGTTCGGCCTGGCGCAGCTTTATCAGCTGCGCGGCCGCGTCGGCCGCTCGAAGGTGCGCGCCTATGCGCTGTTCACGCTGCCGGCAAACCGCAAGCTCACAGACACGGCCGAGCGCCGGCTGAAGGTTCTGCAGTCGCTCGACACGCTCGGCGCCGGCTTCCAGCTTGCCAGCCACGATCTCGACATCAGAGGCGCCGGCAACCTTCTCGGCGAGGAACAGTCCGGCCATATCAAGGAGGTCGGCTTCGAGCTCTACCAGCAGATGCTGGAAGAGGCGGTGGCCGAGGTGAAGGATTCGGGCGAAGTGCAGGACGGCGGCTGGTCGCCTCAGATCGCGGTCGGCACGGCCGTGATGATTCCGGAAAGCTATGTGCCCGATTTGCAGCTCAGAATGGCGCTCTACCGCCGCCTCGGCGACCTCGAAAACACCGAGGAGATCAATGCCTTCGGCGCCGAGCTGATCGACCGTTTCGGACCGCTGCCGGAGGAAGTCACGCATCTCCTGAAGATCGTCTTCATCAAGGCGCTCTGCCGCAAGGCCAATGTCGAGAAGCTCGACGCCGGCCCCAAGGGCGTCGTCATTCATTTCCGCAAGCGCGAGTTTCCCAACCCGGTCGGGCTGGTCAAATTCATTGGCGAACAGGGCTCGCTGGCCAAGATCAGGGCCGACCACAGCGTCGTCTTCATGCGCGATTGGCCGAACGCGGAGAAGCGCCTGGCGGGATCGGCAGTGGTGATGACGCAGTTGGCGCGGCTCGTCGACAAAGCCGCCTAAGGCAGGTCGATATTCAGGTGAGGCCGGCCTGCAAATGGCGCCTTCCTGCGCTTTCCGACCTTCGCCGGCCGTAGCCTTAATTTAACTGCCACGCCACTCATGAGTGCTACGGCCGGCGTAGGCCGGTGCTCACGTACTTTCAGGTACGCTCAGCTCCGGTTCTCGGAACCCACCCAGTTTGGTCGCTTCGCGCCCGTCTTCGACTCCCGCTCGGCCTGACCTGAATCTCGACCTACCTTGGCAGGCGAAGGCATTCGCCACTGCTGAAATTCCCGGCTAGAATAGGAAATCGGCTTCGTGTAAGGAGCCGCCACCCCATATCGGGGCTGAAGACGCGGGCGAGGGTGCCTGGTCATCTGTTTTTGACGCAGTTCCGGACGGAAACGTCACATTCCCGGAATTGCTCTGGAAGGGCGTTTGGGTGCAACGATGACGAAATGGTCGCCGAATTCGTGGAGAGCAAAGCCGATCAAGCAGGTTCCGGCCTATCCGGACCTTGCGGCGCTGCAGGCCACGGAAGCGCGGCTCGCCACCTACCCGCCGCTGGTTTTTGCCGGCGAGGCGCGCAAGCTGAAGAAGCAGCTGGCGGCGGTCGCCGCCGGAGAGGCCTTCCTGCTCCAGGGCGGCGACTGCGCCGAGAGCTTTGCCGAGCACGGCGCCGACAACATCCGCGACTTCTTCCGCGTCTTCCTGCAGATGTCGGTGGTGCTCACCTTCGCCGGCGCGCAGCCGGTGGTGAAGGTCGGCCGCGTCGCCGGCCAGTTCGCCAAGCCGCGCTCGTCCGACAATGAGACCAAAGGCGGCGTGACGCTGCCGAGCTACCGCGGCGATATCATCAACGGCATCGAATTCGACGCCTCCTCGCGCATCCCGGATCCCGCGCGGCAGGAGATGGCGTACCGACAGTCGGCGGCCACCCTCAATCTTCTGCGCGCCTTCGCGCAGGGCGGCTATGCCAGCCTGGAGAATGTGCATCGCTGGATGCTGGGCTTCGTCGCCGACAGCCCGCAGGGCGAAAAGTACGAGTCGCTCGCCAACCGCATCACCGAGACGATGGATTTCATGCGCGCGGTGGGCATCACCTCCGAGACGAACTTCGCGCTGCGCGAGACCGATTTCTACACCAGCCATGAGGCGCTGCTGCTCGGCTATGAGGAGGCGCTGACCCGCGTCGACTCGACCTCCGGCGATTGGTACGCGACCTCCGGCCATATGATCTGGATCGGTGATCGCACCCGTCAGCCCGACCATGCGCATGTCGAATATTGCCGCGGCATCGAGAACCCGCTCGGCCTGAAATGCGGCCCGTCGCTGACGCCCGATGGCCTCATGGAACTCATCGACCTGCTCAATCCCGAGAACGAGCCGGGCCGGCTGACGCTGATCGCGCGCTTCGGTTCCGACAAGGTCGCCGAACACCTGCCGAAGCTGGTGCGGGCGGTGAAGAAGGAAGGCCGCAACGTGGTGTGGTCGTCCGACCCGATGCACGGCAACACGATCGAGGCGGCGGGCTACAAGACGCGGCCGTTCGACCGGATTCTCAAGGAAGTGCAGACTTTCTTCGAGGTGCATCGCGCCGAAGGCACGCATCCGGGCGGCATCCATGTCGAGATGACCGGCAAGAACGTCACCGAATGCACCGGCGGCGCCCGCGCCATCACGGCGGAAGACCTGCAGGACCGCTACCACACCCATTGCGATCCGCGCCTCAATGCCGACCAGGCGATCGAGCTGGCCTTCCTGGTCTCGGACCTGCTCAAGAAAAGCCACACGGTCCAGCACAAGCAGGCCGCCAGCGCCTGAGCCTGCCTCCAATCCGATTTTGTCGATCAAGCGCCGGAGAAATCCGGCGCCTTTTCGTTTTCGGTCGGCGTGGTCACGCGAGCGATTACGAAAATGTGTCCGGGGACGTCCATTGCAAAACCAAGATTGGCGTGAAGCGTGCGCGCCCGCCAACCCGGTTCCTTCTTGTCACAATGCGTCACGAGCATGCCATCATCCATCACCGCGCGATCGATTTCTGGTCGGCGCGGGCGGCGGTGCTTGTCGTCATCTGCCTGCAGCTTCTCGTCATCAACGACCTATCGTTCGGTCCGCGCTGGCTGGCTCCGGCAATCGAAGCGGCGCTGCTCGCGCCGTTGTCGATCGCAACGGCCTGGACGCAGATGGCGACGCAGAAGGCCGTCGACCATGAACATTGGTATGCGATCGGCCGGTTTCGTGTCTTCATCCGCCGTGCAGCCTTGGTGATGACAGGCGTCATCAGCATCATGAATTGCGGCTCGCTGGTCTTGCTGGTCCAGAAGCTGCTCGAAGGCCATGCCGGCGCCGGCACGACGCTGCTGGTCGATGCGCTGAACATCTGGGTCACCAACGTCATCGTCTTCGCGCTGTGGTTCTGGAACACTGATCGCGGCGGGCCGCCGACCTGCGGCCTGGTCAAGCGCGCGCATGCCGACTTCCTGTTCCCGCAAATGACGCTGCCCGATCGCGAAACCAGGGACTGGCTGCCGGGCTTCGTCGACTATTTCTTCCTGGCCTTCACCAACGCGACGGCGTTCTCGCCGACCGACACACTGCCGCTCACCCAGCGCGCCAAGCTGTTGATGATGGCCGAGGCGATGATCTCGCTGCTGACCATCGCGCTGGTGGCCGCGCGTGCTGTGAACATTTTGGCTTAAATCAACGCCCGCGCTCCCAGCGCATGTTCGTCAGCCGCGGATCGACGAAGCTCGTCCTTGAGAATTCCAGCCGCTTGTCCGGAAATTCGCAAATCGCCTGGACGCCGAACGAACCGATGCGGATGCGCCAGGTGTGAGGTTCCAGCGGCTTGGCCTTAGCAAAACCCTTGCAGGTCAGAAGCGCGATGTTGGCGCCCTTCGGGTCGCGCGCCGATCGGTAGCGGATCGCCCGCATCCCGGCCTCGCGCGCGACGTCCGCGATGGCCTGGCAGGCGCAGTAGTCGGTCGGATCCGTCCATGCCTTCTCGTCGCGGTCGAGCGGCGGCCGGATGAGGTCGACGGCCTTGTCGCATCTGATCGCCGCGGCAAAGGCCGTGTATTCGGCTGCGTCATTCGGCCATTGCGTCTGCGGCGAATCGGCGAAGAACAGGCAGCGGTAGAAGGCCATCTCCGCCACCGCCGTCAGCACCGTCTCGGCGGCGTAGTAGACGCCTTTGGTCTTGCCCGCGCGGCGGAATCGCGAGCCGTACGGATAGATCGAGCCGTAGCGGAAGGGCGTCGCCAGAAGGTAGTGAAGATGGCGGCATTCGAGCGGGATCTGCGGCTTGGTCTCCTCGATCAGGTCCTCCAGCAAGCCCTGTTCGTCGAGCCCGTCGACGAGCTTCAGCGTCGAGACGCGGTGCTGCGCCTCGACCATCCGCCAATACTTGCCTTCGAGCCCGACCGCCTCAGACGAGAGCGCGTCGGGAGTCCAGGTAGGCGATGACATCGACAAGTCCGGCAATGGTCAGGATTTTTTCGAGCGGCGTGCCGTCGAGCGCCGTGTTTGGGTTCTTCAGCCATGCCCGGGCGACCGTCTCGTCGCCGCCGACGATGGCGTCGAGCGAACGGAACAGCCGGACGAACAGCACCGCAAGCTCGAACGGCTTGGTGCCGCGCTCGAGCAGGAATTCCTGCTTGCGCATGCGCGAGACCGTCGCTTCCGAGACACCGATGACCAGCGCCAGCGTTCTCGCGGTGATGTCGAGCAGGTCGGCCGCGCGCAGCGTGGCCTTGGTGATGACGGCATTTTCCGCCGCCGTCGCGGCGGCGACTGGACGTTGCATAAGCGCACCCTTTCATTTCTGTGGAAAATATAGTCCACAAAAATTCATTTGGAAAGGGATCGGCCCGAATCCGCCCGCCGAAATGTCAGTCTTTCTTATAGAGCAGCCAACCCTTGCCGGCGCGGCCGGCCATGGTGGAATGCCTTGTCACGCGGTTGCGGCCGCTGACCTTGGAGCGGTAAAGCGCGCGGTCGGCCTTGGTGTAGAGGTCTTCGGGGGTGTCGGCCTCGGAAGCCATGCAAATGCCCATCGAGACGGTCACCGTGCCGTAGTTCATTCCGGTCTGGCTGCTGGTGAACGGCGTCTGTTCGATCAGCACGCGGATGCGCTCGGCGATTTCGTAGGTGGTATCCTCGCTGGCGCCTTCGACAATCAGCGCGAACTCCTCGCCGCCGGTGCGCGCCACGAACATGTCGGCGCGGATGCTGGATTGGAAGATCTCGGCGATGATCTGGATGATCTTGTCGCCGACCGGATGGCCGTAACGGTCGTTGATATCCTTGAAGCGATCGATATCGGCAAGGATCAGCGCGTTGAACAGGATACCGCGGTTGCTGTTGTAGATGCGGGTGATTTCCTTGTCGAAGGCGCGGCGATTCCAGATCTGCGTCAGCGGATCGGTATCGGCGAGCCGCTTGTATTCCTCCAGCTTCGATTTGACGCTCTCCAGCTCGGCGGTCTTCTCGCTGAGCGTGCTCGAGATATGGCGGTTGTGATCCAGCGTCGAGCTGGTGGCGGCCGACATGGCGCCGGCAATCTTCTGCAACAGATCCTGGGAGAGCAGGCTGCGGTTGCTCAGGCCGCTCGACGTCTCGTCGAGGATGCGGCCGTACTTCTCAACGTGGGTGCGCTCGCTGCGCAGCAGCGCGGCGATGTCCTCGAGCTCCTTGGCGACCATCTCGCGGGCGTGCTCGACGATGGCGGGACCGTGGTGCTGCGGGAAGAAGGTGCGCCCGATGCCGTCGAGCTCCTCCTGCGTCGGCCGGTTGCTCAACGAGACGACGGCAAGACTGAGCTCGTGATTGCTGCCGCTAAGCGCCTCGTAGAAGATTTCGTAGTTGCGCGGCAGACCGAGCACGCCGAGCTGGCGCATGGTCGCCACAACGGTGCTGGCGATGTCGCTATTTCTGTCGGTCGGGACGGCTGCCGGCTGCATGGTCTGTTCACTACCCCTTCAGTGCGACCGGAGACCTGCCAC
Source organism: Mesorhizobium silamurunense (assembly GCF_014843825.1). Classification (GTDB taxonomy): domain Bacteria; phylum Pseudomonadota; class Alphaproteobacteria; order Rhizobiales; family Rhizobiaceae; genus Mesorhizobium; species Mesorhizobium silamurunense. Next base: position 71,175 of record NZ_JHQR01000075.1, read on the forward strand.
CGCCGGGAGCCGCCTATACGGGGATTTGAATCAGAATTGCGAATGCGACGGCGCGTCCCCAACACGACCTTCGCTTGCAGGAATCATAGATGCAGTTGAGCTAAAGTTTCCTTAATGGCCTGCATTTCCTCATTGTCTCTGCTACCATAGGCTGCAATTCGGTGCGGACATGACTTTTGAAAGGCGCCTTTTCGGTGTCGCATTTGCCTGCGCCTGACAGCCGCAGAACTGGAATCTTGTCCGGCACGATCGAGGCGAACGACGTCGAAGGAGGCCCGGAATGGACGAAAATCACAGTGGATCATGCCTGTGCGGGGCGGTGCGCTTCAGGACGAGGGGCCCGTTGCGTGGAGTGGTCTATTGCCATTGCTCGCAATGCCGCAAGCAAACGGGCCATTTCGTTGCCGCGACCGCCTCAAAAGATGCCGAGATCGACATAGAGGGAGCCGACGCGCTCACCTGGTACGGCGCCTCCGACGTTGCGAAACGCGGCTTCTGCCGCAGCTGCGGTTCGGTGATGTTCTGGAAGCACAACGAGCTTGACACCATCTCGATCATGGCCGGCTCGTTCGACAAGCCGACGGGTCTTTCGGCCGAAAGCCACATCTTCGTCGGTGACAAAGGCGACTACTACGCGATCGACGACGGACTGCCGCAGTTCGAGAAGTCGACGCCGTCGATAAAGGTCGCGGACCAATGATTTTTGGAGCCGCTGCCTTATTCCCTTGCTCCGGCCGTTGCGATATCCCCTGACGGTGATTCGAAACGGGACCGGGTATGCAGCGGCTGATCGACGCTTTCATCAATTCGGTGCGGGCTTTCCGCAAGCTGGCTGCTCATGAAAAGGCGTTCCAGCAGGAGCTGATGCTGTTTGCGCTCGCTCTGCCGGCCGGCTGGTTCATTTCGGTGTCCTGGCGCGGCTATGCCTTGCTGATCGGCGTGGTTCTGCTGATGATCATGGTCGAGGTGCTGAACACCGGCATCGAGGCGGCGTGCGACGCGATTTCCCGCGAGTTCCACATCGACATCCAGCTCGCCAAGGACTGCGGCTCGCTGGCCGTGCTGATTTCGATCGTGATCGCGAGCGGTGTCTGGGGTCTCGCGATAATCGAACGCATCATTGGCGCGCCGATCTGACCGTAGGCACGGATCCGACAGCTTAGGATTCCGCCTGATCCTCTCTTGCATCCTTTATACGTTCTCTTCGGGCAAAGTGGTGGGCAACCAGCCAGGCAAGGACGGCCACGGCGATGCCAACGGCAAGGGCGATGAGCAGGCGCTCGTGGCGGGCAAACGCTTGGCCGACCATGCGCTCCGCGCCCAGCCCGAAGACATAGCCGACGGTGCCGAAGAGGGTCGCCCAGACCGCCGACGAGATCGCGTTCAGGATGACGAAGCGCGGCACCGACACGGTCGACAGCCCGGCGGCGATGCCGCCGACAAGGCGCATTCCGTAGACATAGCGGTTCGTCAGCACGAAGATGTTGGGATGGGTGTTGAGCAGCCGGTAGGCGCGGCGAAAACCTGGCCGTTTGCGCAGCCTGACAACATAGGGATGATCGGCAAAGCTGCGGCCGAGGGTGAAGAAAAACGTATCGCCGGCGAAGGCGCCGAGAAACGCGGCCATGAACGCCTGCCAGAGCACGAATATCTGCTGGTGCGCGAAGAAGCCGCCGAGGATGGCGGCGCTTTCGCCCTCGGCGACGCAGCCGAGGAAGACCGCGATCAGCCCGTATTGCTCGATGAGACGATGGATGGCCTCGGTCATCAGCTTGCCGATCGCGCCGACAGTTTCTCGTCGATCCGCCTGATCTGCTCGGCCATGCGCAGGATCTCGTCGCGCATGCCGATGATCTCGCTGTGGCGCAACTCGTCGAGCTTCTCATGCAGGGCCATGATCTCGATCTCCGCCTTCAGGTTGACTTCGTAGTCATGGGCGGCGTCGATGCGGTCGCGTTCGGTCTGGCGGTTCTGCGACATCATGATCACCGGCGCTTGCAGGGCGGCGACCATGGAGAGCACGAGGTTCAAGAAGATGAACGGGTAGGGGTCGAAGGCATCGCGCGTCAGCAACCAGACATTGCCGAAAGTCCACAGGATCAGGAAGGCGATGAAGCCGAGAATAAAGGACCACGAGCCGCCGATGCGGGCGATGGTGTCGGCTACCCGGTCACCGAACGTCTGGTGGAAAGCGACTGCCTTGTTGGTGTCCTTCGAGATGGTGGTGCGATCGAGCGCGCTTTGCAGCACCCGGCTCTCGATGTTACTCAACGCATCTGGTCTCCGATTCAGCCAGCGGTTTGCCAGATCTTCGACTGTCTTGTTCATGTGTCGCCTCCGTCAGCGTCTGCGATAGACGTAGAGGCTGCCGGTTGGAACGGGAAGTGGTAGATTCACGCGACTTGCGAGGACCATAATGGCTGATTTTCAGAAAATTCGTGCCCGGGCGGCAAAGCGCAAGGGCGGTGAAGAGGCGCTGGCGTCGCTGCTTGGGCCGATGCCCGACAATGCGGCTGTGGCGAAAGTCCCCGATGACCGCATCCTCTCCACCATGGCTGAGCGCATCTTTGCCGCCGGTTTCGTCTGGCGCGTCATCGAGCAGAAGTGGCCGGGCTTCGAGGAGGCGTTCCTCGGTTTCGAGCCGAAGCGGCTCCTGTTCCAGCCGGACGATTTCTGGCACGAGCTGGCGTCCGACAAGCGCATCGTGCGCAACCCGCAGAAGATCAAATCCGTGCGTGACAATGCCGCCTTCGTCGACCGCGTCTCGAAGGAGCATGGCGGCTTCGGCAAGTTCCTCGCCGAATGGCCGGCCGACGACCAGGTTGGACTGACCGCCTATCTCGGCAAGCACGGAAGCCGGCTCGGCGGCAACACCGGCCAGTATTTCCTGCGCTGGCTGGAGTGGGACACCTTCGTCCTTTCCGCCGACATGGCGGCGGCGTTGCGCGACGCCGGCCTGGACATCGCCGAAAGCCCGACCTCGAAGCGAGACCTCGACAAGATCCAGGTGCAGATCAACCAATGGGCGGCTGAAACTGGGCTGCCCCGTCGGCACATCTCGCGCATCCTTGCCATGTCGATCGGTGAGAACCGCTCCGTGGAGGCACTAAGCGAGTACATGAACGATTAGGTCTGATCGCATTCGTGCGCGCTGCGGATTTGGTACAAGCAATCGCCATTGCCCGGCGATTTCGGCCACGCTAAACCCACTGCATGACCCAGACCGCACCAGACATCCTGCGCATCGCCGTCGCCCAGTTGAACCCGACTGTCGGCGACGTCGCCGGCAACCTCGCCAAGGCGCGCGAGGCGAGGGCGGATGCGGCGCGCCAAGGCGCCGACCTCGTGCTCTACACCGAGCTCTTCCTCGCCGGCTATCCGCCGGAAGACCTGGTGCTGAAGCCGGCCTTCCTGAAAGCCTGCGAAAAAGCGGCTGAGGATTTCGCCAGGGACACGGCCGACGGCGGTCCTGGCGTCATCATCGGCACGCCGCTGAAGCGCAAGAGCGGCACGCACAATTCGATCGTCTTCGCCGATGGCGGCAAGATCATCGCCGAGCGTTACAAGCTCGACCTACCGAACTATGGCGAGTTCGACGAGAAGCGCGTCTTCCAGGCCGGGCCGGAGCTGCAAGGGCCGGTGAATTTCCGCGGCGTGCGCATCGGTATCCCGATCTGCGAGGACATCTGGGGCGACATCGCGGTCTGCGAGACGCTGGCCGAAAGCGGTGCCGAGATCCTGCTTGTGCCGAACGGCTCGCCCTACTACCGCGCCAAGATCGACGTCCGCCATCAGGTCGTCATCCGCCAGGTTATCGAAACCGGCTTGCCGATTGTCTACGCCAACCAGCTCGGCGGCCAGGACGAGCTCATCTTCGACGGAGCGTCGTTTGGCATCGGCGCCGACAAGACGCTTGCCTTCCAGATGAGCCAGTTCGAGGAAGCGGTCGACGTCACCACATGGAAGAGAAGCCGCGTCGCCGCAGGCGCGCGAAATGGAAATAATTCCGACCATTGGGTCTGCTCGGAAGGCCCGATGTCGAAAATCCCGGAACGGGACGAGGCCGACTACCGGGCCTGCATGCTGGGCTTGCGCGACTACGTCAACAAGAACGGCTTCAAGAACGTGGTGCTCGGCCTCTCCGGCGGCATCGATTCCGCGATCTGCGCGGCATTGGCCGTCGATGCGCTCGGCGAGGAGCGGCTGCGCACCGTGATGATGCCCTATCGCTACACCTCGAAAGACTCGCTGAAGGACGCCGAGGACTGCGCCCGCGCGCTCGGCTGCCGCTACGACATCGTGCCGATCTCCGAACCGGTCGAAGGTTTCAAGCATGCGCTGACCCAGCTTTTCGAGGGCACCCAGGAGGGCATCACCGAGGAAAATCTGCAGAGCCGCGCGCGCGGCACGATCCTGATGGCGATCTCGAACAAGTTCGGCTCGATGGTCGTCACGACAGGCAACAAGAGCGAGATGTCGGTCGGCTACGCCACGCTCTACGGCGACATGAACGGCGGCTTCAACCCGATCAAGGACCTCTACAAGATGCAGGTCTATGCGCTGTCGCGTTGGCGCAACGCGCATGTGCCGCCGGGGGCGCTCGGCCCATCGGGCGAAGTCATTCCGAAGAACATCATCGACAAGGCGCCGTCGGCGGAGCTGCGGGAAAACCAGACCGACCAGGATTCGCTGCCGCCTTACCCGGTGCTGGATGACATCCTCGAATGCCTGGTCGAGAACGAGATGGGTGTCGACGACATCGTCGCGCGCGGCCATGACCGGGCGACGGTGACGCGCGTCGAGCATCTGCTCTATATCGCGGAGTACAAGCGCCGGCAGGCGGCCCCGGGCGTGAAGATCACAAGGAAGAACTTCGGCCGCGACCGCCGCTACCCGATCACCAACCGGTTCCGGGATCGCGGCTAGCGTATCCCCGCCACATGCCTATGCGTGACGTTGAAATCAGCTTCGACCTGTCGCGGATCGACTTCCGGGCGACTTCGGACCAGTTGATGGCGAGCTATTGGGGAAGCGCGCGCAGCGATGAGATGCATCATCGTGCCTCGCCAGTTCGTTTTGCGTGGACGCCTATATCGACGGCAAGCAGGTCGGCTTCGCCCGCGCGATCACCGACTATACGGTCTTTGCCTATCTTGCCGACGTCATCATCTGGCCGGGGCATCGTGGGCAAGGCATCGGCAAGCGGCTCGTTCAGGCGCGGAAGACCGTTTCGCATTGGAGCCTCTCGACCAACGACGCCCACAGCCTTTACGAGAAGTTCGGGTTCAAGATCGATGGCCGCTATATGCGGCTGGAGCGCAAGCCCGCCGCCTGAATGCGCGGGGATGGCACAACCCGCCGTTGTTGCAAAATAGTACCAGTGCTTGGACCAGATGTCGTTTTGGGGACAGCCCGCCTTGGCGAGGCGATGAGCCGCCCCTATAAGGGCCATTCCGCGATTCCCTTTCGGGAGGACCGTATGCCAGGATTTGACATCGTTATGCGAGGCCGCGAAGCCTAGGTCTGCACCGGCCGTCCGAAGTCCCTTCGGAAAGCCAGACGCAGAACGAGCCTTGCCGCTGTCGGTCGCCGCCTCGGGGCGGGCGCCCAACCATACCGAACCTCATTCCCAGGCGCCATCAGGCGCCGCCGCGGGTTTCCAATTTGACTTTACTGGGACCGGGCCTGTCTGCGCCCGGATGACATCATGGCTCGTTTCAGAATAGATCTGCGCGCCAGCGCCTTTCGCAGCGTGCTCGGCTTCACGTTTGGCCACTGGCGCCGCCAGCCGTGGCGGCTGTCGCTCATCATGGGCGCATTCCTGCTCTCGACGCTTGCCGACGTGCTGACGCCGCTCTATTCCGGCCGGCTGGTCGACGCGGTCGCCAGCAGCGCCAGCGCCGACGAGGCGGCTTGGCACGCCGCAATGACGGCCTTCTCCATCCTGATGGCGCTGGCGTTGGCCGGCGTCGTGCTGCGCAACGCCGCCTTCATGTGGATCGTCGAATTGACGCTGAAGATGATGTCGGACATCGCCGCCGGCGCCTTCCACCGCGTCCAGCGCTTCTCGACGGACTGGCACGCCAACAGCTTTGCCGGCTCGACCGTGCGGAAGATCACGCGCGGCATGTGGGCGCTCGACCTGCTCAACGACACGATCCTGATCGCGCTGCTGCCGTCGCTCGTCATGCTGGTCGGGTCGACGCTGCTGCTTGGCTGGTTCTGGCCGATGATGGGATTGGTGGTCGCCGTTGGCTCGGTGCTGTTCATCGCCGTCACCGCCATGTTGTCGCTCGGCTATGTCGCGCCGGTGGCACGCCTTGCCAACAGCTGGGACACGCGCCTCGGCGGCGCGCTGGCCGACGCGGTAAGCTGCAATGCGGTGGTCAAGGGTTTTGGCGCCGAGAGCCGCGAAGAGGTGCGCCTTGCCGGGGTCGTGGCCAAATGGCGCCTGCGCACGGGCCGCACCTGGGTGCGCGGCACGTTCAACGGCACCACGCAAGGCACGATGCTGCTCTTGATGCGGGCGGCTGTGATCGGCCTCGCGCTCATGCTCTGGGCATGGGGCGAGGCAAGCGCCGGCGATATCGCCTTCGTGCTGACCTCGTTTTTCGTCCTGCAAGGCTATCTGCGCGATATCGGCACGCATATCCGCAACCTGCAGCGCTCGATCAACGACATGGAGGAACTGGTCGACTTCCAGTCGGAGCCGCTCGGCATCGAGGACCGGCCCGGTGCGGCGCCGATCCGGATCACCGACGGCCGCATCGCGTTCGACAAGGTGACGTTCCACTACGGCAACCACCGGCTGCCGCTCTACCGCGACTTCTCGGTCGAGATCGCGGCGGGCGAACGCATCGGGCTGGTCGGGCATTCGGGATCGGGCAAGACGACCTTCGTCAAGCTGATCCAGCGCCTCTATGACGTGAATGCGGGCCGAATCCTGATCGACGGCCGGGACATCGCACAGGTTGCGCAGGCATCGCTGCGCAGCCAGATCGCGATCGTCCAGCAGGAGCCGATCCTGTTCCACCGGTCGCTGGCCGAGAACATCGCCTATGCCAGGCCGGGCGCCACGCAGGCCGAGATCGAGCATGCGGCGAAGCTCGCCAGCGCGCACGACTTCATCGCCAACCTGCCCAAAGGCTACGGAACCCTGGTCGGCGAGCGCGGCGTGAAGCTGTCGGGCGGCGAGCGCCAACGCGTGGCGATCGCGCGCGCCTTCCTGGCCGATGCGCGCATCCTGATCCTGGACGAGGCGACATCCAGCCTCGATTCCGAATCGGAAGTGCTCATCCAGAAGGCGATGGAGCGGCTGATGGTCGGGCGCACGACTTTGGTCATCGCGCACCGGCTCTCCACTGTGCGGGCGCTCGACCGGTTGCTGGTCTTCGACCGTGGCCGCATCATCGAGGAAGGATCGCATGACGAGCTGATCCGGCTGAACGGCGGGATCTACCGGCGGTTGTTCGAGCGCCAGGCGCTGGAACTGACCAAAGGGCTCGTCATGTGAAACAGATGAGCATCTGAAAAAACAGGCATCCGGCTTCGGCCGGCTGCCTAAAGCGCTTCGCGCTGAAGCGGATTCGTACGACGCGCTTTAGGTCTTTGTTTTTATGCATGTCGTTTTCGCAAAACCGCTGCACACTTTTGCGCGACATGCACTATTGCCCTCAGCCGTAGTGCAGCTTGGGCTTGGGCTCGATCCCGGTGAACTTCACACCGACGCGGTCGTTGCGGCGCCAGCGGACTTCCGCCCGATAGGCCACACCATCGACCGGAACGTAGAGCAGGAAACGATCGGGAACGCGTGATTCCGGTGCGACTTTCAGTTCGGCGCCGCCCGGGTTTTGGTTCCGCAAGGTGCAGCTCACCTCTGAATTTTGGATGCCGGTGATGATCGTCCCGCCCTTGAGCACGCGCTGGCGGTGCTCACGCCGGTGTTCGCCGGAGTTTTCTTCGAGTGGTTGCGCGGAGTTCGTCATCGATCGACGCCATTAGCCGAATCGGCACTGCAATAACAACAAAGCACCGATGCTCGCGCACCGCAACGCGCGGCATGCCGTCGGGTTGCATATTCGATTATGTGACCGATGACTCAGGCGAATTTATGCGGATCGGCGCAGAAATAGGCGATGATCTGGCAAAGGTCGGGCTCGTTGACCATACGAACGGCCTCGGCCGAGCCGACCCATTTGCGGGTGCGCGCGCGCTTTTCCTTCCAGCGGTCGGCGACGCGGTCGACCTCGAGCGGGAACACCAGAACCTCGCAAGGCACTTCCTCGCCGGATGCCAGGACCTTGGCGTAGAAATAGCGACCGACTTCAAGATGCGAGACGGTGCCGTGCAATCCCGCTTCTTCGCCCGCTTCGCGGGCGGCGGCTTGGCATAGCGGCTCCCTGGCTTCCGGCCAGCCTTTCGGCAGCACCCAGCGCCCGGTATCGCGGCTGGTGATCAGCATGATCTCGACGCCGTTCTCATTTTCGCGCCAAGGCAAGGCTGCAACCTGCAGGCGGCAGGGCGCCGTGCCGAAGAGTCGCCGGACTCTTTCGGCCATTTGGTTGTGCGTCGTTGGCCTCGTCAACATCGTAGAAGCTGCTCCCAGCCTCCAGAATCGTTTGCCGTCAAACGAATCTTACGACGTATTGTGGACAATAAAAGTAAAAAACTTCACTCGGATTGGTTAAGTTCGACCCAGGCGGGTTAATTTTACGAAATATCGTGCCCGACGGCTTTATTTGTGCAGCAATCAATGCTCGTCAGCGGGCGCTGGACCTAAATGGCGACTTCCAACGAATCAGCCGGCGTGATCATCGGCGATCGGCTTCTGGTAAGTGAAGCCCATGTCCCACGGGAAGTAGATCCAGGTGTCCTGGCTGACCTCGGTGACGAATGTATCGACCAGAGGCCTGCCCTTCGGCTTGGCATAGACGGTGGCGAAATGCGCCTTCGGCATCATTGCGCGCACGATGCCTGCCGTCTTGCCGGTATCGGTGAGGTCGTCGATGATGAGCACGCCGGCGCCGTCATCGGCAAGAAGCGAAGGGGAGATTTCCTTCAGCACCTGCAACTGACCCTGGCTCGTGTAGTCGTGATAGGAGGCGACGCAGACCGTCTCGATGACGCGGATGCCAAGCTCGCGCGAAATGATCGCGGCGGGCACCAGGCCGCCCCGGGTGATGCAGACGATCGCCTTCCACTGGCCTTTGTTGGTGCCGGAAAGGCGCCAGGCGAGCGCGCGGGCATCGCGGTGGAACTGGTCCCAGGAGACCGGAAAGGCTTTTTCGGGAAGGGACATGGTTCGCGCACTCCGCAAGCGCGCGCCTCTGCGCGCAAATACGATGGAATGCAAGCGGAATTAGCCGGAAAGCGCCAGCCTTGGCAAGGGTGGGATCCAGTGATGGCTGTGGACTTATCTCGACAGGAAGGCCGCTACGTTTGCCGTGCGCAGCACTGTGCGGGTGACGCCGCCGAAAAGAAGCTGGCGCAGCCAGGAATGGCTGTAGGCGCCGAGCACCAGCAGATCGGCGCCGGATTCGGCGATCCTCTCCTGGATGATGTCGTCGACCGAGTTTCCTCCCGATTTCTGCACGCAAACGCTGACATTGGCGCCGTGGCGTGACAAGGCAGCCGCGATCTCGGCACCCGCCGCCTCGGGAGCCTCGTCGAGCGTCTCCGGCGGATCGATGACGAGAATGTCGGTCTTGTCCGCTTCGCTGATGAAGGGGAGGGCGTCGAATGCGGCGCGAGCCGCCTCCTTGCTGCCGTTCCAGGCGAGCAGCACGCGCCTGAAGGTGGTGACGAGCGGCCCGGCATGCGGAACGACAAGCACCGGCCGCCCTGCGTCGTAGACCAGCGTGTCGACATCTGCGCCCGGATCGCCTCCGGTATCGCGCTGCGCGGCGATGATTAGGTCAGCCGCCCGCACGCTCGAAATGCCGGTCAGCGCGCTGTCGCCGGAGAAGCTTTCGAGGCTGCGCCACTCGAAGGACAGGCCGGAATCCTCGATGCGCCTGAGAAAGACCGCCCGCAGCTTGTCGGCGCGCTCTTTGTTCATCTCGGCCGAGACCTGCAGGAATTCCGTGTCGGGGAAACCAGTGGCCGACGTATAGGGGACCGGAAGCGCTTCCGCATGGATGCCGACGAGATGGCTCTCGAACCGCTCAGCAAGCGGGATGGCGCAGTCGAGCACGCGCTCGGCGTCCTGTTCATTCTGCAGAATGGCGACGATCGTCTTGAAGCGCATGACAGATCCCTCAAATTTGTCGGCGCAAGCGCGCCTCCGGCCATCAAAATGGCCGGCATGAAGTGCCGTGCCAGAAACGTCGGCGCGCGCCTTCTGGTTCCGGGATCAGCTCGCGGCCGACAGGCCCGCCACCATGACCTCAACGTCCCTGCGCGCGGCCTCGAGAGCCGCTTCGCCGCGGGCGCGCACCACGAGCTCGGTCCAGAACTTGCCGTCGCCATATTTCGGGTACGAGCCGATGATGGTGTCGGGATGCGCCTTCTGGATGTCGGCCAGCGGTCCACCGATCAGGCCTTCGCCGAACGGACAGTGCACCGTAGCCGACAGCATCCTGGTGCCGGTCTTCAGCGTCGGCACCACATTGTCGAGCATCGCCTGGAAGATCGACGGCACGCCCGCCATCACGTGAACGTTGCCGATGCGGAAGCCCGGCGCGATCGATACCGGATTGTCGATGTGGTCGGCGCCGCGCGGCATGCGCGCCATGCGTTTGCGCGCCTCGGTGAATTCGATGCCGCGCTCGGCAAAGCTTGCCTCCAACATGGCGTAGGCCTTGGCATCGTATTCGCAAGGCACGCCGAAGGCCTTGGCTATCGAATCGGCGGTGATGTCGTCATGCGTGGGGCCGATGCCGCCGGTGGTGAAGACATAGACGTAGCGGGCGCGCAGCGCGTTGACGGCGGCGACGATCTCGTCCTCCTCATCGGGAACGATGCGCACTTCCTTCAGATCGACGCCGATCGCCGTCATGATATCGGCGAGATGGCCGATGTTCTTGTCCTTGGTCCTGCCGGAGAGGATCTCGTCGCCGATGACGAGCATGGCAGCGGTAACAATTTCAGACATGGCTCACTCCGGCTGCAAGTCGCCTGAGATAACGCGGCGGCCAGCCGGCTGCAATGCGCAGGCAGGCCGGGCTCTTGTGGCAGAGACGGTTGCGGGTAAGGTGCGCCGGTCCGGCTGGGGTGGAAGATGCTGATATCGGTTTTGTCGTGGCTGATCGGCGGCCTGATCGTTGCGGCGGCTGTTGTCGTGCTCGGCTTCATGCTTGCAACATGGTGGATCGCGGCCAGGGCCGAAAGGCTGGTACCGGCTTGCGGCAAGTTCGTCGAGATCGACGGCAACCGCATCCACTATGTCGAAGCGGGCGAGGGCAGGCCGATCGTCTTCCTGCACGGCCTCGGCGCGCAGCTCCACCATTTCCGGCATACGCTGTTCGGACGCTTCGGCGCCGGCTACCGGCTGATCGCTCTCGACCGGCCGGGCTCGGGATATTCGGTGCGGGCAGGCGGGGCGGGCGGCCGTCTGCCCGAACAGGCGGAAGTGGTGCGGCGTTTCATCGAGGAGCTTGGGCTGGAAAGGCCACTGATCGTCGGCCATTGACTCGGCGGCGCCATCGCGCTTGCGCTCGCGATCGAGCATCCGACTGCGATTTCCGGCATCGCGCTGCTCGCGCCGCTGACGCATCTGGAAGCGAGGGTGCGCCGGAAATTCGACCTGCTTTATGTTCCCTCGCGCCTGTGGCGGCGGGTCTTGGCCCGTACGGTAGCGATACCGGCCAGCCTGAAATATGCGGAGCCGACGATGAAAATTCATCTTCGCGCCGCAAGCCGTGCCCGGGGATTACATGATCGCCGGAGGCGGGTGGCTCGGGCTGCGGCCTGCTCATTTCCATGCGACCTCGACCGATTTCGTGGCAGTGGAGGAGGATCTCGGCCGCCTGGAGCGGCGCTATGGCGAGATCGTGATGCCGGCAGGCATTCTGTTCGGCGCGGATGACCGGGTCATCGGCATCGCGGCGCATGGCGATCCGATGCCGGGCAGGATCAAGCAGCTCGACTTCGAACGGGTCCAAGGGCTGGGGCACATGCCGCAATTCGCGGAACCGGAACGCGTGGTCGCCTTCATCCAACGCATCGCCACACGTGCGTTCGCCGGCGTGACCTGAATTTCGAGGACGATAGGACCAGCCCAACGTTCCGGCGGCTCACGGCCTCGTCACACAAACGTGTCGCGCGGCTCTGCTGCATGCCGATTTTCTCTTGGAACTTTTGCACCCAACCCAGGGTTTCATTCGTGTCGCCATCAAAATCTAGGCGATCAACCGAATGGAGTATCCAATGGTTATGAAAGTTCTTGCAGCCTCGGTGCTCACGCTGGGCATGGCAACCTCGGCAATGGCGCAGTCCTCGGACGTGTGGTCGTGGTGGCACCATGATCGTCCGGTCTCGAGCGAGCGGGTGCCAGTCGATCCTTACACCACAGGCAGTATCTCTTCGAGCAGCGAAGCCACCGGCCTTAACAGCCTCGGCAATCCGGGGGCCATCGGTCCGTGCGCCTCGGATACGCCCGGACCCGACGCCAATTCCGGGCAGAATGTCAACGACCAGTACTGCGGCAAATAATAACCGACGCGTCCGCCAGCGGCCGGCATGAAGGCAGGGGCATGGTCGGTCGCGGCGCGGCCGTAAAAAACTAATCGGAAACTTCGGTCTGCGGCCGGTCGCGGCCGTCGGCCAGTTCGTCATGCCAGACACCCTCGGAATCCTCATATTGGATGCCGTCCGTGGTGCCGGCGACCTGTTGCTCGGCCGAAGCAATTTCAGCCGCGCGCAGCGCGTCCTGGCGGGTGGGAAATGTTTCTGAAAAAGTCGAGCCGACCATGTAGGCCCAGCCGCCGTCATGCTCGACGATCTTGTAAGTCAGTTTCGCCATGGAATCCTCCGGTCGAGAAGCCCTTGCTTGCTCAATGCAGCTTTTCGTCAGGCAACCTGTCTTCGGGAACCAACACTTCAGATTCCTCGGCTGCCTCGATCAACGCGCGGCGTGCGTCCGCCGTCGAACGATAACCTTCCAGCGCCTTGAGGCAAGTGTCGAGAGCATCACGATGCCGCTGGCCGCGATTGAGCGGCCAAACGGTCATCAGGCACTCGGCGGCTTCGCGGGTGCTGCGGATCTGGCGATATTTGCCGACATGGCCGAGCTCGACCACCACCGGCTTTTCAAACGGCTTGCTGTCTGTCATGGCCGCCAACGCAAAACGGCCAATTTGGTTGCAATCGTGGCGGGGCGCCTGCGCCCAAAGGTCTCAGCCCCTGCGTCACCTATGGAAACAGCCGCTCAGCCGGCCGCCTTCATCCAGTGCTGCATCGTCGTCACCGAGCGCGCCAGCTGCGGCGCCGGACGGATTTCCTCGCCGAACGTCGCCGCCGCGCGCCAGCCCCAGCGCGGATCGGCGAGGAAGGCGCGCGCCAGCGCCACCATGTCGGCGCGGCCATCGGCTAAAATCGTCTCGGCCTGCTTGGGATCGTCGATCAGGCCTACGGCGCGCGTCGGAATGTCGGCGCCCTTGCGCACGGCTTCCGCCAGATGCACCTGGTAACCGGGACCGCTGGGCAGCTTCTGCAATGGCGAATTGCCGCCGCTGGAACAGCAGAGATAGGCGACGCCTTCCGCCTTCAGTGCCTTGGCCACTTCGATCGCTTCTTCGACCTCGAAGCCGCCGTCGACCCATTCCTTCACCGAGAGGCGCGCCCCCAGCATCAGGCCCGGTGCGGCCTGCTTCACAGCCCTGGCGATTTCGACGGCGAAGCGCATGCGGTTTTCCAGCGAGCCGCCCCAGCGGTCGGTGCGCTGGTTGGAGAGCCGCGACAGGAACTGGAAGATCAGATAGCCGTGAGCGGCGTGGAGTTCGATGAAGTCGAAGCCGGCGCGCTCGGCCCGCGCGGCCGCCTCGGCGAAACGTCCGATGACTTGCTTTATCTCTCCCTCGTCCAGTGCGTGCGGTACATTCCACCCGGTGTCATAGGCGATGGCCGAGGCCGAAACGGTCTGCCAGGGATCCTCGCCCGGTTGCAGGGGACCGCCGCCTTCCCAAGGCTTCCTGTTGGAGGCCTTGCGGCCGGCATGGGCGAGTTGGACGCCGAACTTGGTGCCGGGCGCGCCGACGCGCCTGGCGGCATCGAGCGTGCGCTTGGCCGCAGCCTCGTTGTCATCGGAGTAGAGACCAAGGCAGCCATGCGAGATGCGGCCGCGCCGCTCGACGTCGGTCATCTCGACGGTCACCATGCCGGCGCCGGACATGGCCAGGTTCATCCAGTGGTGGAGATGCCAGTCGCTGGCGGACCCGTCCTCGGCCGAATACTGGCACATCGGCGCTACCGCGATGCGGTTGGGAAAGGTGAGGCCGCCGAGGGTGATCGGCTGGAAAAGCGATGATGTCATGAGACGGGGCTCCTGGGAGAGATACCGCTATCTAGGCAGCCGCGGCATTTCGCGCCAGACACGAGCCGGTGAAAGTCTTGCTGGACCAGTCGGTTTCCAGGATTGCGCAGGCACCAGTTCGCCGATAACGCTTGCCGGCAGCACGGAGTTCACCATGGAAGATCGCGTCCGTATCCGCTCTGAAGAAGTCCTGTCCGACGACTGGGCGGTGCTCAAGAAGACGGTGCTCGACTATCGCCGCCGCGACGGGCGCTGGGAAACGCAGACCCGGCAGACCTACGACCGCGGCGACGGCGCGGTGATCCTGCCCTTCGATCCGCAACGCTCGACGGTGCTTTTGGTGCGGCAGTTCCGCTATCCGGCCTATGCCACCGGCCATCGCGAGCCGCTGATCGAGGCCTGCGCCGGCCTGCTCGACGAAAACGATCCGGAAACCTGCATCCGCAAGGAAGCGGAAGAGGAGCTCGGCTATCGTCTGAAGGACGTCGAGCGGCTGTTCGCGCCCTATATGAGCCCCGGCAGCGTGACGGAACGGCTCTGGTTCTTCACTGCGCGCTATTCACCGGCCGACCGCATCTCCGATGGCGGCGGAGCGCCGGAGGAAGGCGAGGACATCGAGGTTCTGGAGATGCCGCTCGACGAGGCGCTGGCCGGCATTGCCGACGGCCGTATCGTCGACGCCAAGACCATCATCCTGGTCCAGCATCTGAAATTGAACCCGATCACGCCCTGACAGGCGTCACCGCATTACGGCTCATTGGCCCGCGACAGGGCATTGGCCGGAAGGGCCGCCCGCCGCCGAATATCGATAGATGCGCAGCGGGCCCGCAACGGGACACTCCGCCAGCCAGTCTGGTGGCTTTCCCGTGGCCAATCGGCTGGCCAACGGAAATTGAGCTTCGACCGACCGGAGTGTTCTCTCCTCCACGCGGCAGACCGCAACATGGGTGGCCTTGGTTTCGTCAAGCAGCCGCGCCGGATCGGGCGTAGCCGGATCGAAAAATCGCAGGACGCGCTCAATGCCCTTGGCCGATGTGTGAAAAGGGACGGCCACGACGTCGAGCCCGACAGGAGACCCCAAACCGGCGGCCCCGATGTTGGGAGGTGCGAACAGCCGCGCGCCATCCGGCCAGACGAAATGCGGACCGGCGCCGGCTTTCTCGCAGGCCTTGGCGATATCGATGCCGAGAAGTTTCGTTTCCCGGGGAGGCCAAACCAGATGCCCCACAAAAAGAATGGCGATAATCGCCACTCCGGGAGCTGCAAGAACAGAGACGCCCGGCAATTCGTCGTTGGACTTGGTGCCGAAATAGCGCCCTAGCGCCAGCCGGGCTGGTAAGCCCTGGTAAATGAGCAGGGCTAGGCCGGGGGCAACAAAGAGCGGGAAAAAGCGGAAGTATCGCAGATAGAGCAGCCCCAGCAGGAGCCCGACTGTGGAAAAAAGCGCAAGGACTATCCAGGTGCGCCTTCTGCTTGTGTCAAACAGGGCCAAGCTGCATGTCGCGGCCGCGCCCAGAATGGCCAAAGAAAACCTGGCGAAACGGCCGGAGCTCAAAAAGTCCGGGCTGAGGAAGGCGCTGTGTTCCTGCCCGACGCGCGAAAGCCAATTGTCGCGTACGTAGTCGCTCAGCCCGGCAAGCGGTCCACCCGAGCATTGGGGGAAAAAGAGGACAAGCAGCGCAGCAGTCGCAAAAGCGCCTGCCAAGAGAAAGGCGGCCCGTATCCGCCAACTTCCTGCTGTCGCTGACACCAGCGTTGGCCGAAGCGAATGGCCTGCCATACCAGGGCGCATGAAGCAGTGAAGCGCAGTACCAGCCAGGCGACTTCGTGAGCCACCAAGGCGGTCTTTGGCACGCTCAGATCCGGAGCAGAGGCGTCCGCCCAAACGACGCGCCAATGGTGTGGAAGCTCGCGGTCAAGCGCGGTGCAGTCGAGAAGATGGAGAAGGCGCATGCCAGCACCAGCGTTTGATCAGATTGATGTCGTGCTGTGCGAGGACAACCGCACCATAGCGCTCTGCGGCTATATCGATGATGCGATGTGGATGCAGTCATTCGACACTCTGCCCATGCCGATCGATGAGAACAGCCTGAACCACGATGAATGGCGCGCCGCCGCTCGTCCTGATGGTTGGAGGCCGATCGGATGACCATGCAGACCCCGGGGGGCCATCTCGTCCGAAGGTCGATCCCCTCGGAGACCGGTCTGGTCCCCTTTCGCGCATGAAATTGAGGAAAACATTCAAAGGACAAAACCCTAGTGCCTAAAAATCTGAAACTCGTTGCCGACAACCCGCCTTTGACCTGCGCGCCACCTAGGCCGCTCGGCCAGCACGGCATGGCTCTCTGGCGTTCGGTAGTTGCTCAATACGCCATCGAAGATGCTGCCGGCATCGAGTTCCTTGTCACCGCGTGCCAGGCGCTCGATCGGGCGGAGGCATTGAAGGCGCAGATCGATGCCGATGGCGCTGTCATCCGCACGAAAGCAGGCTTGAAGGATCATCCGGGGCTGAAGCACGAAACGGCAGCGCGGAGCCTCTGCATCAGAACCTTGGCGCGGCTTGGCTTGGATTTGGAACCTCTCCATGGCGGGCCCGGCCGCCCTGCCGGTCCCGGTTATGGAGGCTGAGCGATGGCGACAAAGCGAAGCCCCATCCGGCGCCGGCATATCGGCGGCAATGCCGAGTACAAGGCATGGCGAGAGGCATTCGAGACCGGAAACGATGGCTTCAATGAATTAAGCGAGTTCGGCATCGTCGACCCGGTAAACCGGATCGTTCCTGTGGCGGAAATGCCGGCGGCACGAGCTGCATTCAAAGAGCAAATGGCGGATGCCTGGAAGCGCTTCGGTGCCCGCTTCATAGCCGAATGGACACCGACCGACACTCAGCAATTACCGGCGGCTTATCGCGAGTTCGGAGCACCCTGATGCCGACGAAACGCACACCACGAAACAGAAATGTGAAACGCAGGATCTCGCAGGCGGCGGTCGAAGCATTCAAGGCAAATGACTACCTGGCCCTGCATCGTGCCCTGAGCTTGCGACCATGGGAAATGAGTCCGTTGCCGCGCGATATCGAACCGCTCGGCTGTGATCCCGAACGTCCGCCCAATTCTAGGACCACCCTTTTCGACCAATCGTACGAGCAAGCGGTCGAGCTGCAACGGGCGCTTTTGGAGACGTCGAAATGACCCAAGAAAGGGAAACGATGGATAGCCTTAGCATCCTCTTCGATCCGGCGATGTTCGAACCTGGCTGCAAGCAGCCCAGCCGGCTTTTTCCCGTCGTGCTGGAGTTCACGCGATTCCAAGCGAAATGCCAGGCCTTGGGCTTCGATCGCGAGGAAGTCTTGAAGCTCGCAATGGCGCTTGCTGAGCGCGAACTAAAGGGCCTCGCCGATGGCGCATGATCTCAATTTTCCAGTGATCGCAGATGGCCAGGCCGACGGGCAATGGCAAACGAGCAATGACGCTGATGCCGCTCTGGGCAATGCCTTTGGTGATACTTATTCCGTCGACTTCTCGGCCGGCAATGTCACGCTGAACTCGACACAATACCGCTCCGCGATGATCTTCAAGCCGAGCGCTGCACTCTCGGCTGCCCGAACGCTCATTCTCCCAGCCATCAAGCGACCCTTCGAGTTCCACAACAGCGACGCGACATATACCGTCACGCTGAAAAGCACCGATGGTGGTTCCCCTGAGACGGCGCTGACCAAGGCCGTCGCACCGGGCGAGATATTCATCGGTTATACCAACGGTTCATCTCCAGGGCTTTACGGGTTCACGGCATCGTCAACCGGAGCGATCGGCGTCAGCGACGGCGACAGGGGCGACATTACAGTTTCCGGCGGTGGTTCGGTTTGGTCTATCGACGCCTTCCAGGGAGCCTCAGCCGGCGACATCCTCTACTATGACAACAGCTCGCCGGCTCAGTGGCGGCGGCTGGCGGCTGGAACCAGCGGCTACTACCTCAAAACACAAGGAGCTGGACTCAATCCCATTTGGGCGGCGGTATCTGGCGGTGGCGGCAGCGGTAGCGCCTGGCAGCTACAGTGGTCTCCTCTGGTCAATGAGCCGCCGACAAGCAACTACGCGACGTTGGACAGCCGCAACGGGCATCCCTGCCTGGACTTCGACGCCACCACCCAGGAAGCGGCGATCTTCACCGGAGTTCTACCAGCCGATTATGCCGGCGCCGGCCTGACGGTTTCTGTCTGGTGCGCGCTCACTTCGGCTACGAGCGGAACGGTGGGGTGGCTTGTCTCGATCGAGCGCATCAATGCATCGGGCCACGATATCGACGGCGACAGCTTTTCGGCCACCCAGACGATTACCGCGACGACTGTCCCCGGCACCAGCGGCCAAGTCCTGAAGATGAGCGTCAACATCGGCAGCGGGTCATCGCCTGACGATATGGACAACCTGGCTGCTGGCGAAGCGTTCCGGCTGAAGATCGAGCGCGATGTCACCAACGACACAGCGACCGGTGATGCCGAGTTGCTGCGCGTCATGATGGTGGGGCAGTGAGATGGCGAGGAGCAATGCCGGCGGCACGGATCAATTTTCCTGGTCGAGGACAGCAACGCCTGCCCAGCCCTCAGTGGGCTGCTTTGCGTTTTGGCTGAAGACAACCCAAACCACGTCCAATGTCTCTGTGATGTCGCATTGGAGCACCGGCAGCCGGTTGGGCTTCGGGATATTATTGAACAATACAGCGAACAAACTGACTGCGGTCGGCTACCCCTCGTCCACCCCGGCAGGTATCACGCTGATTTCCACATCCAACTTGAATGACGGAAATTGGCGTCATGTCGCTTTCAATTTCAACAGAAGCAGCGGACAGGCCAACGCTCTGTTTATTGACGGCGTCTCCGAGGTCTCCGGCAATTCCTCAAGCAATTGGGGAAACAACCTCACGCCTACCTATTCCATTGCGTGCAGCCAACTAAACGGATTTTGGTCAGCTTACGTCGGGGAAATCGCAGAGATCGGATATTGGTCAACGAACTTAACCAGCGATGAGATAGCAGCGCTGGCGAAAGGCTATGCGCCGAGCACGATCCGGCCCACATCGTTGACAGTGGCCTATGCGCCACTTGTCCGAGACATTCATGAACTCAGAGACACTCTGGCCAGCAGCGTGACAGGTACGTCGGTAACTGACCATCCGCGCGTCATTGGTGGATCTGTCTAAGATCAGCCGGCGATGGCCAGCCCGATGGCGACGCCAAGGCCAATGGCAATGCCCAGGAAGAGCTTGCCGGCAATGTCTAGGGCAAAGGCGCGGACAGCAGCCGAAACGTCTGCGCGTGGCTCCCTGAGAGCACTGGAAAGGTCATCAAAGATCGCTTCCATGCCGAAGATTCTAGATCGGAACGCGGCGGATGTGAATCCCCACCCTTATGGCGTCTTCGCACCAGTTCTTAGCGACCGCTTATGCTCGCTATGTCGGCTTATCCACCAGCGGAGTCTTCCGCTTCGGCGGTAGATGTAGAGCGGGACAGGGCTCACTCGGCCAAATGGTCTTGGTCGATTTTGGCAATTAGTCCGGCAAGAACCTCAACTGCTCGCTTCGATTGCGCAATATGCGCCGCAGTAGTGTCGACCTTTCCTTTGCCTGGCTCAACTTGCCAAATTCCCGTCTGGCCAGCCTCGGCCGTGGCAATGAACCGGCGTTCGTTTTCAAGCGATTCGCTCAGCTCCGCTCGGAAAGCTTTCCAGTGCTCTTTGTTTGCAGCCATTAAGGTTTTTCCTGCTATTAGTTCTTCGGTGCAGACGGTCGCTCATGAAACTTGCAGAGCACCACATACTGAGACTGGCCCGAAATCTGGGTCATTACGCCTTTGTCCGGCAAGGTCAGGATTTGGGAACCGAAGTCGCAATAGGTTTGGATCGCGTCTGGGACATCGTCAGCGCGAATGCCGGCAATCTTGGCTATGTCGCCATCCTGACAGTTGCCGTTAGAGAGCAAGGTGCCGAGCATTTCGCACGATCGTTCTTCGGCCGCCGCTGCACCGCAAAATAGAGCCAGTGATGCTATTGTGCCTATCAGACGGAGCATCCCCACCTCCCCAGTCATGCCCGGCCGAATACTTGCCGCAAGTGTTGCTCCGGCACTGAGCGCATGAGCGGGCGTGTCAATTTTTCGGTTTCCGAAGCAAGGTTTCAAAGAAGCTCGCCTGGACCTTCGGAAGCCGGCGATAGACGCGATCCCATCGTTCCAATGGGTAGTCACTCTCCCGGATGACAATCCCTTCGAACGGGATTTTCGAAACTTGCCAGGCTTTCAGGTAAAAATGTCCCTGCGGGCGAACGAGGCGGTGGATTTCCGACAGATAGCACTCGATCTGGTCGAGCCGCATTTAGTGCAGCGATGAGATGTTGACGAAAAGATCGACGGTGGAATCCGGCAGAAGTTTAAGTTGATGAGGCAATAGGAAGGCAAGCGCGGACGCCTCGAATTCGTCGCGAACGGTTTCAAAATTGCCGAAGGGACGAAAGCGGAAATGCTTCTGTCAGCAAACACCTGGCAGAGATATTCCTGGGCGACCCCGAGAGCCGGAGGGATATCGACCATGATGTATCTGACGGTCGGACGCAGCGAGGCAATGACGAACGCTGTTCGGCCGTAGCCGCCACCGAGCTCGCAGATCGTCCCTGTCGCGACCGGCTCGACCGATTTGTATTCCAGGATTGAATTGGCAAGATCCTGGGAAACAAGTCTTCCGCCGATGCGGATGGCCGGCGGGTTTCCGACGGATGGCTCCGACAGGGCCGCGATCTCTTCCGGGCATTCCTGCCCGGCATATTGCCAGACGAGCCGGGTGAGAAAGTTCAGGGCGAAGCCCTCGAACAACGGAATATGGCGATGCTTTAACGGCGACATGACACCAAGCGCGGCCCGGAGTGACGCTGCGGGCGGCAGGTGGCCGATCAGAAAACGGATTTGCGGGTCCCAGGGCAGGACCCGCATCCAAGTAAAATAGTCCTTGGCCAGCGTCCGCTTGAAATTTGCGATCCCGGTCGATGCCATGCGCTCGGCATGCCGCCGGTTCAGGTCTTGCCAGAACTTCGAGGGCTGCATCGCCTCGGGCGCCGCCTTCATCTCCTCGATCATTGCCGGCAGCGTGGTGCTGAAGCTTTCAGCGCCGCGATCTCCGAACCGTTCCCTCATGCTGCGCAATCTCCCCGCGCGGACAATGCTTCAAACAAGCTGAAAACACAAATTCCGCGATCACGGAAAGGAACCGCCATGGACCTCAATCTTGCGTTTCCCCCCACTCTCTCCGGCTGTAAATGAGGCCCGCTGCACCCGGCTCTTTGGCAGCGGGCTTCATATTTAGTAATTGCCAAACCATGCGGCGACGCCGGATAAGCGCAAGGGCTGGACGGCTTGCCCCTGAAACGGGAGCGGCCCGGCGCTCTGGCGGGGTAGGCCAGTGGACGCCGGACCTAACCGGCGGGGGCTCGGAATCGGAACAGGGCAGGCATACTTCGGGTCGCGACTCTGGGCTCATCCAATTTGTGAATAGAGCAAGCCAAACACCCTAGTTTTGCCAAGTTGGCAGCGCCGCAAGCTGGCCTATAAACCTCACCGGCCGGCGAACCTAACCCCGTTTTCCGGCTTGGCCCGGCGGCCAAACCCGCCACCCAGCCACGGTCGCCGGGCTGAAACGTAGGCGAGCCCCAGCCGAGACTGAGATCACTGGCAGCAGTTGCCCGAGAGAATCTATCCGGCTGGAACGCGAGCGCGAGCGGGAAGCCTTGACGCGCTACCACTTTGCGGCCGAGCAGACGCGCGGCCTCCAGAGCCGAGCCTAAGACGGGCTAGCTGAGCAGCACGTAGAGAGCCAAGCCTGCGACAGGGGGCCATGCCGATGAAGTCGCGGCGCAGATAGAACCAGATCGCACTGGGCAAGGCGATTAAAATAGTGTTCACAAACCATGCGGCGACGCCAGATAAGCGGAGCCACTTTGCGGCCGAGCAGACGCGCGGCCTCCAGAGCCGAGCCTAAGACGGGCTAGCTGAGCAGCACGTAGAGAGCCAAGCCTGCGACAGGGGGCCATGCCGATGAAGTCGCGGCGCAGATAGAACCAGATCGCACTGGGCAAGGCGATTAAAATAGTGTTCACAAACCATGCGGCGACGCCAGATAAGCGGAGGCCGAATGCGCACAGCGAGGTGGGCGGCGAAGGTCGTGTCCTCGCGCCGTTAAACCTTCTCCACGACAGTGAGAGCGTCAGTTTCGCTATTCCCATTCCAGGGGAACGCCTGCTGTTCGATGATGGTCAGCCCGGCACGCGAGCTAACATGCTCGACAAATCCCTTTGGCATAAAGTTCCGCCAATCGGGATTTTCCTTGAATGTTCCGGTTGGATTTTCCGAGTAGTTCGAATGATGAAGGACGGCTCGCCCCCTCGGCTTCAAGACGGAGGCGACTTCCATGATGTACGACGCCACGGTCAGCGGTTCGAAATGAACCATCGAGTCGTAACTGAAAACAGAGGAAAAACGCCCCTTTTCAAATGGTAGACTCTTGCCGTCCGGCGAAAGCGTCACGGTCACATGAGAAGCGCTTGAAAACCGTTTCCTGGCTAATGCGGTGGCGTCGACTGAAGTATCGATCAACGTCAGCCGCCTGCAGCGGCCCACGATCTGCGCCGAATGGCGTCCAGCACCGCTGGCTATCTCAAGCACATCATCCAAATCCAAATATCGCTCAAAAGCTTTGCGAAAGCGGCTCGCCGGTGCCCAAAACCAAGCCAGCAGCTCAGGATCCTCGTACCGCTCAAAGTACTCATAATCAGAGGCGCCAAAACCACGCCACGTATCGACGATTGCTTCGTGCGCAGCGTCAGGCTCAGTCATAAGCCTTTCCCCTTATTTTCTTCTGCACATTTTAGAGGGATCGCCCGTCAAAGGCAAAGGAGGCGCGCGCAAGCGGGCTTCCCGCTGGCGGGTTGCTATAAGGGGCCGATCGCGCCCTCCATCAGGAAGGCACCCAGCGCGCTCATCAGCGCTTCGGCGCTATCCCTCTCAAGATGAAGATCGATCTCTTCGTCGTCTTCCGTGATCAGCAGCAATTTGCCTACAAGGGGGTTGCGCGAGATGACCACTATGTCGTCATCCTGATAGTCGGCTTCCCTAGCCATCGCGTCTCCTCCCTCTCGTATCAGCATTGCCGTGAGCGCCGTAGGAAAGCAAAAATTCAGGCCAGCGGGAAGCGCCAGAGCGCGGGAAGCACATCGCCCGTGTTGGACAGCGGCCAGACAGAACGCGCGCTGGCGGGCCTCCGCTTGGGCCTAGTCGTATACGATCTGGGCGCGCAATCCATCCAAGGTGATGAACGAGATATGCCGATGATCCTGAGCAAATTCGCAGGTGCCGATAACCGATCGGCCTGGTGCGTGCGCCCGGTTCCGCGTCTCGAACTCGACTGTGACGACCGGCGGATCGGCTCGCTCGGTCGCTTTGGTCGGCCGGTAGATCAGGCCGCGACGGTACATCATCGTTTGCAGGAAGAATTCGCAACGTGCGATCAGGGTCAGCGCTGGCTCTGAGCGAGCCGGCGCAAGCATCAACGCATAGACGCACACGGCGGCCATCAGCAGGCAGGCCGCGGATCTGACCAAGCGACCGCGGCGAAAGGACCAGACCGCGCCGGCGAGCATCACGGCGCCGATTGCGGCGATGTAAACGGCTACTGCCAAAGCCTATCCAGTGCTTGCAACACCACCGACACGCCAGCCGCGACCGCTGCCCAGCTGGCCCATTTTCCCCGTCGGCCGATGTCAGGCATCATGTCGTCTATGCTGTCCCTGATAGGGATGGTTGCCGCTCTGATGCCCAGCCCTGCCGCGACGAGGCTCGTGACAATTGAAAGATACGGAATGACCATCTGTTACGTCCTCCTTCTCCACATTCGCACGTCACGAAGCACATTGCGCGCCACCAGCCACGATGCTGCGGTGAAAGCTGTAAAGAATGCTCCTCCAACTAGATCGCCGCGATAGAGTTGAAAGATTGCAACGAGTGGATTTGCGATCGCAGCGAATGCGAGCACGACGTACCACCAGAGCAAGAGGAATCTGCTTATCAAGCCTCGGCCTTTTTCTGTGGTCGATTGTCGGGATGGACCCAATCGGCAGGTGGATCATATTCGCGTGGCCGACGACCAGGAGGGCCGTTACCCATTATGGTGGCCGGGAAAACAGACCGCTCTATATGCTCCCTCGTCAACGCTATGCGCCCCTCGCTAAATTGTGTGATATTCGCAGAGAAATTTCGGCCTGGCGGCGAGACAGTCACCAATGACTTTTTCTCTTTGAAGGTTTCGCGGAGGAATCGAGCTGTGGCCGCCTGATCGGAATCGGCAGTGAGCAGGTAGGCGCGGTCAAAAACGTCATTCCAGGCGTCGGTGATCAAGGACAGGCCAAGATTGAGGTCAGACGCCTTTTCGTTCGGCTGTTGCCAGACGCGACCACATTCTCGACAATCACGTTCCTCATGAATGTAGTGGCCCATCACGCAATCGACGCCGACATTTCGCAGAGCGTTCATAAGCTGTTCATGCCGCCAGCGCTTTTGTGGATCTCCAGGGTAGTAGGCGGTGCAAAAAACAACTTTTACAAGCTTTTCTGAGACGGAAGGGATGATGATTTCCCCGAGCCGCCAAAGATTGCACCACTTCAAGAAATCCTCGTTTAGGTCCTTTACAGAGTGGTAAAGATTGAACCCGTCGACATAAAGCGCGGACCTAATAGGCACGTTTCCCCGCCTTGACTTTTTAGCCGGACTCAATCACATAAACGCTATCACCGCGACGGGATACGTCCCTAGCACACCCCAGGCTCCGGCTTGGGGTTTCGCGTTTAAGGCCCCTTATTTTTTGTCAGGCCAGCGCAGAAATCACACCTTCCTCAGCCTCACCCCAGCGCCCCCGCCATTCTCGGGGATGAACTCGACGCCAGCGGATTCGAGAGCAGCGCGCATTGCCGCCAGATTGTTGACTGACGGGACACGGCGCCCCTTTTCGAAATCGCGAATTGTGCTCTCGCTGAGGTTGGATCGGCCGGCCAACTCCTGCTGCGACCAGTCTATCAGGCCTCGTGCTGCTCGCGACTGTGAAGGCGTCATAGACATTTCCTGCTGCATCTCCTGTTCCGCGAAAACCGTCTACCACAAACGAATTTCGTTGACACTTGTTTAGTTTAACGCTTTACAAGAATGGTAAACGCTTTTCGTTGAAAGGACGAAATCATGCCGAACACCCATGTTCCGGCCGCCGGCGAAGCCATGCCCGCTGCCCAGCCTACCATCATCGTCGGGCGGTTTTCCCGCCGCGCCCTGCTTGGCGCCATAGCGTCTGTTCCCGCCGTAGGGACGGCTGCGGCGGCGCTACCATCTGCCGGCACAGACGACCACGTCATGAGCCTACTGCGCCAATGGCAGGGCCTGAATGCTTCGATTGATGACGACATGCCAGACGAGCGCTCCCGGATCTTCGACGCCATGGCCGTCATTGAGGCGACCATGCTGGCAGCGCCGGCAAGGACGCCTGTGGAGTTCGCCGCTCAGTATCTGGTCAGCGGCATTCTCGATGTTGAACAAACATCGCTCTACGTCCACGCCCTCGCTCTGACGGGGGCAAGGTCATGAACGCCCACACGCCCGTTCTAAAGCCCTACGGCATGCCTGCAGGCGTCGATCCTCGCCAATGGCGCCAATTCCGTTGAGAAACGCCTGAACGACCTACTAGACCGCGCCATGTCGCTGATCACCGCATTGGATCTCATGGAGGCCGATTGCGATCTGGAGGACACCGCCGACGGTGAACCCTATCTGGGCTGGACAGAACGCGGGCCAGTTGCCGGCGGCTCAGATGACGACGCGAAGGGGACGACTCGGACCTGGAGGACAGTGGCGACGAGCACGAGGCCTCGCTCGGCTGGACTGTGACGGTCAACCAAGAGCATGCGCTGGCGGCGGGCGTTGCCGATACCGCTTTCTTCGATGGCGAGCAGGACGCGGGCGACGAGCCAGAGCTTGTCGCCGATGGCGAAACGATCATGTGGAGCGACGATCTCCAGTCGCAGGAAGTGCTGGTGTCGCTATGAGCACGGTGCCCGAAATGCCCGACAGCGACGAAGCAGAATTCCTGCATCTGCTGCGGCGATTGACTCCTGCGAAATTGCGGGAGGTCGCTTCCGAATTCAGGCGGCGCTTCGATGATGCCAATGCCATCGCAATGAGTGAAGGGCTGAACGCTCTTGCCAATGCCCGCGAAATGAACGGGTGAAGGTGCACCGATTGTGCGGGTTGCAGAAGAACCCGCACAAATCACATTGGCCCGCTGCCTCACGGTGGCGGGCTTTCTTATGTGGCACAAAAGTCACGCAGCTTGAATATGCAGAGCCTCAACCGGCGCGAGCTTATTATCCAGCTAAGCGAGGCGTACCGTCTTGCCGTCGAGGGGCAACGGGGCCACTGGAGCGCTCGCTGCGGCAACGTAGCGGGCGCTTCCCATTAGCGCGATGGCGATTCCCCCAGGCTTCAACATCGGCTTCGTCTCGGGCGTTTCTGGTGTCTCGGCTACCCATACGGCTACCCACGTCAGCTTTTACTAGGGTAGCCCCGACGTAGGGTGAGAGGCGAATTGTCTAGGAATTTCAACGTGGTGCGGACGACGGGAATCGAACCCGTACGATCAGAGATCGAGGGATTTTAAGTCCCTTGCGTCTACCAATTCCGCCACGTCCGCAGGCGAGCCCTTTTCAGATGCCAGCCGGAAGCCGTCAAGCCATGTTTGAGGGCATGCTGTCCTTCCGTGAAGCACGACAGCGTAAAACCGGCGCTGCAGCGTCAATTGGCGGTGTTAGACATGGGAGACTATCCGAACCGAGCTTATCGGCATTTTTCTAGCCAACATCCCGCCTGAATGCGCACTTGCGATGGCAAAAAGCCCGCCTGGGACGGCTGGAAGAGGGCCTCAGGCAACGCCAGCCGGAAAGATCGCTTCGGCTGATCCTGGATAGTGGCGCGATCGCGGAATTACGCCTCCGGAGGCATACGCTAGATTATTCACGTGGCAGATTTGATCTGCCGAGGCCGGCGTCTATCAGGCCCTACCCATTCCCCCGCCCCCTGCGGGCGCCGGCCTTCATTCCTCTCAGAACTTGTAGCTGAAGTTCACGCCCAGCGTGTGCAGCTTCACGTCCTGGTCGCGGTCGGAGAAGTCGTCCGGGACGTCGAAATGCTCCTTGCCGAAATCGTAGTAGCGGTATTGCGCGCCAACGACGATATTGTTGCTCAGCGCGTAGTCGACCCCGGCGCCGATCGTCCAGCCGGCGCTTGTGTGGGTCTTGGCGAAGCTGGGTCCGGCCTCTTGCGACGTCTCGATGCTGGCGAAGGCGACGCCGCCAACGCCGTAGATCAGCCAGCGATCGACCGCCAAGCCGGCCTCGGCATTGACCGATCCGAACCATTTGATGTCGGTGCCAACAGAATTTCCGGGGCCCAGCAGGGCCGAACCGTCGGTCGAGGAATAGTTGAGCTCGGCCCGCGCGCCGATCACCGCCTGGCTGAACTGCCACAGGCCGGCGACATGGCCGCCGACAAAGCCGCCGTCGAGATCGGGCGAGGCAGCGAACGGCTCGCCTTCGGTGCCGGAGATGTCGGAGGAGCCCCAGCCATAGCCGGCCTGGAGGCCGGCATAGTAACCCGTCCAGTCGAAGCCTGGCGCGGTCATGGGCAGGTCGGCGCCTGCGTCCGCGGCCAAGGTCGACCCGGACAGCAAGGCGAAAAAGCCGGCACTGGCAAGCGTCAGGCGACCCATCGAGCGCTCCGAAATGGCGGTTTCGAAAAACTCCTCGGCGCAACCTAGCGTTATTCGCCCGGAAACGGAATTGTATTCCTGCAACAGTGGTTTACGTCGGCGGGTTGCGGACGCGATCCTCCAGATCGCGCTGTTTCTCCTCGGGCGAGGCCAGATGGCTGAAAGCGTACTCGGCAAGTAACGAGCCGGCGATGAAGATGGCGATCGGCACGGCCCATGCCCAGAGCGAATGCAAGGTGAAGAAGGCCAGGCCGGCGCAACATGCCGACAGCACGAAAATTGCCAACCGGATCGCCTGTGCCATCTCTTTTTGCACCCCGAACGGCAGCCTGAGCGCTCAGTCTACGCGATTTTCGCCCTGCCGGAGGAGAGATATCGAGAACTGGGTCTGCCTTAAAAACAAACCAGTTTTGCCAACTGGTCAAAACCGCGCCCGCTTGGCACAGTCGGGCAAACAGGAGTCCGTCATGGCGAGCCGCACCAATCCAACAAAACCCAAGCCCTGGACCGAGGTGGCGACGCATCTGGTCGACGTCGCGATGGGGCGCAAGCCCGCCGATCTCGTGATCCGCAACGGCCGGTGGGTGAATGTCCATTCGGGCGAGATCATCCCCGGCACCGACATTGCGATTGCCGCCGGGCGCTTCGCTTATTGCGGGCCGAATGCCGGCCACGCGATCGGGCAGGGGACCAAGGTGGTCGATGCCGGCGGACGCTATCTGGTGCCAGGCCTTTGCGACGCGCACATGCATGTCGAAAGCGGCATGGTGACGGTGACGGAATTCTGCCGCGCGGTGATCCCGCACGGCACCACCTCGATGTTCATCGACCCGCACGAGATCGCCAATGTGCTGGGCCTGCCGGGCGTCCGCCTGATGCATGACGAGGCTGTCGCGATGCCGATCAACGTGCATGTGCAGATGCCGTCTTGCGTACCTTCGGCGCCCGGCCTGGAACATGCCGGCGCCGAGCTTACGGTCGCCGACGTCGCCGAGGCGATGACCTGGGAAAACATCATCGGCCTTGGCGAAGTGATGAACTTTCCGGGCGTCGCCGCCAACGATCCGGTGATGTCGGGCGAGATCGCCGAGACGATCAAGGCCGGCAAGACGGTCGGCGGCCACTATGCCTCGCGCGACCTCGGCCTGCCGTTCCATGGCTATGTCGCCGGCGGCGCCGAGGACGATCATGAAGGCACGCGCGCGGAGGACGCGATCGCGCGCGTGCGCCAGGGCATGAAGGCGATGCTGAGGCTGGGGTCCGCCTGGTACGACGTCGCGGCGCAGATCAAGGCGGTCACCGAAGGCGGCGTCGATCCGCGCAATTTCATCCTGTGCACCGACGACAGCCATTCCGGCACGCTGGTGCATGAAGGGCATATGGACCGCGTGGTGCGGCACGCCATCAGCCAGGGCCTGAAGCCGGTGACGGCGATCCAGATGGCGACGCTCAACACCGCCCAGCATTTCAGGCTGGAGCGCGAGATCGGCTCGATCGCGCCCGGTCGGCTGGCCGATCTTTTGATCGTCTCCGATCTCGCCCAGATGGCAATAGACGAGGTCTATGGCCGCGGCGTCAGGCTGGCCAAGGCCGGCAAGCTCGAGATCGACATTCCGGCCTATGATTATCCGCAGACGGCGAAGAATACGGTCAAGCTCGGCAAGAGGCTCAAGGCGGCGGATTTCGACATCGCCGCACCTCAGGGCGCCAACGAGGTGCGGGCGCGGGTGATCGGCGTGATCGAGAACCAGGCGCCGACGCGGGCGCTGGAGGCCGACCTGCCGGTCGAGGACGGGCTGGTCGCCATGGACCGCCGCAACGACATCTGCCAGATTGCCCTGGTGGAGCGCCACAGGGGCACGGGCGGCGTCACCAACGCCTTCGTTTCTGGCTTCGGCTACATGGACGACTGCGCCATGGCCTCGAGCGTGGCGCATGACGCTCACCACATCATCGTCGTCGGCACCAACAAGGAGGACATGGCTTTAGCGGTCAACCGGCTGGGCGAGGTTGGCGGCGGCGTCGTGCTTTATTCCAAAGGCAAGGAACTGGCGCTGGTCGAGATGCCGATCGCCGGGCTGATGTCGGACGAACGCGCCGAGATCGTCGCGGCCAAAGCCGAGCAATTGACCGAGGCGATGCGCAAGGTCGGTTGCTCGCTCAACAACGCCTATATGCAGCATTCGCTGCTGGCGCTGGTGGTTATCCCGGAGCTTAGGATCTCAGACGTCGGCCTTGTCGACGTGACGACGTTCCAGAAGGTCGATCTATTTGTGTGAGCGGGGCGGCGTCAGCTGATCATCCGCCGGTGGCGATGGTCAGCACCTTGAACGGCGTGGTGATGACCACCTCGGCGACCGAGCCGACCGCCTTGCCGAGACCCTGGCCGATATTATTGAGCTGCGTCGGATCGGGCTCATCGGAGGCAAGGCCGGCAGGCGTACGCAAGCGATTGCCGAGCAGCTGCACCAGGATCGGATTGTCGGCGAACTTGGCATGGTTCAACTGGTCACCGCCCTTGGTTTGGGTCAGATCGACAACCGTCACGCCGTAATTGGCGAGATCAGCCGCGTTGCCATAGTCGCCGACGCGGGGCTTGTCGCCGGAAATGAAGCTGGACAGCTTGAGCGCCCGGTCGTCGCCCGAGAGCAGGATGGCGAACGGCTTGTCGGGCTTGCCGTAGCGGATCATCTGCTTCTTGAAGACATCGACGTCGATGTCGGGCGAGGCGAGGATGACATAGCCGAGCTTGCCGTTGAGATCGCGGTCGCCGGTGATGGCGAGCTGACGCAAAGCTTCCATCGTCAGCCAGGTCCCCATCGAATGGGCGATTATGTCGATGCTTTTGGCGCGTGACTTGGCAAGCATCCTCAGCGTCGCCTCGAGGTCGTCGCGCGCGGCGGTGGAGCTGTCCTTGTCATAGATGTAGCCGGTCGTCTTGGCGCTCGATGCCCACGAGAACAGCACCGGCGTGCCCGGATAGTTCGTGTCGTGCGCGATCTGCGTCAGGCGGTAAACGCCATCGTCGAAGCCGTTGTTGAAGCCGTGCACGAAGACCAGGGCGCGGTCGCCGCGTATGGCAATATCGGCGCCGACCGCCTTGGCGAATTGCGAAGCGTCGCCGTAGTGGACGACATCGGTGGCGGTGAACTGCTTGGCCGGATTGCTGTCGGCCGAACCCTTGGCGCGCTCGATCGCGCCGACCTGATGGATCTTTGGAACCGTGACATCGACACGGGCATAGCTGGTGGTCAGCGAACGGTCGCCATCGAAAACCTGCCGCGGGTCCTTGGTCGCCTGCTGGCGGGTCGTGGCGACGAAGATCCCGTGCTTGGCCGCTATGTCCGATGCGGGGACCGTAACGGCCGTCCGGCTGAGCAGGTCATGCGCGCTCCGCCCGGCGCAGCCCGACAGGACAAGCGCAAAGGCAAGGCCAAGGACGATCTTCGAACGCACGATCACCCGGGGTCCCCCAAGGGCGGCAAACCTCTCCTGCCACTTCGATAAAGCCAGAGCCGAGCCCGGTCCAGTTCAAAGTCGGTGCAGGCCAGCAACCGCGTGAACACGGTTACTGGGTGGCGAGCTGGCTGATGCGGTCGGTGACGTCGCGGTCGCTGGCAAAGCCATCATCCTCGCGCAGCCGCTGGCCGATCATCTTCACCAGCACCGGGTTGTCGGCGAATTTGGTGTGGTTGAAGCTGTCGCTGCCCTTCTCTTTGGAGAGGTCGACGACCGTGACGCCATAGGAGGCGAGATCGGCCGCGTCCCTGTAGTCGCCGACGCGCGGCCGTGAGCCGGCAATCAGGCCGGAAAGCCGAAGCGCGCGGTCGTCGTCCGACAGGAGCAGGATGAAGGGCTTGTCGGGCTTGCCGTAGCGGCGCATCTGGCTCTTGAAGACATCGACATCGATGTCGGGCGAGGCCAGAACGACGTCGCCGAGCTTGCCGCCGAGGTCGCGGTCGCCGGTGATGGCGATCTGGCGCAGCGTCTCCATCGTCACCCAGGTCCCCATCGAATGCGCGACGATGTCGATGCGCCGCGCACCTGTCTGCGCGAGCATCCTCAGCGTCACTTCCAGCTGGTCGCGGGCGGCGGCGGCACTTTCCTTGTCATAGACATAGTCGGTGGTCTTGGCGCCTGAAGCCCAGGAGAACAGCACCGGCGTGCCGGGATAGCCGGAATCGTGGACGATCTGGGTCAGCCGGTAGACGGCGTCGTCGAAGCCTGTGTTGTAACCATGGACGAAGACCATGACGCGGCCGCCACGCGCATCGATATCGGCGTTGAGCGCGCCAGCGAATTTCGGCTGCGTGTCGTAGCCGACGACCTCGGAAGCCATGAAATATTTGGTCGGGTCGTTCGACTTGCCGCGCGAGCGCCGCTCGATCTGGCCGGTCTGGTGGACCGGCGGCACCGTGACGTTGACGCGGGCATAGTTCAGCGTCGCCGAGCGTTCGCCGTCGAAGACCTTGTTCGGATCGTCGGAGCGCTTGCGGGTGGTGGTGATGAAGATCGAGTGATTGCCGGCAATCTCGGTCGCCGTCGTCGGTACGACGACGCTGCCCAGAATTTCCTGTGTCTGCCGCCCTGCGCAGCCTGCGATCGACAGAGCCAGGGCAATGATCAAAAGCGTCTTCACATGCACGTCGAACAAATCCGCTCCTGCCCCAATTGGCCATCCCCCCTCGCGAACCTCCCGGACAGGCGAAGTGCGGCGGAAGTAAGTCGTGTCCAGCGGAAATTTGCTCGGCGGCCGGCGACGGCTCCGGCACTGTTGCGCGAAAGCCAAAGCGATCTAAGCCTGGGGCGGCCGCATCGGTGGCCGCAAAAACCAAACTATGCAATAGGCTTGGGCCGCGAACCACGTGATCCCGGACCCGGTTGCCTCATGAACAGTTTCTCCTCCCGTGTTGCCGCCGCCGCCGAGGCGATCCGCGAGATCTTTCCGGAAACGCCGCTGCAGGAGAACGATTACCTGTCGAAGAAGACCGGCGCCCGCATTCTTCTGAAGCGCGAGGACCTGACCCCGGTCCGCTCCTACAAGATCAGGGGAGCCTTCAATTTCTTCCGCAAGGCGCTCGCTGCCGGCAACAACGCCGAGCTGTTCGTCTGCGCCTCGGCCGGCAACCATGCCCAGGGCTTTGCCTTCGTCTGCCGGCATTTCGGCAAACGAGGCATCGTGTTCATGCCGGTGACGACGCCGCAGCAGAAGATCGACAAGACGCGGCTGTTCGGCGGCGACTTCGTCGAGATCAGGCTGGTCGGCGACTTCTTCGACGATTGCTATCGTGCTGCCTTTGAATTCACCGAAACCGCCGGCGCGCATATGGTGCCGCCCTTCGACCACAAGGACATCATCGAGGGCCAGGCGACGGTTGCCTATGAAATCGCGGCCCAGATGCCTGGCGGGCGCATGCCCGACATCGTCATGCTGCCGGTGGGCGGCGGCGGCCTGGCCGCCGGGGTGACGCACTATTTCGCGGACCGGCACCGCGACACGCGCTTCGTCTTCTGCGAACCGGCGGGCGCGCCGAGCCTCCGCGAGAGCCTGTCCAGCAGCAAGCGGGTCAAGCTCGCCAAGGTCGACAATTTCGTCGACGGCGCGGCGGTGGCCGAGATCGGCCGCGAGCCGCTGCGCCATCTCAAGGAGTTCACCGCCGATGCCGTCCGGCTCGTCCCGGAAAACCGGCTCTGCGCGACGATGATCGAGATGCTCAACGTCGAGGGCGTGGTGCTGGAGCCGGCCGGTGCCTTGGCGATCGATGCGCTCAAGGATTTTTCGCGCAAGGAGATCAGGGGCAAGACCGTCGTCGCGGTCGTCTCCGGGGGCAATTTCGATTTCGAGCGCCTGCCGGACGTCAAGGAGCGGGCGCTGCGTTTCGAGGGGTTGAAGAAGTATTTCATCATCCGCTTCCCGCAGCGGCCGGGCGCGCTGCGTGACTTCCTCGAAATGCTCGGCCCCGACGACGACATCGCGCGTTTCGAGTATCTGAAGAAGTCGGCGCGCAATTTCGGCTCGGTGCTGATCGGCATCGAGACCAAGGACCGGCGCAATTTCGATCTGCTGAAGGCCAATTTCGACGCCGAGGGCGTGCAGTATCAGGACATTACCGACAACGAAACGCTGGCGGGGTTCATCATATGAGCGGGCCAAAAACGAGTGAAAAGGGAGCCGTCTTCGTCGCGCTTTTTTCCGGCATCAATGTCGGCGGCAACCGCATCGTCAAGATGGCGGAGCTAAAGTCGTTCTTCGAAGGCCTCGGCTTCACCGACGTCGCGACCTACGTGCAGAGCGGCAACGTGGTGTTTCGCGCGAAAAAGGGCGATGCTGTCTCGCTGACGAAGCAGCTCGAAGCGGCCTTCGAGAAGAAATGGGGCTTCAATTCGCGCATCATGGTGCGCGATGCCGGCTGGTTCGAGCGGCTGGTGGCAGACAATCCCTATCCGGAAGTGGCCGGGGAGCCGACCAAGCTGCATGCCTATGCCCTGGAGCGCGAGCCGACCGCGGAAGAGACCAAGCGGCTTGCGGAAAAATGCACCGGCCCGGAGCGTTTCGAGATCAAGGGCGACGTGCTCTACCTGCACGCGCCGGAAGGGCTCGGCAAATCGGTGTTCGCCAATCTCATCCCGCGCACGCTCAAGGTGCCGGGCACGGCGCGTAACTGGCGGAGCGTCCTTGCCCTGCTCGAAATTGCGGGCAAGGCCGGCGGCTGATTATTCATTCTGCGCAATTCCGGACGGAAAACCGCGAGGCACTTTTCCTGGAATTGCTCCGGACTCAGGCGACCTGCTGCCAGTCGAAGGTCAGCTCCTCACGGAAGGCGAAGCGCTTGATGTGGTCGGCGACCACGGTTTCCAGGCGCTCGAGCGAGGCAGCGTCGTCAGCGGCAACCGCGATATGAAGAGCCTTGTCGTCGGCATCCATCACGGTGCGGCCGAGCGAAAGCTGGATGGCGCCGTGATGCGGATCGAACTCGACCGGGAACTTGTGCGACCAATGCTTGCAGAGCTGCTGCAGATAGCGGCTGGCATGTTCGGTGGCGACATCGGCGCGGCTGGTCGGCATGAAATTCTCCCGGCGGATCAAGAAAGCGCCAGCCTGGCCAGGCTGGCGCCACTCACGAATAGATAGGCGCTGCCTGGTGAAGCGCCAGGTGAAGCCTCCCTGGGATTACCAGCTTCCCGTGTTCTGCATCGAGGCCCAGGGCTCGGCCTTCGCCTTGGCAGGGCCCTTCTGCAAGAGCTCGATCGAGATGCCGTCCGGCGAGCGGACGAAAGCCATGTTGCCGTCGCGCGGCGGCCGGTTGATGGTCACGCCATTGTCCATAAGCTTCTGGCAGGTGGCGTAGATGTCGTCGACCTCATAGGCAAGGTGGCCGAAATTGCGGCCGCCCTTATACTCTTCCGGATCCCAATTGTAGGTCAGCTCGACCAGCGGCGCCTTCTCGGCAATGCCGTTTTGCTCATCCTCGGGCGCGGCGAGGAAGATCAGCGTATAGCGTCCGTGCTCGTTCTCGTAGCGACGCACTTCCTTGAGGCCGAGCTTGTTGCAGTAGAAATCGAGCGATCGATCAATGTCGGCGATACGGACCATGGTGTGAAGATAGCGCATATCGGGCTCCTCGGAACGTTGCGTGCGGCGCACCATAGGAGCCGCTCCGCCAAAGGGCAATCGTCGGACAAAACGGACGGATCGGTCGATTTCAGGGCCGCGCCGTCGCGCGTCAAGCGGTGCCGGCAAACAACAATTAAGGCTTTCCGGTGCTCAACGGTGAAAAAAGGCACGTCAGGTCTTGCACACCCCGGAAGCCGCGGTGTTAATCTGATGGCAAGAATCAGTAGCGGTTGCAGTTGAAAAGGGGGCATTCTTATGGGGGAAAAAGCCTCTTTCACGAGGCGGGACGGAAGCCTTGACGACGCCTTGACGCGAGACAGTGGCGGCGACTCCGCCGAGCTTGTCGAAATCGCCGGCGCTATCAAATGGTTCGACGTGGCCAAGGGCTACGGCTTCATTCTTCCGGACGACGGCGTCTCGGGTGATATTCTCCTCCATGTGACATGTCTTCGAAGGGACGGCTTCCAGACCGCGTTGGAAGGCGCCCGCGTCGTCTGCCTCGTCAAGCAGGGCGAGCGTGGCCTGCAGGCTTTCCGCGTTCTTTCGATGGACGCCTCGACAGCGGTGCATCCGGCGGAGCAGGAGCAGCGGACGCATGTCACCGTGACGGCGGAGAGCGGGCTCGAGCGGGCGCTGGTGAAGTGGTTCAACCGCACCAAGGGCTTCGGCTTCCTGACCCGGGGCGAGGGCACCGAGGACATCTTCGTCCATATGGAGACGTTGCGGCGCTACGGCATCACCGAACTGAGACCCGGCCAGGTCGTTCTGGTTCGCTTCGGCCGCGGCGACAAAGGCCTTATGGCCGCCGAAATTCACCCCGATATGGGCACCTTGCCGGTCTCGCACTAAAGCGCGTCGCGTAAAACGGATTCATGCGACGCGCTTTAGGTCTTTGTGCATGTCGTTCTCCCAAAACCGCTTCGCGCTTTTGGGAGACATGCAATAGGCTTTCCCGACACGATAGCCCTTGTCCGGTGCAAAGGCCGATCGTGTCCGAAAAACCGGTTCCACTCGCCTGGACCATGGTCTAGGACGAGCCCTGGACGAGGTATCATATGGCTTATCGTAACTGGCTGACTGCAGGCGCGCTTTCCGCCGCCATCGTTTTGGCCGCCACTTTCAGCGCCCTGAAGCCGAGTTCGGCGGACGGCCAGGCCATGATGCTGCCGGTCGATCCGACGCCGCTGGTCGCGGTGACCGGCTCCGGCAAGCATTCCTTCTCCATCGAGATCGCCGACACCTCCGACGAGCGCGAGGCCGGGCTGATGTTCCGCAAGGACATGACCGACGATCACGGCATGCTGTTCGTGTTCGAGAGGCCTGGCGAGGTGAATTTCTGGATGAAGAACACGCCGATGCCGCTCGACCTGGTCTTCGTCGGCCAGGACGGCAGGATCAAGGCCATCAAGCGCGGCGAACCGGAATCCGAAGCGATCATCTCCCCGGGGCAGCCCGTAAGCTTCGTGCTCGAGCTGAAGGCGGGAACGGCCGCCAGGGACGGTCTCGCGGATGGAGACGTTTTGCGCCACCCGGCGATCGACAAGGCCGCAGGCGCCGGTTCCAACTGACCTCGGCAGCGCCAAATGCAATATTTTTCCCATGACGGCTTCGAACTCGCTTACCTCGACCGCCAGCCGGCGTCCGGGCAGGGCGATCCGGTGCTGATGATCCACGGCTTCGCCTCTAGCCATTACGTCAACTGGGTCTCGCCCGGCTGGTTCAAGACGCTGAACGACGCCGGGTACCGCGCCATCGCCTTCGACAATCGCGGCCACGGCTCTTCAACCAAGAGCTACGAGGAGGCCGACTACACGCCGGCCAGGATGGCTTCGGACGCGGCCGCCTTGCTCGATCATCTTGGCATCGAACGCGCCCATGTCATGGGCTATTCGATGGGCGCGCGGGTATCCGCATTCATGGCATTGTCCAATCCGGACAAGGTGGCGACGCTGGTGCTCGGCGGCCTCGGCGTCGGCCTTGTCGATGGCGTCGGCGATTGGGACCCGATCGCCGATGCGCTTCTGGCCGAGGATCCTGGTACGATCGGCCATGCGCGCGGCCGCTCGTTTCGCGCCTTCGCCGACCAGACGCGCAGCGACCGCCGGGCGCTCGCCGTCTGCATCGTCGGCTCGCGCGCATCCATGAGCGAGGAGGATGTCGCGCGCATTGCCCAGCCGGCCCTGATCGCCGTCGGGACCAAAGACGACATCGCCGGCTCACCCGACGAACTGGCCGTCCTGATGCCCAACGCAAAAGCGTTCCACATCGAAGGCCGCGACCATATGCTCGCCGTCGGCGACAAGAGCTTCAAGCAGCGCGTGCTGGAGTTCTACGCCGAAAACCCACTCTGAGCGACATTATCCGGCTTCGAGCGCGGCCAGCGACCTTTTCAGGTTTTGCCTCGCCCGAGGCTCGAAACGCTTCCGGAATTCCGCGGTGTGGAAGATGTGCGGGCGATCGAGGAAGCTCTTCAGAACGGCAGCGCGGCCGGCGCGCCACATCGGCTCCTCGACCCAGCCATATTCGCGTCGGACCGCCTTTTCATAAGCATCGAAGGCATCCGGTTCGGCGCCGAGGACCGCCAGGTCTATGTCGAGGAACAGGGCTGCGTCATAGGCGGCATGCTCATCGCCGAGCGGCGGCAGTTGGTGCGTGGCGGTGGCGTTGATCATCACCGCGACGTGTGCGAGGCGCTCGGGGCTGATGCGGCCGGAGAGCTTTTTCGCGGCCAACGCCGCGCTTTTGGCCTCGTTGTCCTTGGCGCGGCTGTCATAGACGGCGTCGTGGAACCAGATCGCCGCCTCAACGGCGTCCGGGTCGTGGAGCAGGCTCTTGTACTTCGCGGCTAGCGCCAGCATGGCCTCGATATGGGCGAGGCTGTGGTAGTGCCGATCCGCGGCCCGATAGAGGGCGGAAAGCTCGCTTTTCAGGGCTTCGTCGATCAAGGGTTCGTTTTCCATTGCGGGTTGAATTTCGATGAACCAAGTCCATTTGACAAAGCACTAAGGAAAATTGAGTTCAACCGTGCTATGATATGGCCTATATGTGCGCCGGAGAACGAGCAGGCCGGAGACCGTCGATGAACAGCGTAACGATAGCGCGCCCCAGCATGGTGCAGCCGGTCGATCCCATCTGGCGTTCGATCCGCGATGAGGCGATGGAAGCGGTGAACCGCGATCCGCTGCTTGCAGCGTTCCTCTATTCGACCATTCTCAACCAGGAGAGCCTGGAGGAAGCGGTCATTCACCGGCTGGCCGAGCGCCTGGCGCATCAGGACATCGGCTCCGACCTCATCCGGCAGACGTTCAAGGCCATGCTTGCCGACGATACGGAGTGGAGCACAACGGTGCGCGTCGACATCCAGGCCTATTACGATCGCGACCCGGCCTGCGACCGCTTCATCATGCCGGTGCTCTATTTCAAGGGTTTCCATGCCATCCAAACGCATCGGCTGGCGCACTGGCTGTGGAACCAGGGCCGCAGGGACTTCGCGCTCTACCTGCAGAGCCGCTCATCCTCGGTGTTCCAGACCGACATCAATCCGGCCGCCCGCATCGGCAAGGGCATCTTCCTCGACCATGCCACCGGCCTGGTCGTCGGCCAGACGGCCGTTATCGAGGACGACGTGTCGATCCTGCATGGCGTGACGCTGGGCGGCACCGGCAAGGCCAGCGGCGACCGCCATCCGAAGATCCGCCGCGGCGTGCTGATCGGCGCCGGCGCCAAGATCCTGGGCAATATCGAGATCGGCCACTGCTCGAAGATCGCGGCCGGCTCGGTGGTGCTGTCGCCCGTGCCGCACAACAAGACGGTCG
The DNA here is from genome assembly GCF_014843825.1 of Mesorhizobium silamurunense. Taxonomy (GTDB): domain Bacteria; phylum Pseudomonadota; class Alphaproteobacteria; order Rhizobiales; family Rhizobiaceae; genus Mesorhizobium; species Mesorhizobium silamurunense. The sequence goes on from NZ_JHQR01000075.1 coordinate 110,912, forward strand.
CCGGCGTGCCGGCGCGTGTCGTCGGCGAGACCGGCTGCGACCAGCCTTCGCGACAGATGGACCAGCTCCTGCCCTCGCAGACGATGGATCACGTCGTCAGCTTCGACATCTGAATCCGGCCGTTATCGACTGCGGCCGGAATCCGGCCACCATTTCAGGCGCCGGTTGTCCCGTGTTATGCTGCCGGCTTGCCTTTACATCGCCATCGTCGGCGTGTCAGAAGCGCGTTCCAACGAACAGCCGCATTCGGAGAAGACTTTTGAAGCCGGACGAAATCAGAAAGCTGGACGCCTATTTCAAACGCGTCTTCCAGAATCCCAAGCTGCAGGTGAAGGCGCGCCCGCGCAAGGAAGACTCGGCCGAGGTCTATGTCGGCGACGAGTTCCTCGGCATCGTCTTCAAGGACGAAGACGACGGCGACTATAATTTCTCGATGGCGATCCTCGACGTCGATCTGGCCTGAACCGACTTTTCCGGCCGGGCTCGCCATACCGCCCCGGTCGGAAACACCCCTGTGGGATTTCCGGGCTAGTCCACGCAACGCCGCGGGATGTGCACCCGCCGCCAGTGGGTCGAGCCTTCCCGCACCACCACCCGACGCGCCACCGTCCGGTATGAGGGCGCAATTTCCGTGATGCGCCGCTCTCCTGGCCGCACCAGCACCTCGCGGGCAACGCCTTCATATTCGGCCGGAAGGACGACGCGCCGGACGCGCTCCGGCTCGACGATGACGGTTTCGGCGACCCGCGCGTAGCGCGCCTTGCGCCACACCTTGCACAGCACCTTGCGGCCGTGGATGACGCGCCATTCCCAGGCATAGCCGCCATCGTCCACCTTGAGCGTGTGATAGACGGTGCGTGTGACGGCGGGCACCACCTCATAGCTGACGCGAGGCGGGGCGATCTGCTCAATGCTTTCGGTCGTGCCGTAGATCGGCGGGTCATAATCGACGAGCTGGCCGCCAGGGCTGACCATCACGTCTTCATAGACCGTGTCGTAAAGCGCTGGTCGGCGCACCGGCTCGTAGCATTCGAGAGCCCGGCCGCCGGCAGCGGTTTCGGACACGGCGCCAAGCATTGCGAGGCTGGCCGCGCCCAAGGATACGGAGCTCTTGCGGATCATGACATTTCCCCCGTTGAAAAAGGACGCCAGTTCAACGCATGAATGTAGCGGAAGGTCCAATACGGCAAAGCTGTTTCAGGGCTTGTCGTTAAGCGGCGCGGTTAAGAAATTGCTACCTTCGCCGCGTATGCGCGGCCCGGTATTTCGGGCAGGGGCATTTCTGTGACCCATCACGGCCATTTCGTCGTTCGCAGCGCTTGATTCGACTTGACCAGATGGCTAGGAGGGGCGGCCTTGCGCTAGGGTGAGCCGGCATCCTATTTACATCCTAACGATCTAAAACCCGATTCTGCCCGACTTGCTCATCTCGCGGCGCCGGAATCCCATCTCGAAAAGGGATAGTCCATGAAGAACCCCGTCGAAACCTACATGAACCTCGTTCCGATGGTGGTCGAACAGACCAATCGCGGCGAGCGCGCCTACGACATTTTCTCGCGGCTCTTGAAAGAGCGCATCATCTTCATCACCGGTCCGGTCGAGGACGGGATGGCGACGCTGGTTTGTGCACAGCTTTTGTTTCTCGAGGCGGAGAATCCCAAGAAGGAAATCAACCTCTATATCAATTCCCCAGGTGGCGTCGTCACCTCAGGCATGGCGATCTACGACACCATGCAGTTCATCAAGCCGGCGGTATCGACACTCTGCATCGGCCAGGCGGCTTCGATGGGCTCGCTGCTTCTCACCGCCGGCGAGAAGGGCATGCGCTTTGCCACCCCGAACGCCCGCATCATGGTCCACCAGCCTTCCGGTGGCTTCCAGGGTCAGGCGTCAGACATCGAACGTCACGCGCAGGACATCATCAAGCTGAAACGCCGCCTCAACGAGGTCTATGTCAAGCACACCGGCAAAAGCTACGACGAGATCGAAAAGACGCTCGACCGCGACCATTTCATGACCGCAGACGAGGCCAAGGACTTTGGTCTGATCGACAAGGTCATTTCGTCGCGCGAGCCGGCTGAGGCGGCCGCCGCATAGGCCCTGATGGCAGCTGGATGGCGGGATAACGCGCTTTTGGCGCGGCTTGCGGCATTTCGGCCACAATTGCCTGTTCCCTCAGGGTTCGGGATTGCCTACGTTAAGGCTATGTTGATTTTCGACGGCTTAGCTTTGCATGGGGTTGCTGCGAATCATTGTCGCGTTTTCTGATTGTGTTTCGTACGGAATGCGCTGTGTGAGCCGGGACACTGGCGGTGGCGGATTCCCGCGATAGATTGGTGAGACGCCGACGCGGCCAGACCATCGGCGGGCAGGCGGTGAAAGGACAGAAAAATGAGCAAAGTTAGCAACAACGGCGGTGATTCAAAGAACACGCTCTATTGCTCGTTTTGCGGCAAAAGCCAGCACGAAGTGCGCAAGCTGATCGCCGGTCCGACCGTCTTCATCTGCGATGAATGCGTCGAGCTCTGCATGGACATCATCCGCGAGGAGAACAAGACCTCGATGGTGAAGTCGCGCGAGGGCGTGCCGACCCCGCAGGAGATCCTCAAGGTCCTCGACGATTATGTCATCGGCCAGCCCTACGCCAAGCGGGTGCTGTCGGTGGCCGTGCACAACCACTACAAGCGCCTCGCGCATGCCGGAAAGAACAACGACGTCGAGTTGGCGAAGTCGAACATCCTGCTGATCGGCCCGACCGGCTGCGGCAAGACGTTGCTCGCCCAGACGCTCGCCCGCATCATCGACGTGCCCTTCACCATGGCCGACGCCACGACGCTGACCGAAGCCGGTTATGTCGGCGAGGACGTCGAGAACATCATCCTGAAGCTGCTGCAGTCGGCCGACTACAATGTCGAGCGCGCCCAGCGCGGCATCGTCTATATCGACGAGATCGACAAGATCTCGCGCAAGTCGGACAACCCCTCGATCACCCGCGACGTGTCGGGCGAGGGCGTGCAGCAGGCGCTCTTGAAGATCATGGAAGGCACCGTCGCCTCCGTGCCGCCGCAGGGCGGCCGCAAGCACCCGCAGCAGGAATTCCTGCAGGTCGACACCGCCAACATCCTGTTCATCTGCGGCGGCGCCTTTGCCGGGCTCGACAAGATCATCTCGGATCGCGGCCGCAAGACCTCGATCGGATTCGGCGCCACCGTGGCTTCGCCCGAGGATCGCCGCACCGGGGACCTGTTCCGCCAGGTCGAGCCGGAAGATCTCTTGAAATTCGGCCTGATCCCGGAATTCGTCGGCCGCCTGCCGGTTCTGGCGACGCTCGAGGATCTCGACGAGCCGGCGCTGATCCAGATCCTGACCGAGCCGAAGAACGCGCTGGTCAAGCAGTATCAGCGGCTGTTCGAGATGGAGAATGTCGACCTGACCTTCCATGAGAACGCGCTGTCGGCGATCGCCAAGCGCGCCATTGAGCGCAAGACCGGCGCGCGCGGCCTGCGTTCCATCATGGAGGCGATCCTGCTCGACACGATGTTCGAGCTTCCGGCGCTGGAAGGCGTGCGCGAAGTGGTGATCTCGGAAGAGGTTGTCTCGGGCAACGCCCGGCCGCTCTACATCTATTCCGAGCAGAAGGAAAAGAAGGGCAACGTCAGCGCCTGAGATGACTGCTGATCCGGCAATTTTTCATGGAACGGCGCCCGTGCGGCGCCGTTTTGCTGTGAGGGATGCGCCGCCTGGCGATGGAGTGGACCGAGCGACCATGTTGACCCTTGATCTTTGCACCGCCCGCATCCACCTAACAGCGGAAGGCCGAAGTGCCGAATTCTGTGCTGTAAAACTCCCGTCACAAACGGTGGTAGGCGGAACGACGCTCGGTCGTTAATATGAGATTCGCGGTTGGCTAAAATTAGCGGCTGCGACATGAAAGGTTGGACAATGGCCAAAATATCAAAGGCTTCCGGCGACGGTGTCTTCGCGGTTCTCCCGCTGCGAGACATCGTGGTGTTTCCGCATATGATTGTTCCGCTCTTCGTCGGGCGTGAAAAGTCGATCAAGGCGCTGGAAGAAGTGATGGGTCAGGAAAAGCAGATCCTGCTCGCCACCCAGATGAACGCAGCCGACGACGATCCTGAGCCCGATGCCATTTTCGACATCGGCACGCTCGCCAATGTGCTGCAGCTGCTCAAGCTTCCCGATGGCACCGTGAAGGTGCTGGTCGAGGGCGCCTCGCGCGCCAAGATCGTCTCGTTCACCGACCGCGCCGATTTCCACGAGGCCCGCGCCACGGCGCTGGTCGAGCCGGAGGAGGAAGAGGTCGAGATCGAGGCGCTTGCCCGCTCGGTCGTCACCGACTTCGAAAATTACGTCAAGCTGAACAAGAAGATCTCGCCCGAAGTGGTGGGTGCCGCCAGCCAGATCGACGACTATTCCAAGCTCGCCGACACGGTTGCCTCGCATCTGGCCATCAAGATCCCCGAGAAGCAGGAGATGCTCGCCACGCTCTCTATCAAGGAGCGTCTCGAGAAGGCGATGGGCTTCATGGAAGCCGAGATCTCCGTGCTCCAGGTGGAGAAGCGCATCCGCTCGCGCGTGAAGCGCCAGATGGAGAAGACGCAGCGCGAGTATTACCTCAACGAGCAGATGAAGGCGATCCAGAAGGAGCTCGGCGAGGGCGAGGACGGCCGCGATGAGGCTGCCGAGATCGAGGCGCGCATCAAGAAGACCAAGCTCTCCAAGGAGGCCCGCGAGAAGGCGGAAGCCGAACTGAAGAAGCTGCGGTCGATGTCGCCGATGTCGGCTGAATCGACCGTCGTGCGCAACTACCTCGACTGGCTGCTGTCGATCCCATGGGGCAAGAACTCCAAGGTCAAGCAGGATCTCGCTTTCGCCCAGGACGTGCTCGACGCCGACCATTTCGGCCTCGACAAGGTCAAGGAGCGCATCGTCGAATATCTCGCCGTGCAGAGCCGCCAGAAGAAGCTCAAGGGACCGATCCTGTGCCTCGTCGGCCCGCCCGGCGTCGGCAAGACCTCGCTCGGCAAGTCGATCGCCAAGGCCACGGGGCGCGAGTTCATCCGCATGGCGCTCGGCGGCGTGCGCGACGAGGCCGAGATCCGCGGCCACAGGCGGACCTATATCGGCTCGATGCCCGGCAAGGTCATCCAGTCGATGAAGAAGGCCAAGAAGTCCAACCCGCTCTTCCTGCTCGACGAGATCGACAAGATGGGCCAGGACTTCCGCGGCGATCCGTCGTCGGCCCTGCTCGAGGTGCTCGATCCGGAGCAGAACTCGACGTTCATGGACCATTACCTCGAGGTCGAATACGACCTGTCGAGCGTGATGTTCGTGACGACGGCGAACACGCTGAACATCCCTGCGCCCCTGATGGACCGCATGGAGATCATCCGTATCGCCGGCTACACCGAGGACGAGAAGATCGAGATCGCCAAGCGTCACCTGATGCCTAAGGTGATCCGCGATCACGCGCTGCAGCCGAACGAGTTCTCGGTCGGCGAGGATGCGATCCGCGGCATCATCCAGACCTACACAAGGGAAGCCGGCGTCAGAAGCTTGGAGCGCGAGCTGATGAAGCTCGGGCGCAAGGCGGTGACCGAGATCCTGAAGACGAAGAAGAAGACGGTGAAGATCACGGCGGACAACCTCGCCGATTATCTCGGCGTGCCGCGCTTCCGCTTCGGTCAGGTGGAGGCCGACGATCAGGTCGGCGTCGTCACCGGTCTCGCCTGGACGGAAGTCGGCGGCGAGCTGCTGACGGTCGAAGGCGTCATGATGCCCGGCAAGGGCCGCATGACGGTGACCGGCAACTTGCGCGACGTGATGAAGGAATCGATCTCGGCGGCGGCCTCTTATGTCCGCTCGCGAGCCATCGATTTCGGCATCGAGCCGCCGCTGTTCGATAAGCGCGACATCCACGTCCACGTGCCGGAAGGCGCGACGCCCAAGGACGGTCCGTCGGCGGGTGTGGCGATGGTGACGGCGATCGTGTCGGTGCTCACCGGCATTCCGGTCCGGGCCGATGTGGCGATGACAGGCGAGGTGACGCTGCGCGGCAGGGTGCTGCCGATCGGCGGCCTGAAGGAGAAGCTGCTTGCCGCGCTGCGCGGCGGCATCAAGAAGGTGCTGATCCCGGAAGACAACGCCAAGGATCTGGCGGAGATTCCGGACAATGTGAAGAACAACATGGAGATCATTCCGGTCTCGCGGGTCGGCGAGGTGCTGAGGCAGGCGCTGGTCAGGATGCCGGAGCCGATCGAGTGGGTAGAGCCGGTGAATCCGCCGGCCGGCGTGGATGCCGGCGACGATGCCGGGAAATCGCTCGCTCATTAGTATGTTCTAACGTTGCAGCGCACAAAGAGAAAGCCGGGCTTCCAGCCCGGCTTTTTCATGTGAAAAATCTCCGAAAAAGTAGAAAAAAGCCCGGAATTCCGCGGTTTTCGGCTTGGGTTCCGGGACGCTTCTTTCTAAAGTCCGTTTCCTGCCGGATGAGTCGTACGTTCCGGTTTTCTCATGGAAGGGAATTTTGATGAACAAGAACGAACTGGTGTCCGCTGTCGCCGACTCCGCAAGCATTTCGAAGGCTGATGCGCAGTCCGCCGTCGATGCGGTGTTCTCCGTGATCACTGGCGAACTGAAGAAGGGCGGCGATGTCCGGCTTGTCGGCTTCGGAAATTTCACCGTGTCAAAACGCGCTGCTTCGACCGGCCGCAACCCGCAGACCGGCGCGGAAGTGAAGATTCCGGCGCGCACCGTGCCGAAGTTTTCGGCCGGCAAGGGCCTCAAGGACGCGGTCAACTAAGACCTTTTTTTAACAGAAAAGCCAGAAAAGCCGGGCTTGCCCGGCTTTTCTTTTGTGTGCCCGGCGGCGGCAGGATATCTGCAGTCAGGCGGTCGGCGCGTCGGCGCGCATCAGGCCTTCCTGCTTGAGATCCGACCACAGGGCCGCCGGGATCTTGACGTCGAGCAGCGCGCGGTTGGCTTCGACCTCTGCCGGCCGTTGGCCGCCGGGGATCACCGACATCACGCAAGGATGCCGCAGCGGGAACTGGAGCGCGGCCTCGATCAGCCGCACACCATGGCGCTTGCAGACCGCCTCGATGCGCGCCACGCGATCGAGCACGTCCTTTGGCGCTTCGGTATAGTTGTAGAAAGCGCCGGGTGTCGGCCCCGTCGCCAGGATGCCCGAATTGTAGGGGCCGCCGAGAATGATGCCGATGCCGCGCTGCTCGCAGAGCGGCAGAAAGGTAGCCAGCGCTTCCTGCTCGAGCAGCGTGTAGCGGCCTGCGAGCAGGAACAGGTCGAAATCGCCGCGTTCGGCGAGCGTCTGGCAGACCTGCCATTCGTTGATGCCACCGCCGAAGGCCTTGATCACACCCTGGTCGCGCAGCGAGAGCAGCCCGTAATAGCCCGAGGACATGAACTCCTCGATGCGCCTGTCCGACGCCTCCTTGCTGCCATGGGTGAAGATGTCGACGTCGTGCACATAGAGGATGTCGATGCGATCGACGCCGAGACGCTCCAGCGATGCCTCGAAGGAACGCATCACGCCGTCATAGCTGTAATCGTAGACTTCCCGGCGCGAGGGCGTCTCGAAGAACTTGCCGATGCCGGTGCGCTGGTCGGGGGGAGAGACGCGCATGAGGCGGCCGACCTTGCTCGACAGCACATAGTCGTCGCGCTTCTTGCCGCGCAGGAAAGGGTTGAGCCGGGTTTCAGAGAGGCCGAGGCCATAGAGCGGGGCGGTGTCGAAATAGCGGCAGCCGGTCTTCCATGCCGCTTCCAGTGTGGCATTGGCGTCCTCATCGGAGACGGCGCGGTAGAGATTGCCGAGGGGCGCGGTGCCGAAGCCGAGTTCGGTGAAGGTGATGCCGCCATTGCCGATGCGGTCGAAATGCCGTGTCTTCATAGCCTCGAATGTCCCGGATCGATTTGTCTGACATGACACTATCACGCCGGTGGCACTGCAAAAGCGCCGAGGCTCGTTGGACACCAATTTTCGCGGTGATAGCATGAACAAAAACAAGTGTTTCGCGGCAAACGCGACCGCAACGCCGCACGCCTAATCAGGCTTCGGCAGACAGGATGAACAGCCATGACGCAGGCCGGACCGGAGATGTTCGAGATCGCGCTGGACGAGCTTGGCGCCGTGGTGCGGCGCATCGATGACGGCCGGGTCGCCGCCTGCGCAATGCTCGCCGGCGCCGGCAAGATCGTCGTCTATGGCTGCGGCCGCGAAGCATTGCAGGTCAAGGGCTTCGCCATGCGGCTCTTCCATCTCGGCCTGCCTGCCGCGGTTGTCGGCGACATGACCACACCGCCGCTGGCGAAAGGCGACATCTTTCTCGCAAGTTCCGGACCGGGCGAGACCAGCACGGTCCTGACCCTGATGCGCGTTGCGCGCGACGCCGGCGCGAAGGTGCTGCTGCTTACCGCCGAACCGGCCGGCAGTGCCGCGAAGCTTGCCGATTTCACGCTGCTCGTTCCGGCCCAGACCATGGCCAGCGACCAGGGCGCAGCCCGTAGCTCGGTGCTGCCGATGGGCTCGCTGTTCGAGGGCGCGCTGTTCCTGCTGTTCGAAGTGATGGTGCTGAAGCTCAAGGCGCTGACCGGCGCAACGCCTGAGGCCATGCGCGCACGGCACACCAACATGGAGTAGAGGACATGCGCTATGAACTGATGCTGCCGCACCAGATCCGCAAGGCGATCGAGGAGAACTGGCCGGTCGCGCTGCCGCTCGGCGTGCTCGAATACCATGGCGAACACATGGCGGTCGGCATGGACACGCTCGCCGTCATCAAGACGCTGGAACTCTTCGAGAAAGAGAGGGATATCGTCATGCTGCCGCCCTTCTATTATGGCGCGGCGAGCTATGCCGTGGCGCCGCCGGAAGGCAGCGGCTCGGTGCAGGTCGGCGGTCCGGTGCTGGCGCCTTTCGCCGAGGAGCTGTTCTACGGCCTGCTGCGCATCGGCTTCCGCAGCATCCACGCCATCATCCATCACCAGACCGAGAATTTCGTCGCCGGCATGCCGACCGACCTCGCCTTCAAGACCGCCGGCCGGCAGGCGATCTTCCGTTTCCTGGAAAACGAGCGAGGCGAGGGCTGGTGGGGCTCCGACAAGATGGCCGACTACTATGCCGGCCATGCCCAGGGCGAGAACGTCTTCAACTGGGTGCAGGTGCATCCGCTGATGCCGGCGGCGATGAACGGCAAATACCCGTTCGACCACGCCGGCATCGGCGAGACATCGCTCATGCTGGCGCTATGCCCCGAGGCGGTGGACGCCGGCCGTTTCGCGGACAATACGGGCTGGTACACAAAGAGCGCCGCGGAGGCTTCGGCTGAGCTGGGGCAGAAGGGCGTCGCGATGATCCTTGACCACCTGCGGGCGACGCTTACGGGTTAGCTGGCACCACATCAGGAAGCACCTTCGTTCTATATATTAGCAAGTGCGAATAATATATAATAACTCCAACTTCGCCGCTGAGCCCCTTGGAGGTGTTCGGTGCACGCGGTCGGAAAACGACGGGCAACCTTGGCAGGCGTGATCGCCACGGCCGCAGTACTTCAGAATGTTTCGGCGTTTGCGCACAATGCCGATAGCGGCTGGACTTATCCGCCGGCCTGCTGTCACGGCGATCCATTGACAGGCGAGTGCGGCAGGATTCCTAGCATGACCGTAACGCCGCAGGCTGATGGCTACGTGATCATATTGCGGCCGGGTGACCATCAGAAAGTCACCCATCCAGACCGATACTTCGTTCCCTACGATAGTGTCATTCCGTCCGGGGACGACAACTTCCACATCTGCCTGCATCCGACAGAGGAACACGAAAACTGCTTTTTCGCGCCGTCGGAGGCGATGTAGGTGAAAACTCGCGGCGTGCTCGCCCCCATGGCGCTCGGCCCCTACACCCGATGATCAACTGCCGATCAGGGCGCTGGCGGGGATCGCCTCCTACTTCACCGAACCGGCCGTCATGCCCATGATCAGGTAGCGTTCGAGCGCGATGCCGATGATCGCCAGCGGTGCGATGGCGGCCGTGGCAAGCGCCGCCATCGACCACCAGTTGATGCCTTGCGAGCCGGTCTGACTTGCCACCATGACGGGGATCGTCTTGGCATCCGTCGACGTCAGAAGAGCGGCGAAGAAATATTCGTTCCAGCAGAGCACCATCGCCAGGATGAAGGCGGCGACCATGCCGGGCAGCGCTATCGGCATGACGATGCGGAAGAAGGCGCCCCAGATGGTCAGGCCGTCAACAAGGGCTGCCTCCTCGAGCTCGACGGGAATGGAGTTGAACTGATCGCGCATGATCCAGATGACGATCGGCAGCACCATCAGCGTGTAGAGGAGCACAAGCCCGATGCGCGTGTCGAGCAGCGCCACTTCCCGGTAGAGCACCAGGAAGGGCAGCGCCAGCACCACCGGCGGCAGGATGAGCTGCGAGAGGAAGAAGAAGGAGATGTCCTCGTTCTTGAACCAGGCGAAGTGATAGCGATAGCGGGTGAGGCCATAGGCGGCGAGGCTGCCGATGATGATGGCCAGGCTCGACGCGCCGACCGAGGTGATGACCGAGTTCATGAAGCGTTTCAGGAACTCGTCACGCACGGTCGAGGTCTGGAAGATCGAATCCGGCGACAGGCCGAGCGAGCGCCAGCCTTTCCAGTCAGGCTGGAAGTCGACGAAGGGGATGAGGTGGCCTTGCGTGACGTCGACCGCCGATTTGAACGAGGTGGTGATCGTCCAATAGATCGGGAACAGGCAGACGAAGGACCAGAACACCAGCGCGCCATAGATGAAGACGCGGCTGGTGATGAAGGCCGCCGGCGAGCGGATATCGGAAACGGTGTAGTCGGTGGTCTGGACGCTCATGATGCCGCTCAGTTGACGTTGCGCACGAAGCGGCTGGCGAGCTTCAGCAGCCAAGTGACGAATACGACGATGATGATCAGGTAGAACATGGCGAGCATAGTGCCGTAGCCGACATTCGAACGGTCGCGATATTCGCGATAGATGAAGCTGGAAACCGAGTCCGTGGCGCCGCCGGGGCCGCCAGACGTCACCGTGATGATGATGTCGGCGAGCTTGAGCTTGAAGATGATGCGCAGGATCACCGCCGTCACCGACACCGGCAGCATCAGCGGGAAGGTGACCTGCCAGAAGGTCTGCCATGTCGTCGCGCCGTCGACGCGCGCCGCCTCGATCACCTCGCGCGACATCGCCTGCAGGCCGGCCAGCAGCATGATCATCATGAACGGGATGAAGGTCCAGGCGTCCAGCACCATGATCGAGATGCGGGCGGTGATCGGATTTGAGAAGAAGGCGGGATTGTCCCAGCCGAGCGTGCGCGCCAACGTCGCGGCCGGACCGAAGCGATACTCCATCAGCGACTTGCCGATCATCCACGACACCGCGACTGGCGACAGCATGAGGGGCAAGAGAAAGACGACACGGAAGAATTTGCGGGCGCGGATCTGCGCATTGAGCAGCAGCGCCAGCCCAAAGGAGATGACATATTCCACCAGCACCGCGAGCACATAGAGGACCATGTTGAACAGCGCGTTGCGGTAGTAGGGGTCGGCCAGCATTTGCCAGAAATTGTCGAGCCCGTTGAACTTGCGGCCCGCGAAGGAACTGAGGTTCCAGTCCGTTAGCGCGATGTAGAATCCGAACAGCGTCGGGAAGATCACCATGGCGATGGTGAAGAGCAGCGCCGGCAGCAGGAACAGGGCACGCTGGCCATCCTCGCCGCGCGTCAGCACCTGCCAGGCGCCGAGCGCCATGCCCCAAACCACGTAGGCGTAGACCACGGGACGCCAGGTATCGAAGCCAACCGTGTCGACTGAGGTCGTGTAGAGGATCTGCACCACGATCATCGCCAGCAGCACGAGCGTCGCGGCAATTATCAAGGCCCAGCCGAGGCGCTTGCGGCCGGGCGGGATCAGATCGGCCGGTGTGGAATTTGCCGGCCACGCATTCGCGGTCGAAATCTGTTCAGCCACGCCTCTCGCCTTTTTGTCCGAATGACCGGCCAGCGCCGGTCAAGATGCGGCCCGGCGACGAGGTGTCGCCGGGCCGCGACTTCTCCTGAAACAGCCTACATGCCGAGCGAGGCTTTGTAGAGCTTGATCTGGTTCTCGCGGCCGATCTGGTCGGTCAGCTTCTCCCAGGCGGCGGCGATAGCGTCGGCGCCTTCCTGCGACTTCATCTTGCCGGCGAAGGTGTTGGCCAGGATATCCTCGGCGGCGCTGTAGTACTGGAAGATGCCGGGGATACGCGGCTCGATCGCCGCGTTCGGATGGTTGTAGCTGTCGGCTTCCGACTTGAGATACGAGCTGATGAAAGCCTCGTCGTAGCCGGCCGCCACCCACTCCGGGATGTCGAAATGGGAATTGCGGTAGGGCTGGAAGCCCGACGGATACGCCGCGCACCAGAGTGACAGGTCCTTGCCGCCAAGATGGGCCGCCGCCGACCATGCCGCCTTCTTCTTCTTCTCGTCGCTGTCGACGCGAGCCATGACATAGACTCCCCAGCCGAGATAGGCGCAGTTCGGCGCATAGTTCGGGCCGCTGGCGAGCTTGTCCCATTTTCCGGTCTTGGAATTGTAGACGTCGTCGGAACCCGGCAGGATCGAGAAGCCGGTGACGTCCCCGACGACTGAGGAGTCATTGGTCTTCGCATTCGAGCCAGCATCTCCCCACCAAGCCAGCATCGAACCAGTGCCGCCCAGGAATTGGGAGAAGCAGGTCTGGTTCGGGTCGGCGTTGATTTGATCTTGCGGTTCGAAAGGCAGCGCGTCGATCACGTCCTGGATCGCCCGCACCCAGGCCGGGTTGTTGACGCGCGGTTTCATCGTATCCGGATCGAACAGCCATGCCTTGTCGTCGGGATGCTTGGCATAGGCGCTGGCGCGGCTGCCGAGGAAGTAGAAGCCGAAACCGCCCCATGGCTTGGGCGCGTCGAGATAGCCATAGACGTCCTGGCCTTTCATCTGCTTGCCCTTGAGGAACTTGGTGACGGCCTGCACCTGCTGCCAGGTCTTCGGCACGCTCCATTCCGTCAGGCCTGCCTTGTCGCCGCTGTCGGCTTTCCAGGCTGCTGCCAGATCGGAGTCGGAGAAGACGTCGGTGCGGTAGTTGAAGTTGTGCGTATCGCCGTCGACGGTCACGCGATACTGCTTGCCGTTCCAGGTGCCGACCGGCGGCTTCAGATAGGCCACGAGGTCGTCCATATCGATCTGCTTCTTGACCCAGTCCGGCATTTCGGAGGTGAGGCCCTTGCCGCAGACGTCGCCTTCGAAAGGCGCGCCCATCTCTACGATATCAAAATCGATTGTATTGGTGGCGATCGCCTGCTGCAGGCGCGGGTTGTAGTCGGCCTGCGCCAGGTCGATCCAGTTGATCTTGGCGCCGGTATAGGTCTCCCACGGCTTCAGGAAGCCGCGGAACAGCACGTTGTGCAGGTTCTGATTGTTGAGGCCCATGAAGGTGAGTTCGACGCCGGCGAATTCGCCTTCCTTCACATTGGCCTTGGTTGCTTCGAGGCAGAGCTCGCCGACCTTCTGGAAATCGGCATCGGTCGGCTGACCCTTGCCGACACCGGGGATCTGCAGGATCTTTGTCCGCAGCTCGCTGGCGGCGGAGGCCGGCTTCGTCAGCGCGCCGAGCCCGGCGCCGGACGCCGCG
>NZ_JHQR01000065.1 GCF_014843825.1 Mesorhizobium silamurunense
GCAGGCGGTCGAGCGCGGCCGATGCATCGAAGGGACCGATCTCGGCATTCGGCTTCTCGGCGGTGAAGGCGATGACGACCGGCACGCCGTTCGAGCCGGCGTCGGCGATCAGCCGCTCGGCGGTGGCGACGCGCTTGCCCCAATCGGCCGCGCTCGCCCAGTCATTGTCGATGACCAGCGCAAGCGCCGAGCCCTCCGCCGGCAGCTTTTCGCGCGGATTGAAGACCGGTTCGGCGAGCGCGGTGACGACAAGGGCGGCCATCAGCAGGCGAAGCAGCGTCAGCCACCAGGGGCTTTGATGCGGCGTCTCCTCGCGCCTCAGGACGCGGGCAAGGATCCTCAGCGGCGGAAAGACCTCGGTCTGCGGCCTGGGCGGCGTCAGCCTCAGCAGCCACCAGATCACCGGCAGGGCCAGCAGACCCCACAGCACCATCGGCGCGCCGAAGGAGAGCGGCAGCCAGCTCATGCGAGCGCCTTTCCGGCATGACTGCCGCCGGCAGTCAGCCCTGCATGGCTGCCGCCGGCAGCCAGCCCTGGGCGGCTGCTGTCGGCGGTCATCGCCATGTGGACCCGCACGAGCGCCTCGGAGGCGAGGCGGTCGGTATGGTTGACGGTGAAACTCCAGCCGAGGCGCTTGCACCAGCCGGCCAGTTCCTCGCGGCGGGCGGTGTAGAGCAGGCGGTATTCGTCTTTAAGCGTTTCGGCGCGGCCGGCGGTCAGCTTGTCGCCGGTCTCGGGATCGGTGAATTCGGTACGACCGGAATAAGGGAAGGTCTCCTCGGCCGGGTCGGCGACCTCGATCAGATGCGCGCGTACGCCGTGACGGGCGAGCACGTCGAGCCAGGCCATGGTTTCCCCGACCGGATCGAGGAAATCGCTGACGATGACGATGTCGCAGAAGCGGCGGATGGCCGAGAGGTCGGGCTTGGCCGGCAGGTTGCCGGCATGGCTGAGCTGGGCCGCGATGCGTTCGGCGCCGTTGCGGGCTGTGAACGGGTCGGTGAGGCCCGGCCAGGCAATGCGCTCGCCGCTGCGCGACAGAAGCTCGGCCAGGGCAAGCGTCAGCACCAGCGCGCGCGATTCCTTGGAAACGCCGGCTCCGGCGGACTTGTAGAGCATGGAGCGCGAGGGGTCGGACCAGAGCCAGACGGTATGAGCCGCTTCCCACTCGCGGTCGCGCACATAGGTGTGGTCGTCGCGGGCCGAGCGGCGCCAGTCGATGCGCGAGGCATCGCCTTCGACATAGGGGCGGAACTGCCAGAAATTCTCGCCGATGCCGCGCTTGCGGCGGCCGTGCCAGCCGGCGATCACGGTGTTGACGATGCGGCGCGCCTCGACCAGCAGGTCCGGCACCAGAGAGGCCCGCAACCGGCCGCGGGCGAGCGCGTCGCGCGTCGCAACCGGTGCCTGGACCTCGCCTATTCGACCCATTAGATGCCTTTTGCCAGTTTCGCCACCACGTCGCGCACGGATGTGCCTTCGGCGCGAGCAGCGAAAGTCAACGCCATGCGATGCTGCAGCACCGGCTCCGCCAAGGCACGGACGTCGTCGACCGACGGCGCCAGCCTTCCATCATATAGGGCGCGCGCTCGCGCGCACAGTGTCAGCGCCTGGCTGGCGCGCGGTCCCGGGCCCCAGGCGACGTGCTTGTCGGTGTCGGCAATGCCCTGACCGGGACGAGCCGAGCGCACCAGCTTGAGGATCGCCTCGACGACGCTTTCCGGCACCGGCATGCGGCGGATCAGCGTCTGAATCTCCTTCAGCCTGGCCGACTGCAGTACATTGTCGGTCCTGGCCTCCTCGACGCCGGTGGTTTCGAGCAGAATGCGGCGTTCGGCTTCGATCTCCGGATAGAGGATGTCGACCTGCATCAGGAAGCGGTCGAGCTGGGCTTCCGGCAGCGGATAGGTGCCTTCCTGTTCCAGCGGGTTCTGCGTCGCCAGTACGTGGAAAGGCGAGGGCAGGTCGTGGCGAACGCCGGCGATGGTGACGTGATATTCCTGCATCGACTGCAGCAGCGCCGACTGTGTGCGCGGCGAGGCGCGGTTGATCTCGTCCGCCATCAAAAGCTGGGTGAAGATCGGCCCAGAGATGAAGCGGAAGGAACGCTTGCCGAATTCGTCCTGCTCCATCACTTCCGAGCCGAGGATATCGGACGGCATCAGGTCGGGCGTGAACTGGATGCGGCGGGAATCGAGGCCGAGCACGATGCCGAGCGTCTCGACAAGCTTGGTCTTGGCGAGGCCCGGCACGCCGACAAGCAGCGCATGGCCGCCGGCCAGCAGCGCAACCAGCGTGCGCTCGACGACGGCTTCCTGGCCGAAGATCACGCGGCCTACGGCATCGCGCACCTTCGAGATGTCGGCCAGCGCCTTCTCGGCCTGCTCGATCATCGCCTTGTCACTCAACGGGCTTTCCTTGATCATCACGCTCATGCCGTTCGATCCTTGTGGTTGGAAATACCGGCCTGCACTCTCAAAGTCGCAGAATGCCGCGATTCGGCCTCGCCTGGCGCCTGCATTCGAACTTAAATCACAGACTTGGGCTGACAAGGCTGACAATCGGGACAACAGTGACTATTTCGTGACCATGACCGAACGTGTCGAGCATCGCGAACAGAGTTTGACCCGCGCCACAGAGGCGCGTGGTCTGGAAGCGCTGATCTCGCGGGCGTCGTGCGCGGACAAGGGACCGGCTCCGGTAGAGCGCTGGAATCCGGACTTCTGCGGCGATCTCGACATGGAGATCAAGGCCGACGGAACCTGGCTCTATCTCGGCACGCCGATCGGGCGCATGCCGCTGGTACAGCTCTTTTCGAGCGTCCTGCGCAAGGACGCCGACGGCAAGACCTATCTGGTGACGCCGGTGGAGCGGGTGGGGATCCGCGTCGTAGACGCGCCCTTCATCGCCGTCGAGATGAACGTGTCGGGGACCGGCGACGGGCAGGTCGTCACCTTCCGCACCAATGTCGGCGACGTGGTCACCGCCGGGCCCGGCCATCCGCTGCGCTTCGTCGACGAGGACACCACGGGCGGGCTCAAGCCCTACGTGCTGGTGCGCGGTCGGCTGGAAGCTCTGGTGGCGCGGCCGGTGATGTACGAACTGGTCGAGCATGGCGAGGAGATCGACATCGACGGCAAAGCGATGTTCGCCGTCCGCTCCGGCGGCGAGGTCTATCCGATCATGCCGGTCGAAAAGCTCGAGCGGCTGAGCGCGTGATGGACCAGGTGGCGCCGGTGCCGTTCTCGATCGCGGATTTTCGCGCCCGTGTCGCGGCGCAGCCGGAGGCGCAAGCCGGCAACGAGTTCGGCGATCATCGCTTCAATCCAGGCCATCCCAGGCTGAAGCACATAAAGCCGCTGCGCGACGCCGCTGTGCTTATCCCGGTCATCGATCACGCCGATGGCGCCGCGGTCCTGCTTACCAAGCGCGCCGAGAGGCTGCGCAGCCATTCCGGCCAGGTGGCTTTCCCCGGCGGCACCATCGATCCGACCGATCCCGGCCCTGAGGCCACAGCGTTGCGCGAGACCTTCGAAGAGATCGGCCTCGACCGCGACCACATCGAAATCATCGGCCGTATGCCCGACTATATCTCAGGCAGCGGCTACCGCATCGTGCCGGTGCTTTCCGTGGTGCGGCCGGGCTTTTCGCTGACGCTCAATGCCGACGAGGTCGACGCCGCCTTCGAGGTGCCGCTGCGCTTCCTGATGGACCCTGTCAACCACGCGCGCGACAGCCGCATGTGGAACGACCTCGAATGGTTCTTCTACGAGATGCCCTATGGCGGCCAGCGCATCTGGGGCGTCACCGCCGGCATCATCCGCACACTCTATGAAAGGCTCTATGCGTGAGCGCTGAGGTGTCTCTCTTGGGCCAGGCCGATTGGCTGGGCGAAAAGCATCTGCAGAAGCTGCTTGCCGCGCTGAAGGAAGGCGGCGAGGAGGCGCGCGTGGCCGGCGGAGCGGTGCGCAACGCGCTGATCGGCCAGCCGGTCGCCGATATCGACATCGCCACGACGACCGTGCCCGAGGAAACAATCCGCCGCGCCCAGGCCGCCCGCTTCAAGACCGTGCCGACCGGGATCGAGCACGGCACCATCACGGCAATCGCCGGCGGCAAGGCCTATGAGGTCACGACGCTCAGGGCCGATATCGAGACCGACGGCCGGCGGGCGAAAGTGACCTTCGGGCGCGACTGGAAGGCGGACGCCGAGCGGCGCGACTTCACCATCAACGCGCTCTATGCCGAAGCCGACGGGACGGTTGTCGACC
The DNA here is from genome assembly GCF_014843825.1 of Mesorhizobium silamurunense. Lineage (GTDB taxonomy): Bacteria > Pseudomonadota > Alphaproteobacteria > Rhizobiales > Rhizobiaceae > Mesorhizobium > Mesorhizobium silamurunense. The sequence continues at coordinate 4,272 of NZ_JHQR01000065.1, forward strand.
TTGTCGGCGGCGTCGCCGATATCGAGGCGAGGCGGCTGCGTTTCATCGGCGATCCGGAAGCGCGCATCCGCGAGGATTATCTGCGCATCCTGCGCTTCTTCCGCTTTTTTGCCTGGTACGGCGACGGCCGGCCTGACGCTGAGGGCCTGAAGGCCTGCGCCAGGCTGAAGGACGGGCTCGGCAGGCTTTCGGCCGAGCGCGTCTGGTCCGAACTGAAGAAGCTGCTTTTGGCGCCCGATCCTTCGCGTGCCCTGCTGTGGATGCGCCAGGCCGGCGTTCTCACGGCCGTGCTGCCGGAGAGCGAGAAGTGGGGCATCGACGCCATCCACGGGCTGGTCAGGACCGAAGAGGATCTCGGCTGGAATGCCGATCCGCTGCTCCGGCTGGAGGCAATGGTTCCGCCGGATGCCGCGCGCATGAAGACACTTGCCGAAAGGCTGAGATTTTCGACCGGCGAAGGGGAACGCCTGCGGCGCTGGGCGCTGACTGCTCAGCCTGAACCCAAGACGACAGAGACGGAATTCTCGAAAAAGCTCTATTTCGGCGATCGCGAAGGCTTCGTCGATCGGCTGCGGCTCGCGCTCGCCGCCGCGCGCGCACGCGCGGTCGAGGACAATCAGGCGATGATTGAACCCGGTGGTTTCTCGCGCCTGCTCAATTTCGCCTTGAAATGGGAAAAACCGGTGTTCCCGGTCAAGGGCGCCGATCTGACCGACCTCGGCGCCTCGCCCGGCCCGAAGCTTGGCGCCACGCTGAAAAAACTCGAGAAGGAATGGGCGGATTCCGGGTTCATCATGGACCGCGGCGCGCTGCTCAAACGCGCCGCGAAGGCTCTCGGGGCTTAGAGCGACAGGCCGGATCGATCGGTGCCGGTCAATGGATCGCCACAGGGGCCAGGGCGCGCGAAAGGCTTGCCTCGCCCTTGCCGTAGATCGACGGGTCGTAATTGACCAGCGTGTCGGTACGAGCCGTGTTGAGCAGGTCGTTGGTGATCTGAACCGGCGTTGCCTTCGTGAATTTGCTACCGATGATCGCGGCGTATCCGGAGATGATCGGCGCGGCGAAGGACGTGCCGTAAAGGCCGGTCTTGTCGCCTTCGACGCCGACCACCAGGAATTGGCCCTGCACGAGCGGGTCGGAGCCGGCGTAGTTGGAATACCAGGCAAGCTGAGCCTTGTTCGATGTCGTGCCGTTCGTCGACAGTGCCCCGACAAAGATCGCCGTCGGCTTGCCGATCAGGGCGAGGTCGAGATAGTCCTGCTGGCCGCCGGTGATCCCGCCTACGGCGACCGCGTCGTTGCCAGCCGCCTTCGACACTATGGCCGATCCCTTGGTGGCGTAGGAGATGATCGATGCCTCCTCCGGGGCCCACCCGATCTGGTTCACGCTGTAGCCGGCATTCGCGTACATGCCATAACTGAGGTTGAGCACGTTCAGACCGCTTGCCAGCGAGACGGCCGAGCCCGTCGAGAAATCCTTGGAGCGTATGGTCGCGGCCGGAGCGATCATGCTTGCTTCTTCACGCGTCCATTCACCATGCCGCTGGGTCTGCACGCCAATGCCGAAATTGCCGGAGAAGCGCGATGAACTGCTGAAGTCGTCGACGATGGTGATGGTGACACGCTTGCCTTTGTAGCCCGCAGCCCATGCGGCACCGACATCGGGGCTCATCCAGCTCTGCACCGCTTGTGTCGTTCGCGCAGCCGGTATCTTTGCGCTTACGCATATGGACCCGCCGCCGTGGCACATCGCGGCCGTCTGGTCCGCGTCGAGAGCTTCCTGCGCCGACGCCAGGCATGCCGGCAGAATGGTGAGTGCCGCGGCAATGCCGAACTTCCAGATATTACCAGACATGGTCTTACTCCCGGTCAAGCAGGAACGAGGATGGACGATTTGCGAATCCGGAAAGCAAGAAGACTTCGCATGTATGGCCTTCCGGCGGTCAGAAAGTAACACGGTAATTGAGCCACAGGCGCAACCTCTCGGGTGTAGCGTTAACCAGATATTTCAGCGTTTCCTCAGGCGCCGTCTCGCCGGCCGCGAGCCGGCAGTTGACGCTGTAGGTGCCCAGATCCCCGTAGTCGGCCACGCAGGGCTTTTCGGTCAGGTTGCCGCCGAAGGTCGAGGTAACAGAAAGAGACAGCGTGCTGTTCAGGCTCGGATGGGTCTGGGTGAGAAAACCGAGCTTGAGGCTCGGCGCTATGCGGTATTTCTCGGCTTGTTCCCCGGTCCCAAAACCCCACAGAATGCCGCTGTTTTCGGTGATCTGCGTGAGAAAATCGACATGCATGTCGACCCAATTGCTGTGGTACCACCGATTGAACGAGACCCAGCTTCCGTCCTGCAACTCGTAGCCGCCATTGCCGAGGCCTCTTGCGCGGTCGCTGAGCCAAGACCCCTGGCGGATATCCACGAGCGACGTGGTCATCTCCTGAGCGGCCACGGGCGACGCGCCCACGAACGCGCACAATAGGAGCGCCGCTGTGCGGGAACCGCCTCGATTGTCCGATTTTTCGCGCATGCGCGAAGCACCTCGTCCCACCGAACCCGGCCAGCGCCCTGGTGGCGAACGGCTCCTCGGACAGCCGCTTGTGACCGGATCATGCGCGCGACGATCGCATGCATACCGTTACCGTAGGGTTATCCAAGCCGATACGAATATAAGTTTTTGTTTGAATTCGGCGAAGCCGGGCCGTTGCCGGCGATCGGGACGCAAACGAAGCGAGATGCGCCTGAATGCTGCATCCCGCTCACCGTCTTTGTTGGTGGTCGTACGAAATGGCGACCGGATGCCTCAGGCCGCGTCGCGGACCTTCTGGATGCGCGAGCGGATCGCCTCGATCATGGTCTCGCGGATGATGGTTTCGCCGTGGGTCTCGCGCATGTGCTCGACGGCACGGCGCATGACCTCCGCCTCTTCCTCGGCGCGCGTGTGCCAGTCACAGCCAGGGACGAGTGTTCCGCATTGGAATTCCTTCATGGGTTTTCCTTTCCTTGCTGCGGAGCGGTTCAGCCTTGACCGCTCCAGCTATTGTTTTGCGCAATCCCGCGCGGAAAACCGCCGGGCACTTTTCCTGGAATTGCTCAAGTGGACAACCATAACACATGTCGCCGGCTTCGGTTGCATCAAGAGTCATGCCGTTCGGAGGGCGGTCAAAGTGCTGAAGCCGAAAAAGGCGGAGCCCCAGGGCTCCGCCTTCTGTTGCCTAAGCTTGCCAAGGCTGCGCAGGCCGTCACTTCATGATCTTGCCAAGGCCGCAGGTCGTCACTTCATGATCTTGCCAAGGCCGCAGGCCGTCACTTCATGATCTTGACGGCCTCGGCAATCTTGCCGCTCATATCCCAGGAAACGCGGACCTTCTCGCCCGGCTTGATGCCAGGATCCTTGAAGGCCTTGGACAGCGTGAAGGTCGATCCGTTGTCCAGAACAAGGCTCATGGCCGTTCCATCAAAGCTCTTGACCGTGCCCGTGGTGTGCTTGACCGCGGCGAACGCGGCGCCACCGGAGGCGAGAAAGGCAGCGGCTGCTGCCGTCACAATAAGCTTGCGCATTGGCATGCTCTCCTGGAATGCGGGCACCGTTTGGGAAGGCACCCCTCTCGATCAGGCCGTCCGGACGCGTCGGGTCGCGGCCCATGGGAGATGGACCGCCGGCGCTTCCCGACCCGGAAACGTTAAATAACTCAATTTTTTCAAAAGGATATTAGACGAAAAAGAAATTGCCGCCGCCACATTGTCCGCCAAGATTCGGCGAATGGAACATCAATGCGGCCAGCGTCCCGCTCACCGGATTTTTACGGCCACTTTACCTCGGGCGGCAGGCTGGACAGGATCGAGGCGACATTGCCGCCGGTCTTCAGGCCGAAGATGGTGCCGCGATCGTGAAGCAAATTGAATTCCACGTAACGGCCGCGCCGGATGAGCTGTTCGTCGCGGTCGCCGTCGGTCCAGTTCTCGTTGAAATTGGCCCGAACCAGGTGGGAATAGACAACGAGGAAAGAGCGTCCGACATCCTGGACGAAATTGAAATCGGCGTCCCAACCACCCTTGTCCTCGTCAGAATGCAGCCAGTCGAAAAAGATGCCGCCGATGCCGCGCGGCTCGTCGCGGTGCGGCAGGAAGAAGTACTCGTCGCACCATGCCTTGTATTTCGCATAGTCGGCGACGGCGGCGTTCTTCTCGCAGGCGAATTGCATAGCGCGGTGGAAGGCGAGCGTATCGGGGTCGTCCTGGGTACGGCGGCGATCGAGCACCGGCGTCAGGTCGGCGCCACCGCCAAACCAGTGGCGCGTGGTCACGACCATACGCGTGTTCATGTGCACGGCCGGCACGTTGGGGTTCCAGGGATGCGCAATCAGCGAAATGCCGCTCGCCCAGAAGCGCGGATCCTCCTCAGCGCCGGGCATCTGCTTCCTGAATTCGGGCGAGAATTCGCCGTAGACGGTCGATGTGTGTACGCCCACTTTCTCGAAAACGCGGCCGCGCATCATCGACATGGTGCCGCCGCCGCCTTTGCCCTCGTCGCGCTCCCAGGGAGTCTTCTCGAAATGCCCGGGCGACCAGGACGATTGCGGTCCGGTGAGTTCCTGCTCGATCTGCTCGAATGTGGCGCAGATGCGCTCGCGCAGCGCTTCGAACCAGAGGCGGGCCTTCATCTTCTTCTGTTCGATGTCGGCCGGCAGGCCCACGGGAAGGTCAGGTCGTTCCAATTCCGTCTCCAGTCACGGGCTTGCTTGCCCGACAAATGACTCGTTTTTTCCGCGCGCGATCCCTAATCTCTTAAGGGCAAGGGTCAAGTCCTGTCTGACCAAGGTGCAAGGGAGTTCCTTCGTGCGCACCCCGGCAAGACCGCCGCTGGATGGCTTGAGGAAGAGGCTGGAGCGCTCGCGGGCCGAGCGCGAAGGGCAGCCGCGCGACGGATTCCTGCGCGAGACTTTCGTGCTGCCCCGTCCGGCCGCGCGCCTCAAGGCGAAGGAATGGTTCGAGCGCTTTCCCAAGCAGGCCTACTGGACCGAGATCGAAAGCTGGTTCGAACGCCCGGGCGATGTCATCGAGTTCACCATGCGGAGGCTGCCGGCGGCAGACTAGCCGTCAGCCCACCACCAGCCGCCTCGCCCCGGTGCCCTCCCGCGCCAGCCGATCTTCCTTGTTCCTGAGCGGGCATTTGTCGATCGACATGCAGCCGCAGCCGATGCAGTCGGTCAGCCCGTCGCGCAACTTCTTCAACTGGCTGATCTTGTGGTCGAGCCCGTCGCGCCAGGCCGTCGAAAGCAGATTCCAATCCTCGCGCGTTGGGGTGCGGCCCTCGGGCAGGGACCGGAACGCCGCGGCAATCTCGGCGAGCGAGATGCCGACCTCCTGCGCGACGCGGATGATCGCCACCCGTCGCAGCACGTCGCGGCTGTAGCGCCGCTGGTTGCCCGCCGTGCGATGGCTGCGGATCAGCCCGCGCGCCTCGTAGAAATGCAGCGCCGACACCGCCACGCCGCTGCGCATCGCCACCTGGCCGACCGTCAATTCCCGTACCGGAGCCATTTCGCAATTTCCGCTTGACCTCAAGTTAGGTTGAGCTTGTAGCGAAGAAACGTTGATACGGCAAATGCAGGAGAAGGCGATGTGCGCCTGGGTGAAAATGACGGCAGAAGGGGAGGCGATCCGCGACGGCGAGCAAGGGCTGAGGATGCTGGAGCGGTTTATCGTTTCGGGAAAACGCAGAACCGCTCAAGCTCTTTGTTTTGACGCAATTCCGGACGGAAGGCTACGGCGAAGTCGCCGAGCCCAACCGTTTCACACTTTTCCTGGAATTGCTTTAGCCGAGCTGGCGGAGCGCTTCGCCCGCGACCATCGCGACGGACAGCGCGACATTGATGCTGCGCGCGCCTTGCCGCATCGCAATGGTCAGTCGCGCATCCGCCGCCTCGTGAATCTCTTCCGGCACGCCGGCGGATTCGCGGCCGAACAGAAGGATGTCGCCGGCGGCGAAAGCAAACTCCGTGTAGGCGGTCGCGGCCTTGGTGGTGAGCAGCACAAGGCGGCGCGCGTTCGCCCTGCGCCATTCCTCGAAGGCGTGCCAGTCGGCATGACGGGCAAGCGCCGCCATTTCGAGATAGTCCATGCCGGCCCGTTTCAGCGCCCGATCGGAGAGCGGAAAGCCGGCCGGCTCGATGATGTCGACACTGAGATCGAGGCAGGCGGCGAAGCGCAGGATTGTCCCGGTGTTGCCGGCGATATCAGGCTGGTAGAGCGCGATGCGGAGACGGTCGTTCATTTCCGCATCTTTCTAATAAGTGGCAGATCGGCCACAGGCGTCTCCCGCTTTTGGCGATTTCTGGACTGGCGGGTGGCCATTTTCTGCGAAGTCGAGTATATGCCCACCATCGTCAACCCGAACCGAAGGAGGGGGACCAGATGATTACCATGCACTTCCAGTTCCTCTCCGGGCAGCGCCTCTCCGGGGCTCTTGTATGCCCAACGGCGGTTTCGGTACGACGATTCTTCTGACACTTTAAGACCTCATCGCACCGATTCCCGCCGAACCCAGTTTTCGGTTTTCGAAGGAATCTCGCGATGTTTTTCAAACTGCCAAAGGGCCGCCGCGCCCCACCCGAACGTGTCAGGACCGACGCTTGCCGTCATGTCCGGGCTGACGCTTGCCGTCATGTCCCGACCGACGCATTTCGCGCCTCCGGCCGAATGCCGGAGGTTGAGTTCGTATCACCCTTTTTAACGCATTTGCACATGGAGGACGGACCGATGTTCGATCCCTATAAAATACCGGGTTCAAGAAGCCTGCACGAGCGCAAGATGGCGACCTGGGCGCTGCTGATCGGCGAGACCTATTCGTCGGCGGTGCACGCCGAGACGCGCCGGCGTCCGCATCGCGGCATGTTGCCCGACGTTGATTTCTCGCGCGCCGTGCCCGATCCCGGCCGGCCTTCGCTGGTGCGCCGTGTCGTCAGGCTGTTCCGGCCCGGTGAGAAAGCGCGGGCTGGCTCCAACGTGTCGTCAGGATCGCCAAACGAGCCTGTCGGCGAAAAGCCCGCGACACCCTATATTGCGCGAAGCAGGGCCGGCGATTCAGTTGATTCCGTATCGCCGGCCCGTCGCGCAGCGCGGCCGAACGGCCTTGCCCATCAATCCCGCGCTGCGTGAGCGCATAGACAGTCGAGTGCCCGGAATGTTCCGCTGGTTTGAAAAGAGGCTCGACCCGTTTCCCGCCGCGGAGCCGGTCGAGCCGCCGAAGACGCTGGTCGCCTTCTGCGTGCACTATACGCGCGGCGTCTGGCCCTACATCGTCGTGGATGCAGTGCTGGTGGCGGCGATCGCCATCACCGAAGTGTGGATGTTCGGTTTCATGGGCCGCATCGTCGACTGGCTGTCGGCGCAGAACCGGGAAACCTTCCTGCAGACCGAGAGCTGGAAACTGGCCGGCATGGCTTTCATCGTGCTGTTTGCGCTGCCCGGCACGGTCTGGGTGCGTTCGTTGTTCAACCAGCAGACGATGATGGGCAACTACCCGATGCGCATCCGCTGGCAGGTGCATCGCTACCTGCTGAAACAGTCGATGGCTTTCTACCAGGATGAGTTCGCCGGCCGCATCGCCACCAAGCTGATGCAGACCGCACTCGCCGTGCGCGACTGCGTCATGAAGGTTATAGACGTCCTCAACTACGTCATCGTCTACTTTCTCGGCATGCTGTTCATCGTCGGCTCGGCGGACTTGCGGCTGGCCGCACCCTTGGGCGTATGGCTGATCGGCTATATTGCGCTGCTGCGGTATTTTATTCCCCGGCTCGGCAAGGTCGGTGAGGAACAGGCTAATGCGCGTTCGACCATGACTGGTCGTGTCGTCGACAGCTATGCCAACATCCAGACGGTGAAGCTGTTTTCCCACGCGCGCCGCGAGGCGGCCTTCGCTCGGGAAGGCATGGCGGGCTTCCTCGATACCGTGTACCGCTCGATGCGCCTGGTGACGGTGCTCTACGGCCTGCTCTACATCCTGAATTCGCTGCTTTTGTTCACTGTCACGGCGATCTCGCTGTGGCTGTGGCTCGCCGATGCGGTGACGATCGGCGCGGTCGCCGTGGTCATCGGCCTGGTGCTCAGGATGTGGGGCATGTCGCAGTGGATCATGTGGGAGATGTCGGGCCTGTTCGAGAATATCGGCACGGTGCAGGACGGCATCCAGTCGATCTCGCTGCCGCGGCTGGTCGAGGACCGCCCTGGCGCCAGAGACATCGCCGTTAGCCGGGGCGAGATCCGCTTCGAGGACATCGGCTTCCACTACGGCAAGCAGAAGGGCGTCATCGACAACCTGTCGCTCACCGTGAAGCCCGGCGAGAAGGTCGGCATCGTCGGCCGCTCCGGCGCCGGCAAGTCGACGCTGGTCAACCTCTTGCTGCGCTTCTACGACCTGGAAGGCGGCCGGATTCTGATCGACGGCCAGGAGATCGCCGGGGTGAAGCAGGATTCGCTGCGCGCGCAGATCGGCATGGTGACGCAGGACACATCTCTGCTGCACCGGTCGGTGCGGGAGAACATCCTCTACGGCCGACCCGACGCGACTGACGAGATGCTGATCGAGGCAGCGCGGAGGGCGGAGGCGCTCGATTTCATCGGCGGACTTTCGGACCACAACGGCCGCAAGGGATTCGACGCCCATGTCGGCGACCGGGGTGTCAAATTGTCCGGCGGCCAGCGCCAGCGCGTCGCCATTGCCCGCGTCATGTTGAAGGATGCGCCGATCCTCATCCTCGACGAGGCGACCTCGGCGCTCGATTCGGAAGCCGAGGCGGCGATCCAGGAGAACCTCTACAAGCTGATGCAAGGCAAGACCGTGATTGCCATCGCGCACCGGCTGTCGACCATCGCCGCGATGGACAGGCTCGTCGTCATGGACAAGGGCCGCGTCATCGAGGAAGGGTCGCACGAGGAACTCGTCGCCAGGGGCGGGCTCTATGCCCAGCTATGGCGGCGCCAGTCGGGCGGCTTCCTGCTCGACGAGGTTCCAGCCGAGGCCGCCAATGACGCTATTGCCAAGGGTGAAGCCGCGGAATGATGAAGGCCGTCTATCGCTGGTTCGAAAGCTGGGTCTACCCGTTCCGCGAGCCCGCGAATCTTCGGCCACCCGCCAGCGTCGGCGGCTTCCTCTGGCACTATGTCGGACAGGCGAAGCTCGCCTTCTTCGCCATGCTGATCATCGGCGGCATCGCGCCGCTGGTCGAGGCCGGGCTGTTCTATTTCGTCGGACGGCTGGTCGACATCCTCGACCAGCTTCCCGGCGAGCGCAGCTGGCATGCGCTTTGGGCCGCCGCCGGTCCCGAGCTTCTGTTCATGGGCGCGGTGGTGCTGGTCATCCGCACGCTGGTGGTCGGCCTTTCGGCGCTGGTCGACGAGCAGACGATCACGCCGGGCTTCTACAGCCTGGTGCGCTGGCAGGCGCACCGGCATGTCTCGCGCCAGTCCTACGCTTTCTTCCAGAACGATTTCGCCGGGCGCATCGCCACCAAAGTCTGGCAGGCGGGGCAGGCAACCGGCGACCTGATGGAGAGCTTCATCGAGGTGATCTGGTTCATGATCGTCTACACGGTGACGACGCTGGCGCTGGTCGCCGGCCTCGACCTCAGGCTGGCGGTGCTGGTGGTGATATGGATCGCCGCCTTCGCCTGGCTGGCGAGGCTCTATTTGCCGGCGATCCGCAAGCATGCCGAGGCGACCGCCGAGGCCGGCTCGATGATCACCGGCCGAATCGTCGATTCCTATTCCAATGTGCAGACGCTGAAGCTGTTCGCCGCCGACGGCGACGACCGCTATATCCGCAGCGGCTTCGACATCTATCTCGATGCGCTGCGGCCGTTCACGCGCCGGCTGACTGGCGTGCGCATGGCGCTGACGACGCTTTCCGGCATCATGATCACGTCAATCGCCGTCTTTGCCGTTTATCTTTGGGTGGAGGGCTCGATCACCGTCGGCGCCGTCGCTTTCACGCTTTCTCTCGTCTTGCGGCTCAACATGCTGCTGGGACGGGTAATGATGCAGCTCAACAGCATCTTGAGGAATCTCGGCGTGCTGGAGAATTCCAAGGCGCTGATCTCGCAATCGCTCGGCCTGACCGACGCACCGGACGCCAAGGAACTGGTGGTTGCCGGTGGCCGCATCGACCTCAAGAACGTCACCTTCCACTACGGCAAGGGGGCAGGGGTCCTCGACGGCATCGACCTTGTCGTGCGGCCGGGCGAGAAGGTCGGACTGGTCGGCCCGTCGGGCGCCGGCAAGACGACGCTGGCCAATCTCATCCTGCGCCTCTACGACCTCGAGGGCGGCAAGATCCTGATCGACGGCCAGGACATCGCCGGGGTGACGCAGAATTCGTTGCGCGCCAATATCGGCGTGGTCAGCCAGGATACCGCACTCTTCCACCGCTCGCTGCGCGACAATATCAAGCTCGGCATGCCGGACGCGACCGATGCTGAGGTGATCGCCGCGGCGCGCAAAGCCGAGGCGCATGATTTCATCATGGGCCTGCGCGACAACCGCGAGCGGGCCGGCTACGAGGCCTATGTCGGCGAGCGCGGCGTGAAGCTCTCCGGCGGCCAGCGCCAGCGCGTGGCGATCGCCCGCCTTTTCCTCAAGGATGCGCCGATCCTCATCCTCGACGAGGCGACCTCGGCGCTCGATTCCGACATCGAGGCGGCCATCCAGGAGAATCTGGCGCGGCTGATGGAGGACAAGACCGTCATCGCCATCGCCCATCGGCTCTCGACCATCGCCGCGCTCGACCGGCTGGTCGTGCTCGACGACGGGCGCATCGTCGAGGAGGGCACGCATGACGAGCTGGTGGCGCTCGACGGCCTTTATGCGCGGCTCTGGAAGCGCCAGTCCGGCGGCTTCCTGTTCAATGAGGAAAGCGTGCTGGAAGAGACGCGCCCGGCGGGGTAGAACGCAGCCATGTCGGTCAGAATGCCCTGCAATTTCGGACGGTCAGGCGCGCAGGAAAGCGCGCTCGACCTACTCGGCCACGAAATCCTCGCCGAAAAGGCGGCCGCGCTTGGCCGCGCCGGCCAGCGCGTCGAGGAGACACTGGCGAAGCTGCGCGAAAACGGCGAGGGCGGAGATCGCAACCGGCTGCTCAAGGAGGCTGCGGCGGCCGTCCACGGCTATTTCATCCAGCGCGAACTCTGCGGCCTTCGCCGGCACGACGTCGTGATCCGCGAATACAACATCCCAAGGGCAGTGCTGGTCAGGCTCGGCGCGAGCTAGGAAGGCCGATCCGAATCTATTCCAGCCATTCCGTGATGAAATGGCCATTCTCATGGATGTCGGTGGTCTCAAGCGGGCCGGGTCCGAGATTGGTGAATTTGTGCGGCGTGTCGGGCGGCACGATCAGGATCTGGCCAGCGGACGCCTCGATTTGCTGGTCGCCGACGGTGAACAGGCCGGTTCCGGAGCGGATGACGAAGATCTCCGCATAAGGATGCTTGTGCAGCCGCGGGCCGCCGCCGATCTCCGGCAGATAGTTGAAGATCAGGCAGCTTTTGGAACCCCAGGCGCCGCATTGCAGCTCGCCTTGCCAGCGGTCGGGGGCTTCAGCCCATTTGTCGCGGTCGATGACATGCGCCATGGGCGGAGAATAGACCGGGCCAACGAGTGCTGTCGAGGCGAACAAGCCACCGTTTTCGCTCCCGATTTCCCGCTATTTCATGGCCTTCGCCGGTCTGCCGGCGGGGCATCCGACCTAGCCGCGCCACGCAGCCGCGACAATGTGCCCTTGTGCCTTCACCCGACTGGACAAAAACGGGCTTCACGCATAAACCCAACTCCAAATGCCGGAGGAATTCGCTAGCCTGTTCGCCATGCGCTGTCGGGCCGGCGCGATTGAGCGGGGACAAGGCTCGGCCGCCGGCACGGAAAGAGGCGAAAGGATCAGGCACCCGTGAGCGCAACCGAAATCCACGATCCCAACCGTCGCGATTTTCTCTACATCGCCACCGGCATGGCCGGCGTGGTCGGCGCAGGGGCCGTCGCCTGGCCGTTCATCGACCAGATGCGCCCGGACGCCTCGACGCTGGCGCTGGCCTCGGTCGAAGTCGACGTCTCCTCGCTGCAGCCCGGCAGCTCGCTGATCGTCAAGTGGCGCGGCAAGCCGGTCGTGGTGCGCAACCGCACCGAGAAGGAAATGAAGGACGGCGAGGCGGTCAGCCTCAACGATCTCAAGGACCCGATCGCCCGCAACGCCAACCTTGCCTCCGACGCGCCGGCGACCGACGCCAACCGCACAACGCCCGGCAAGGAAGCCTGGATGGTCATGGTGCAGGTCTGCACCCATCTCGGCTGCATCCCGCTCGGCCAGGAAGGCGATTTCGGCGGCTGGTTCTGCCCGTGCCACGGCTCGCAGTACGACACCGCCGGCCGCATCCGCAAAGGCCCGGCGCCCGAGAACATGGCGATCCCGGTCTATCAGTTCATTTCCGACACCAAGATCCGTATCGGCTGAGGCAGGGGATATTTCGATGAGCGAGGGACATTCCACCTACACGCCGAAGACCGGCATCGAGCGCTGGTTCGACGCGCGCATGCCGCTGCCGCGGCTGATCTATGACAGCTTCGTCGCCTATCCGGTACCGCGCAACCTCAACTACATGTGGACGTTCGGCGGCATCTTGTCGATCATGCTGACCGCGCAGATCCTGACCGGCATCGTGCTGGCCATGCACTACACGTCCGACACCAATCTCGCCTTCGATTCGGTCGAAAAGATCATGCGCGACGTGAATTCGGGATGGCTGTTGCGCTATCTCCATTCCAACGGCGCCTCCTTCTTCTTCGTCGCCGTCTATATCCACATTTTCCGCGGCCTCTTCTACGGCTCCTACAAGGCGCCGCGCGAGCTGCTGTGGATCCTCGGCTGCATCATTTACCTTCTGATGATGGCCACCGGCTTCATGGGCTACGTGCTGCCCTGGGGACAGATGAGCTTCTGGGGCGCCACCGTCATCACCGGCTTCTTCAGCGCCATTCCGCTGGTCGGCAACTGGATCCAGGAACTGCTACTTGGCGGCTTCGCCGTCGACAATCCGACGCTGAACCGCTTCTTCGCCCTGCATTACCTGTTGCCGTTCATGATCGCCGGCGTCGTCGTGCTGCACATCTGGGCGCTGCATGTCGTCGGCCAGTCGAACCCGACCGGCATCGAGGTCAAGTCGAAGACCGACACCGTCGCCTTCACGCCTTATGCGACCATCAAGGATGCGTTCGGCATGATCGTGTTCCTGTTCATTTTCGCCTATTTCGTCTTCTATCTGCCGAACTATCTCGGCCACCCGGACAACTACACTGTCGCCAACCCGCTGAAGACGCCGGCCCACATCGTACCGGAATGGTACTTCCTGCCGTTCTACGCGATCCTGCGCGCCATCACCTTCAACATCGGGCCGATCAATTCCAAGCTCGGCGGCGTGCTGTGCATGTTCGGCGCCATCGCCATGCTGTTCCTGGTGCCGTGGCTCGACACCTCCAAGGTGCGCTCGGCGGTCTACCGGCCCTGGTACAAGCTGTTCTTCTGGTTGTTCGTGGCTGACGCCATCCTGCTCGGATGGCTGGGCTCGCAGCCGGCGGAAGGCAGCTATGTGTTCATGGCGCAGATGGCGACGCTGTTCTACTTCGCCTTCTTCCTGGTCGTCATGCCGGTGCTCGGCCTGATCGAGACGCCGCGGCGGCTGCCGAACTCGATCACCGAGGCGGTGCTGGAAAAGAAAAACAAGGGGGCCGGCGGCCATCCGGCAGGCGCGGTGAGCGCGCCGGAAACCAAGGGCTGAGCGATAAAGAGAATCCAAGGGGATTTGGCATGAAGAAGATTCTCACCTCGCTGGCGGTGCTTGGCCTTCTAGCGACAGGCGTTGGAGCCGCCATGGCCCAGGAGGGGCACGCCGAAGCCGCGCCGACGCATTTCCCGATCAACGAACCGAAGGAAATGAGCTGGACCTTCGCCGGCCCGTTCGGCACCTACGACAAGGCCCAGCTGCAGCGCGGCCTGAAGGTCTACAAGGAAGTCTGCTCGGCCTGCCACTCGATGAACCTAGTGGCGTTCCGCACGCTGGAAGGGCTTGGCTATTCTGAGGCGCAGATCAAGACGCTCGCCGCCGAATACACCATCCATGACGGCCCGAACGATGCCGGCGACATGTTCGACCGGCCCGGCAAGCCGTCGGACCACTTCCCGGCGCCGTTCCCGAACGAGCAGGCAGCCGCGGCCGCCAATGGCGGCGCCGCGCCGCCCGACATGTCGCTGCTTGCCAAGGCGCGCGGCGTCGAGCGCGGCTTCCCGCGCTTCGTCTTCGACATCTTCACCCAGTACGCCCAGGGCGGCCCGGACTACATCCACTCGCTGCTCACCGGCTACGACCAGACGCCGCCGGCCGGGATGGCGATCCCGGAAGGCACGCACTACAATCCGTACTTCCTGTCCGGCGTGTCGCTGAAGATGCCGAAGCCGCTTTCCGATGGCCAGGTGACCTATGACGACGGCTCGCCGCAGACGGTCGACCAGTATTCGCGTGACGTCGCCGCGTTCCTGATGTGGGCGGCGGAGCCGCATCTCGAGGACCGCAAGAAGACCGGCTTCCGCGTGTTGGTGTTCCTGCTGATCTTCGGCGCGCTCGTCTACATGACCAAGCGCAAGGTGTGGGCCGACGTGGCGCATTGAGCCCCCCATATTCGAGAAGTTTAAAAAGGGCGCCGCGAAGGCGCCCTTTTGCATCTCGAGACCACTTGCGGCCGGCCATGTCACATGGCCGTCATCACGCGTGGCGATCCTGCCTTGCCCCACCTCAAAGGATCACGCCCATGAAAAGATTCGCACCGCTTGCAGCCGTGCTGCTGCTTCTTGTCGCCAGTCCGGCAGTCCGCGCCGAGGACGCCCAGCCCTTCGTCACCAGCAAGGACATCGACCTGACGCTGATCCTGCCGCCGCCGCCGGCCAACGATTCGGCCGAGACGAAGGCGGAACTCGGCGAGGTGCTGACCCTGCAGGTGACGCGGACGCCCGAAATGGAAAAGCGCGCCATCGCCGATGCCGAAGAGAATGTCTGGCGCTTTGCCGACGTCATGGGGCCGAAGTTCAACAAGGGGACCCTGCCGAAGTTCAGCGCCTTCTTCGATCGCGTCGTGGCCACAGAAGGCGCGGTCGTCGACCCGGCCAAGGATGTCTGGAAGCGCCCGCGCCCGCATCAGCTCAGCGATCTCGTCAAGCCCGTGGTGAAGCTGTCGAATTCCGGCTCATGGCCGTCGGGCCATGCGACGGTCGGCACGATGATGGGCATCATCCTGTCCGACATGGTGCCGGAAAAGCGCGCCGAGATCATGGCCCGCGCCGCCGAATATGCCCACAACCGCGTGGTCGGCGGCATCCACTATCCGTCCGATATCGAGATGGGCAAGATTTCCGGCAGTGTCATTGCCGCCGTTCTGCTCAGCCGCCCCGATTTCAAGGCCGAGTACGAAGTGGCGCGCTCCGAACTGCGTTCCGACCTCGGCATGTGATCCGGCCTCATGGTTGTCAGCAAGGGCGCCCCGCGGGCGCCCTTTTTCATGCGCGGAAGGTGAGGGCAGGTCCAGAGTTTCCATCGCAGCCATGCACAGGCCGAGAACCGCTGGAAGACCACGCGAGCTGGGACAAAGCAGCGACGCCAATCCTTTGCCGGACGCGCTTGTGTCCGACGCCGCGTCGCGGTAGCCGTTGTTGGTTGCGTTGCGCCGGGCGCGTTGACGCCGTTCATACCCGACAGCCGGACACGCGGAGCCTCGTCTCATGAAACCTTCCCTCGAAGACACGCTGCTTGCCGCGATCCGCACCATTCCAGATTACCCCAAACCCGGCATCCTGTTTCGCGACATCACTACGCTGCTTGGCGATGCGCGCGCCTTTCGCCGCGCCATCGACGAGCTGGTGCATCCCTATGCCGGGCTGAAGATCGACAAGATCGCCGGCATCGAGGCGCGCGGCTTCATCCTTGGCGGCGCCGTGGCGCACCAGCTCTCGGCCGGCTTCGTGCCGATCCGCAAGAAGGGCAAGCTGCCCTACGAGACGGTGCGTGTCGCCTACAGCCTCGAATACGGTCTGGACGAGATGGAGATGCACAAGGACGGTGTCTCGCCGGGCGAGAAGGTGATCGTGGTCGACGACCTGATCGCCACCGGCGGCACTGCGGAAGCGGCGGTGAAGTTGCTCAGGCAGATCGGCGCCGACATTGTCGCGGCCTGTTTCGTCATCGACCTGCCGGATCTCGGCGGGCGCCGGAAGCTGGGAGCGCTCGGTGTGCCGGTAAGGACGCTGATCGGTTTCGAGGGGCATTGAGCCAACCTCTTCCTTCTCCCACAAAGGGAGAAGGAGAGCTGCCGCTACTCCACCTTCACCAGCACCGCGCTGTCGAACTCGATGACCTTGTCGCCGGTCGAATCGAAGCCTTCCGAACGCAGCGTGAGCAGGCTCCAGCCCGGGCGCCCCGCAAGCGGGCGATGGGCGAGCGCCGTGCGGGTGAAGGTCACGGTTTCGCCGGCATAGACCGGCTTCAGCCATTTGAGGTTGCGGAAGCCCGGCGAGGGGCCGAATTCGGGCTGCGGTCCGGGACCGGTCCAGCGCACACCCTCGGTCTCCATGCGCTTTTCGAGGTTGTATTTCATCCAGGTGGCGGCGGTGTGCCAGCCGGAGGCGCACAGACCGCCGAGCACGCTCTTCTTCGCCACCTCCTCGTCGACATGGAAGACCTGCGGATCGTATTTCTTGGCGAACGCCTTGATCTCGTCCGCTTCGAATTTATGCGAGCCCAGCGTGACGGTTTCGCCGATGAGGAAATACTCGTCCAGGGTCACGCGATGGCCTCTCGGGTCAGGAACATGCCGGTGTTCTCGAGCTCGAAGACGCATTCGCCGCGCTGGTTGAACAACTCGCTGCGCATGCTGACGAGGCCGAGCTGAGGCCTCGATTTGGACTGGCGCTTGGAAAGCACGGTGACCTTGCCGGTGAGCCGGTCGCCGGCCAGTACCGGCTTCTTCCATTTCACATGCTCGATGCCCGGCGAGCCTTGCGAGGTCGAATTGAGCAGGAAGGCGTCGCACAGCATGCGCATGAACATCGCGCAGGTGTGCCAGCCCGAAGCCGAAAGGCCGCCCAGGATGCTCGCCTTGCCGGCCTCCTCGTCGAGATGCATCGGCTGGGCATCGAATTCGCTGGCGAATTCGATGATCTCGGCCGCGCTTACATTCTTGCTGCCGAGGTCGAGCGAAGCACCCTCGACGAAGTCCTCATAGGCCCAGGTCTTTCCGGTCATGTCGGCAATCCGGTTGACGAACGCGTGAATCCCTAAGGTCGGGCATCCCGGATGACGGCCCGAGCCAATTTGGTCAAGTCCTTTCTGGTGAGCCAGTCGTTTCCGGCTGGAAGTGTCAGAGCCAGCCGCGGCGGCGGAAATACCAGAAGGGCAGGATCGCCGAGACCACCATCAGGCCGATGGCAAAGGGATAGCCGAATTCCCATTTGAGCTCGGGGATGATGTCGAAATTCATGCCATAGATCGAGGCGACCAGGGTCGGCGGCAGGAAGATGACGGCGGCGACCGAGAAGATCTTGATGATGGCGTTCTGCTCGATCGAGATCATGCCGAGCGTGGCGTCGAGCAGGAAGGAGATCTTCTGCGACAGGAAGGTGGCGTGGTCGGCGAGCGACAGCACGTCGCGCGACAGCGTCTTGATGCGGGCCCGCACATCCTTGCTCATCTTGGTCTGGGCCGCGACATGGGCGAGAAAGCCGGCCAGGCGCTGCAGCGAGATCAGGCTGTCGCGGACGGAGGACGCGAGATCCTCCTTGCGGCCGATGCCCTTGAGCAGCTCCTGGAAATCGCGGTTGCGCTTCGAGGCCTTGGTCGAGCGCGCCTCGAAGATGTCGCGCGAGATCGCCTCCACATCGCGCCCGGCGCGCTCGAGGATGTCGGCGAGGCGGTCGACGATCGCTTCCAGCAGGCCGATCAGGATGGTGTCGCCGCTGGTGCAGCCGGTCGCCACCTTTTCGGCGCGCAGCGGGAAGGTCTTGAAGGCCTTCGGCTCGTGATAGCGGATGGTGATCAGCCTCTTGCCGGCCAGCGCGAAAGTCACCGGCGACATCAACGGGTCGTCGACCTCGGTCTGGGCCGGCAGCACGGCGGTCATGAAGTAGCCGCCGTCCTCGACATAGAGGCGGCTGGAGATCTCGATCTCTTCCATCTCCTCGCGCGTCGGGATGGCGATGCCCAGCCAGCTCTCGATGGCGGCCTCTTCCTCCTTGGTCGGATTGAAAAGGTCCGCCCAGACGACCCTGTCGCCGTCCGCGGCGAGGTTGTCAGTGACGCGCAGGCGATCATTGTCCACGACGAAGGCCTTGATCATCGCCGGGTCTCCCTTGCTGGACCAAAGAGATTTCGAAGCGTCGTCAGGATTGCATGGGCTTCGAGGAGCCCGCGAGCACCAGCGGATTAGACCCGCGATCTTGCCAGGTCAAGACGCGCGACAAGTGTGCCCGGCCCAAGGCGGGCCGACTCCGCAACCGATCCGCCGAGATTGTCAGGTGTTGAACTTGAACAGCATGATGTCGCCGTCCTGGACGACATATTCCTTGCCTTCGTCGCGCGCCTTGCCGGCTTCCTTGGCCGCCACTTCGCCGCCCAGCGTGACGAAGTCGTTGTAGGAGATCGTCTGGGCGCGGATGAAGCCGCGTTCGAAATCGGTGTGGATGACGCCGGCCGCCTGCGGTGCCTTATCGCCTTTGTGGATCGTCCAGGCGCGCGTCTCCTTCGGCCCGACGGTGAAATAGGTGATGAGCTGCAACAGTTCGTAGCCGGCGCGGATCACCTTGTTGAGGCCCGGCTCATCCAGGCCGATCGAGGCAAGGAATTCCATTTCCTCCTCGTCGGAAAGCTGAGCGACTTCCGCCTCGATCGCCGCCGAGATCACCACCGTGCCGGCGCCTTGCGCGGCAGCCATCTTCTCCACCGCTTGCGTGTGCGCGTTGCCGGTGGCGGCGTCGGCCTCGGCGACGTTGCAGACGTAGAGAACGGGATGCGACGTCAACAGGTTCAGCCCCTGCAGGATGCGCAGGTCCTCCGGCGCGATGCCCTTGAGCAGGAAGCGCGTCGGCTTGCCGGCCTGCAGCAATTCGAGCGCTGCCTCCATCATCGGCAGCACGGCCATTGCTTCCTTGTCCTTACCCGAGGCGCGCTTGCGGACCTGGACGATGCGGCGCTCCAGGCTTTCGAGGTCGGCAAGCATCAGCTCGGTCTCGACGGTCTCGGCGTCGGCGACCGGATCGATGCGGCCTTCGACATGGGTGATGTCGTCATCCTCGAAGCAGCGCAGGACATGGACGATGGCGTCGACTTCGCGGATATTGGCGAGGAACTGGTTGCCCAGCCCTTCGCCCTTGGAGGCGCCGCGCACCAGGCCGGCAATGTCGACGAAGAAGATGCGGGTCGGGATGATCTCCTTCGACTTGCCGATCGCCGCGATCTTCTGCAGGCGCGGGTCCGGCACCGCCACTTCCCCGGTGTTCGGCTCGATGGTGCAGAAAGGATAGTTGGCGGCCTGCGCGGCGGCCGTCCTGGTCAACGCGTTGAACAGCGTCGACTTGCCGACGTTGGGCAAGCCAACGATGCCACATTTGAAACCCATCTTGTCCGGTCCTATCGGGAATTTGATTTTGGTGAGGGCTATGGGCGAAAGGGACGACGAACGTCAAGCCCCATGCCCTGATCGTGACTGAGCCTAAAGCGCGTCGCGTTGAAACGGAGTCGGGCGACGCGCTTTAAGTCCTTGTTTTGATGCATGTCGTTCTCCCAAAACCGCTGCGCACTGTTGGGCGACATGCATTAGTCCTTGCCGAACAGCTTCTTCAGCATGGCGGCCATCGGTCCACTTTCGGGAACCTTCGCCGGCGGCTGCTGCGGGCGTGCTTGGCGGATGTGGCTCTGCTGTTTCGGCGCCTTCGGTGGCGGCCGGTCGTCGTCGCCGGTCGGGACGAGCTTGTCGCGCAGCGCGAGCGTGATGCGGTTCATGAAGGAATTGTCGTCGCCCTTGGCAAGCAAGCCTGCGTCATCGGCGATCGCGTCGAGCAGAACATCGAGCCACTCACGATCGCCCTTGGCGAAGTCGCCGAGCACATGGCCGTGCACCATCTCCTTGACGCCGGGATGGCCGACACCGATGCGCACGCGGCGATAGGCGTTGCCGACATGCTGGTCGAGCGAACGGATGCCGTTGTGGCCGCCGGAGCCGCCGCCCACCTTGACCCTGACCTTGCCTGCGGCAAGGTCGATCTCGTCGTAGAAGACGGTGAGGGCGGCAGCGTCGAGCTTGTAGAAGCGCAGCGCCTCGCCGACCGACTGTCCGGACAGGTTCATGAAGGTCTGCGGCTTGATCAAAAGGACCTTCTCGCCGCCGAGCGTGCCTTCCGAAATCAGCCCCTGGAATTTCTTCGACCAGGGCGAAAAGGAATGGCGGCGGGCAATCGCGTCCGCCGCCATGAAGCCGACATTGTGCCGGTTGTTCTGATATTTCGCGCCCGGATTGCCGAGGCCTGCAAAAACAAGCATCGTCGACTCCAGGCAGAAAATTACTTCTCTTCGGCCTCAGCGGCCTCAGCTTCAGGCGCTTCTGCTTCGGCAGTCTCCTCGGTCTCCGGCTTCATTGCCGCGGAACCGGCAATGGTCGCGATGGTGAAGTCGCGATCGGAGATCACCGACTTGACGCCGGCCGGCAGGGCAACCGCCGAAATGTGGATCGAGTCGCCGATTTCGGTGCCGGTGAGATCGACGGTGATGAATTCCGGGATCGCATTGGCCGGGCAGTGGAACTCGACTTCGTGACGCACGATGTTGAGCACGCCGCCGCGCTTGATGCCGGGCGACTTCTCTTCATTAATGAAGTGGACGGGCACGTCGACATTGACCTCGGTGTCCTTGCCGATGCGCAGGAAGTCGACATGGACCGGGAAGTCCTTGACCGGATCGAGCTGGAAGTCCTTCGGCAGTACCTGGATCTTCTTGCCATCGACATCGATCGTGGCGATCGTGGTCAGGAACCCGCCGCCGTGGATCTTGTAGAAGACGTCCTTGTAGTTGAGCGCAATCGCCAGGGGGGGCTGCTTGTCGCCGTAAATAACTGCAGGCACTTTACCGTTGCGGCGAACTGCACGGGCGGACCCCTTACCGACCTGTTCGCGCGCTTCGGCCTTGAGCTCGTAAGCCTCGTGGCTCATGGCATTTCCTTTCGCGTGTTATGGAGCGTTCGCGGCGGGCAAGCCCGTCCGTAAACGTCGAAAGCCGTCGCGGCCTTGCACGATCTGTCCGATGCGTTTGGCGATCCAAATGCGTCTGGGGATCATGCAGGCCTGGCCGGCCTTCCTCCGCGTTGCCTCCAAGGGTGTCTACGCGGGTGGCGGCTCTATAGCGGAAGGCGGCGAGGGGCGCAAGCCGTTGAACCGCAAGCCTCAGCCAAGGTCTACGCAAACATCTGGCCTGACGGACAGAGCATAGTCGACGCCACCGGCCGGTGCAAATTGGATATGGCGGGTTGCGCCGGGGTCTCCGTCTGCGCCCGTCATGTCGCATCGGGCAGGTTTCAATCGTCCTTGGCAGGCATTCGAAGAACTTTTGGAGATCGACATGAAACTTCTGTTCAGCCGCAATCCCAATCCCCGCCTCGCGGTCGCGGCGGCGCGCTATCTGAAGGCGGATATCGCCTTTGAATTCGCCTCGCCGACGGCGCCGGGGCAGGCCGAGCGCTATCGCGCGCTGAACCCCAATTTGACCTTGCCGATACTGGTCGGCCCGGGATGGAGCCTGTGGGAAACAGACGCGATCGCCTGCCGGCTCTCGCGCGACATGCGTTCCGATTTCTGGCGCGGCGGCGATGACGAGCCAGAGATGATCCGTTGGATAAGCTGGGGCAAGGAGAATTTCGCCAGGGCCTGCGACATGGTGCATTTCGAGCGTGGCACGAAACAGCGCTGGAGGCTGGGACCGATCGACAAGGCCCTGGTCGAGGAGGGGCTGTGGCTGTTCCACATGGCGGCTGCCATCCTCGATGTCGTGCTTTCGAAAAGGGAGTGGCTGGTAGGCAATTCCGTCTCCTATGCCGACTTCCGCATGGCGACGTTTCTCGCGTTCAACGATGTCGCCAGGTTGCCGCTCGACGACTATCCGTCCATCAGCCGCTGGTATCGCCGGCTCGAGGACATCGATGCCTGGCGCGATCCGTTCCATGGGCTGGAAGCGCCGCCACTGCCACTGGTCAACAGCGAGGCCGAGCCGGACTGAGCCCCATTTGAACCGCCCTTTTTGAGGGATCGCCGCCGAGGCGGCCGGCCGACCCGTAGCGGAAATGGCCGATAGCCGCGCCGTCTTGGCGTTGCGAGCATGGCCCGGACTCTGGATCCGCTGAACCATTGAACGGCGAAAGGACGCAAACTCAATCCCTCTGCCGGGCCCGTTTTGAAATCTTCTCGCTCATTTAATTCTATAAAATCGGTAGTCTTAATGAATAAATGCCACGAGGAGAGCCGAGATGACGAAGAAGCTGGTGGTGGGGATATCCGGCAACCTGACCCGACCGTCGAAGACCAAGTCATTCATCAGCCATATTGCCGGCGAGGTGGCAGGCCGGATCGGTGCGGCCCCGGCAGTCTTCGACATCGAAGACCTCGGTTCATCCTTTCCTGCGGCACGCCGCCTCGGCGATCTCGACGCGACCGCTCGCGCCATCATCGATCAACTGGTCAATGCCGATGTGGTGGTGGCGGGGTCGCCCACCTTCAAAGGCAGTTATACCGGCCTTTTCAAGCACTTGTTCGATCTTCTCGACCCATCGTCACTGCGTGGAAAACCGGTCGTTCTGGCAGCGACCGGCGGCGGCGAGCGTCATTCGCTGATCGTCGAGCACCAGCTTCGGCCGCTGTTCGGCTTCTTCGAAGCGCTGACAATACCGACCGCGATCTACGCCTCCGACAAGGATTTTGCCGATGGCGTGCTGGTGTCGGAAGCCATCCATGCCCGTTCCCGCCAGGCCGTCGCCGAGGTCGTCAAAGTCGTCGGCGCCACCCGCAGCGTCGGCCTCGCCGCCTGACTCCGAAGCAGTCGTTTTCCGAACGGAAGGATCAGCCATGACCATCCCCAGCCAGCCCAGACAGATCAAGCTCGGCGCCTTCCTGCCGGGCGGCGGCCAGCATGTCGCTGCCTGGCGCCACCCGGACTCGCCGGCCGACGGCGCGACCAATTTCGAGTTCCACAGAAAGCTCGCGCTGACCGCCGAGCGCGGCCTGTTCGACGCCTATTTCCTGGCCGACAATCTGACGGTCGGCCTCGGCGCCCGCGAGGGCGGCAACGCCAAGATCGCCGGTTTCGAGCCGGTCACGCTGTTTGCGGCGCTGGCGCCGCTCACCACCCATCTCGGCTTCATCGCCACGGCCTCGACCACCTATGAGGAACCATACACGCTCGCCCGCAAATTCGCTTCGCTCGACCTTCTGTCGAACGGCCGCGCCGGCTGGAACGTCGTCACTTCGGCGGGCGACGACACGGCGCGCAACTTCAACCGCGACGTCCAGCCCAGCCACGCCGAGCGCTATGCAAGGGCGCATGAGCATGTCGAAACCGTCAAGGCGCTGTGGGACAGCTGGGAAGACGACGCCTTCATCCGCGACAAGAAGACCGGCCGCTTCTACGACAAGGACAGACTGCACGACATCAATCACAAGGGCGAGCATTTCAGCGTCAAGGGGCCGCTCAACGTGCCGCGCCCCGTGCAAGGGCACCCCGTGGTGGTGCAGGCAGGCCAGTCCGAGGACGGCCGCGGGTTAGCCGCGGCCTCGGCCGAGGTAATCTTCACAGCGCATCAGAACCTCGCCTCCGCGCAGGAATTCTATCGCGACATCAAGGCGCGCGTGGCGGCGGCCGGCCGCGATCCGACGCAGGTGCTGATCATGCCGGGCGTGGCGCCTTTCGTCGGCCGCACCGAAGAGGAAGCCCGCGCCAAATACCAGCAATTGAACGACCTGATCCTGCCGGAAGATGGCGTGGCGCTGCTCAACGCGCTTGCCGGCCAGACGCTCGACCTCCGGGACTATCCGCTCGACGGGCCGCTGCCGCCGAGCAAAGAAACCGAAGGCATGAAGAGCCGGCAGGCGCTGATCCGCCAGATCGCCGACGAGCACAATTTTACGATCCGCCAGCTCTATCAGTGGGTGGCGACCGCGCGCGGCCATTACACGGTGATCGGCAGCGCCACCCAGATCGCCGATCAGCTGGAGGAATGGTTCACCAGCGAAGCCGCCGACGGCTTCAACATCCTGCCGCCATGGCTGCCCGGCGCGCTCGACGATTTCGTCGATCTGGTGGTCCCCGAATTGCAGCGGCGCGGCCTGTTCCGCACCGCCTACGAAGGCAGGACGCTGCGCGAAAATCTCGGCCTCAGGCGGCCGGAGAATCCGTGGACGGTTGCCCGCTCGACCGTGCTCGCCGCCGAATGATCCCCTGAAAAGGAAAGGCAAGACGATGACTTTGCAGCACATCGAACGTCCAATCGGCATCGGCGGGCGCAACGGCGGCAACGGCTTCGGGACGGAGGCCGTGCGGCTGGCCGGTCGCGCCTCGGCGCGGATCCTGTCGCGCTATGGCGTGCTTCTCGGCTTCCTCGCGCTGTGGCAGGCGGCG
>NZ_JHQR01000067.1 GCF_014843825.1 Mesorhizobium silamurunense
GGCCCGCGCGCGTTTCGGCATGCGCGCCAAGCGCCGGCATGGCGCCACGGTGCGCAGTTCCGGCCGCGTCTTCAACGACTGGGTCGAGCGCGCCCGCGCCGATGTCGCTCTGCTCACCACAGAGCTCGCGACCGGTCCCTATCCCTATGCCGGCATCCCGTGGTTCTCGACGGCCTTCGGCCGCGACGGCGTGATCTCCGGCTTGCAGATGCTGTGGCTCAATCCCGGTCTGGCGCGCGGCGTGCTGGCCTTTCTCGCCGAGCACCAGGCGACCGAGACCTCGCCCTTCATCGATTCCCAGCCGGGCAAGATCATGCACGAGACGCGCAAGGGCGAGATGGCGGCGCTGCGCGAGCTTCCCTTCGGCCGCTATTATGGCGGCGTCGACACGACCCCGCTCTACATTCATCTCGCCTGCGCCTATGCCGACCGCACCGGCGACATGGCCTTCATCGACACGCTCTGGCCATCGCTCAAGGCGGCCGCCGAATGGACGGAAGAGGCAAGCCGGGCGACGGGTTTCGTGACTTACCAGCGCGCCGCAGAGTCTGGCCTGGCCAACCAGGGCTGGAAGGACAGTATCGACTCGGTCTTCCATGCCGACGGACGTATTCCCAAAGGGCCGATCGCCCTGGTCGAGGTGCAGGGCTATGTCTTTGCCGCCTACCGGGGGCTCGCGGCGCTGGCGCGCCGCCGTGGCGAGTATGCCGAGGCCGAGCATTGGGAAAACCGCGCCGAAGAAATGCGGGTTGCCGTCGAGCGCGATTTCTGGATAGACGATCTCAACTTCTACGCCCTGGCCATCGACGGCGAGGGCAAGCCCTGCGAGGTCCGCACGTCCAACGCCGGTCATCTCCTCTATGTCGGGCTGCCGCAGCCGGAGCGCGCAAAGATGGTCGCCGACCAACTGCTCTCGGCCTCTTTCCATTCCGGCTGGGGGTTGAGGACGCTCGCCGACGACGCGGTGTTCTTCAACCCGATGTCATACCACAACGGCTCGATCTGGCCGCACGACACCGCGCTCTGCGGCGTCGGCCTGGTGCGCTACGGCGAGCGCGACAGCGTGGTGCGGCTGATGAGCGGCACTTTCGAGTCGGCCGTGCACTTCAACATGCGGCTGCCGGAATTGTTCTGCGGCTTCACCCGGGCGCCGGGCGAGGCGCCGATAGCCTACCCGGTCGCCTGCCTGCCGCAGGCCTGGTCGGCAGGCTCCACCTTCATGCTGATGCAGGCCTGCCTCGGTCTGGAAATCGATGGATGGCAAGGCGAGTTGCACGTCACGCGCCCGAGGCTGCCGATCGGTATCGATACACTCACGCTCCGGCATTTGACGGTCGCCGACAAATCCATCGACCTGACCTTCCAGCGGGTCGGTGACCGGGTCGTTGCCTTCCTTGCCGACCGGCATGAAGGCATGGTCCCGCTTATCGTACGAACCTAGAACAAAGGCTGGCAAGGTTACCTCCGGAAACCGAAAAATGTCGGAACCGATCGCAACTTTGTGCGTTGCAAACTGGTACCGGCCTACCGGTCCGCAGCCGGCAAGAACGAAAAACAAAATAGCGGACAGCCTGAGGCAACCTGGCATTCAATGACACAGTACGGCGTCGACCTCTTGTGGGTCCTTATCCTAGCGAGTCTCGGACTTTCCGCTCTCGCGATCTTCGTTTCAGTATCCAGGCACCGTCATCAGCATTCGAAGGCTGTAAACTCGCCCACTTCGGGTGACGACGTCGCGTCGGAAGCCGCGCGCAAGGTATTGCGCGAATTCGAGAAGAACGGGCAGTCGGTTGACGCCGCCCTCGTCACCTGGTCACCGGAGACGCTGCGCAAGATCCTCGCCGAGGATCTGCCGGACGCGCAGGTCCTCATCGTCTCCAACCGCGAGCCTTACATCCATAACGAAAAGAACGGTGACATCGAACTGGTCGTGCCGGCGAGCGGACTGGTTTCGGCGCTGGAGCCGATCACGCGCGCCTGCGCCGGCACCTGGATCGCCTATGGCGGCGGAAGCGCAGATCGCCAAATGGTCGACAGGGACGACCGAGTGCAAGTGCCGCCCGAAAATCCATCCTATGCACTGCGCAGGGTCTGGCTGACCGAAGAGGAATATCAAGGCTACTATCTCGGCTTCGCCAATGAAGGGCTGTGGCCGCTCTGCCATATCGCCTTTACCCGACCGACCTTCCGCGAGTCGGACTGGGAGGCCTATGAGGCCGTCAACCGCAAATTCGCCGACACGGTGGTTGCCGAGGCCCGCAACGAACGACCGATCGTGCTGGTCCAGGATTACCATTTCGCGCTTTTGCCGCGCATGATCCGCGAACGCCTGCCGGAAGCGATCGTCATCACCTTCTGGCACATCCCGTGGCCGAACTCGGAAGTGTTCAGCATCTGCCCGTGGCGTGAGCGCATTCTCGACGGGTTGCTGGGCAGCTCGATCATCGGCTTCCACACCCAGTTCCATGCCAACAACTTCACCGAGAGCGTCGACCGCTTCATGGAGAGCCGGATCGAGCGGGCGGATGCTGCCATATCCTACGGCGGCCAGACGACGCTGGTGCATGCTTATCCGATTTCGATCGAATGGCCTGTCGAACTCCTGAACAGGCTGCCGCCGGTCGAGGAATGCCGCCAGAGCATCCGCGAGCGGTTCGGCATTCCGGCGGATGCCAAGCTGTGCATCGGCGTCGAGCGCCTCGACTACACCAAGGGCATCCTCGACCGCTTCCATGCGCTGGAGGAGCTGTTCATTCGCTACCCCGAAATGATCGGCAAAGTGGTTTTCCTGCAGATCGCAGCGCCCAGCCGGGGCACGTTGCCGGCCTATAAGCAGCTGCATGACGAATGCCAGCGCCTCGCCGAGGAACTCAACGAGCGCTATGGCAGTGGGAGCTATCGCCCGGTCGTGCTCGTGGCCGAGCATCACTCGCAGAAGGACGTCTACAAGATCTACCGCGCGGCCGACATCTGCCTGGTCACCAGCCTGCATGACGGCATGAACCTCGTGGCCAAGGAATTCGTCGCCGCGCGCGACGATGAAGAGGGCGTGCTTCTGCTCAGCACGTTTGCCGGCGCCTCGCGCGAATTGCTCGAGGCGCTGATCGTCAATCCTTACGACGCCGCTATGATGAGCGAAGCCATGCGGCAGGCGCTGATCATGGGACCCGACGAGCAGCGCGAGCGCATGCGGCGCATGCGTGAGATCGTGCGCGACAACAACGTCTATCGCTGGGCCGGCAGCATGCTGCTCGACGCGGCGCGGCTGAGGAAGCGCGGCGAGCTCGACCGGGTCACCGCATTATCCGAACGGCCGGCGAACGCCAACGGCGACAATGTCGTCTCCATATTCGAACGCAAACAGGCAGCCGGATACCGATGAATATTCAGACAGATTTGACGCCGCGCCTTCCCGACGGCCGGTGGGCGCTCTTCCTCGACATTGACGGCACCTTGCTGGAGCATGCCGCACATCCGGATAGCGTGTCGGTCAGCGACGACCTGCGGCTCCTTCTGGAGACGGTCGAGCGCCGGCTGGACGGCGCGCTGGCCTTCATCACCGGCCGTTCGATCGCGGCAGTCGACGGACTGTTCGAGCCCTTGAAGCTGCGGATCGCCGGTCTCTACGGGCTGGAGCACAGGCTGACACCGGACGGGCAAATCGGGGCCGCCGACGAGCCGGCGGATATGGCCGCACTTGCCGACGAGATCGAGCTGGAGCTGGCAAGCCAGGCCGTCTATGTCGAGCGCAAGGGCCCGGTGCTGGCCATTCACACAAGGGCGGCGCCGCATTTGCTCACCCGCGCGACGGAACTGGTCGAGGCGGCACTTGCCCGGCTGCCGCAAGGCTACCGCGTGATCGCCGGCAATGCAGGTGTCGAGCTGATGCCGCTGGAGGCGGCCAAGGGTGCCGCGATCCGGCGCTTCATGCAGCTCGATCCCTTCACCGGCCGGCGCCCGGTCTTTCTCGGCGACGACACGTCCGACGAAAACGGCTTTGAGACTGTCAATGCCGCGGGCGGGATCTCGATCCGCGTGAAACCGCAGGGCGAGACCACGGCACGTTTCGCCATTGCCGATGTCGCGGGCGCGATCGCCTGGCTTGAAGCCAATTTCGGTGGCGGCGCCGGACAGGCGAACCGCGACGATCTCGTTGCCTAGAGCAATTCGAGGTGCGCGAAAACGGCCCCGCTACGGGAACCGTTTTACACAAGACTGCAAAGCGGCTACTTGCTGCCGCCGTTCTCCTTAACGCTGCTGCAGAACTCCGGATGGCTGTTGGCTGCGTTGGCATTCTTGGCCTCATCCGCGCAAGCAGTCATCATCGCGGTCTGGTCTTCCGGCGACAATGCCTTCCACGCCTTTGTGAAGGCATCCTTACTGACCATCGTCTTCATGCTGGAGTCTGTGTAGAAGGGTTGCATTTTGGCCGGGTCGTCGAGTGCTGACGTACCGGTCTGTCCGGCGGCGAGAGCCGAGCCGGCGACCATCGAAAGCGCCATGGCGCCGAAGCAGATCATCTTGATGTTCATAACATAGACCTCCTGTTTCTCCGGATCGTTCGAGAAACGATCATGTTACCAACGGAAGGTCTGGATCAAAGTTCCTCCATTCCCATGCAGTGCAGAAAAAGTTTCTGAAACAAACGTGCCCACGAGAGCCGAAACTTTTCCGTCATCCGCCGTTAGGTTTGGTTGCACTACGCCGGGACGCAATCACTAGCAGGAACGCTGCCGTTTCCAGGTGACAAGGCGCGATCAGTTCCTGTCGACCGGCTTGGAGCGCATCCGGGAAACGGTCTCGCGCTCGGCGCGTTTGGAGCGCATCGGCGGCAGGCCGCGATCCACGAGGTCCATGTCTTCCAGCACCATGTCGCCCATGCGCTTGAAGGCGACGTCGAGCGCGCCGGCGCGGTGGGCCGAGCGCAGGAAGCCGGGGAGGGCGCGCACCGGATGCTTTTTTGCCAGCGGCTCTTCCGGGAAGACGTCGCTCGCGGCAACGATATGGCCGCTTCGCACGGCCTCCATCAAGGCCGGGAAATCGACGACGCCAGCGCGGCTTAGCAGGATGAAGGCAGCCCCTTTGCGCATTTTCGCGAAGGCGTCGGCGCCGAGAAAACCCTGGTTCTCGCTGGTCACCGAAGCGACGACGAAGACGAAATCGCTTTCCGACAGCACCTTGTCGAGCGAGGCCGGCTCGACGCCATGCTCGACCAGGACGGAAGGCGGCAGCCACGGATCGAAGACCCTGGTGCGGGTGCGGAAGCCGGTCAGCAGGCGATTGAGCGCGCGGCCGAGATCGCCGAAGCCGATGATGCCGACATCGGCGCCGGAGAGGAGACGCGCCGTCTGGTTGCCGTCGCCTCCCCACAGTTCCTTGCCTTGCCGGAAGGCGAGGTCGGCATCGACGATGTCGCGCGCCAGGTTGAGCGCCATGGCAAGACCCAGTTCGGCGACCGGCTCGGCGAAGACCAGGCCGGTGGTGACGACGTGGATGCCGCGGGCAAACAGCGTCTCATAGGGCATGTTGTTGATGAGATTGGTCTCGACGTTGAAGATGCAGCGCAGCGCCGTCATCTTGTCCAGCGTCTCCGGCGCTATCGGCGGCTGGCCGACGATGTAGCGCGCCTCGGCCAGTATATCAGGCGGCAACCCAGCGACGCCTTCGGGCGTTGTCTCGACGATGCGATATTTCCTGCGAAACAGCGCCAACTGCGGCGGCGTGAAGATCAGGTCGAGCGTGCGCGGTTCGGGCGCGCTGATCACCAGCGGCAGGGCCTTGTCGGACATCGTTTATCCTCCCAGTGCGATTGGATCGCGTCAATCAGATTTGCGTTCTTTACTCAGGATTAAACGATTTACAACTGCGAAAAATCGATTTATCGAATTAAACTAGAAAGGCAGCAAGCGGCTGTCTGCCCTCAGGAGGCGGTCAATGGCGCAACAGGAAGTCCAGCGGCAACGTCCGTCGATCCACGATGTGGCAAGCCATGCCGGCGTGTCCGCCGCGACCGTCTCCAAGGTGCTGGCCGGCGTCACCACGGTTAAGCCGGAAAACGCGCAGCGCGTCCTCGATGCCGTCGAGCTTCTGGGCTACCGCGTCGACCCGCTCGCTTCCGACATGCGGCGGGCCAAGCGCCGCATCATCGGCGCCATCATGCCGGAATTCGAAAGCGAGTTCTTCGGCCAGATGGTGAGCGAGCTCGAAGGCTTCGCCGAGCAGCGCGGCTATACGCTTGTCGCCGCTTCCAGCCGTGAATCGGAAGCGCGCGAGAAAGAGATCCTTGCCCGCATGCATGACTGGCGCGTCGCCGGCGTCGTGCTGGCGCCGGTGCGCAACGAGCACGGGCCAGCGGCCGGTTTCATGAAGGCGAACGGCATGACCGGCGTGCTGATCGACCGCGTGCTTGCCGACGACGCCTTCGACACGGTTTCGGCCGATAGCGCGGCGGCAAGCGCTGAAGTGGCGCGCGCGCTTGTCGGCCAAGGCCACCGCCACATCCTTGTCGTCGGCCTCGGCCAGCAGGCGGCGACGGTGCGCGCCCGTCTCGAGGGGTTCCGCAACACGGCGCTCGATCTCGCGCCGGATGTCCGTATCGACGTCGTGCTTTGCGAAAGCGACGTCGAGCCGTTGCGGACGCTGCTTCGCGACTATTTCAGCAAGCGGGAAGCCGGCGGCGACCGGCCGACGGCGGTCTATTCGCTCTTCCTCAAGGGCACGCTGGTGGCGCTGTCGGAATTCCGGCGGCGCGGCTGGCATTGCCCCAACGACATCTCGCTGGTCGGCTTCGACGACGCCGAATGGATGCAGGTGACCTGGCCGGCGATCGCCGCGGTGGTGCAGCCGGTGCGCGAGATCGCCGGCAACGCGATGGAGGTCTTGTTTCGCAGGATCGAAGGCGAGGGGGGGCCGCCGAGGGCGCGGCTCGAGCCTTGCAAGGTGTTAATGCGGGAATCCGTTGGCTCGCCAGGCAGCGTCCCGCATTCCGGGGGAGGAGACCGACAATAGCCCCCATTGTCGACAACGGAAGAAGGGCGCCGGCCCTGGCCGCGGCATCCGGCGCAAACAACAAACGGAGGATGGAATGACATCGCTTTTCCCAAAGTTGAATCGATTTACTCTGGCATTGGGCGTGGCTCTGGCATTTTCGGCCATCGGTGTCGCCAAGGCCGAGGACGGCGAATATGGCGTGCTGATGAAGACGCTGGCCAATCCGTTCTGGGGCGCGATGGCCCAGGGCGTCGCGGATGGCGCCAAGGAAGCCGGCGTGAAGTATTTCCAGCAGGCGGCCGAAAGCGACCAGGCGGCCGAGCCGCAGCTCAACCTCTGCAACACGATGCTCGAGCGCAAGCCGGTGGCGATGATCACCGCCGCCATCAACTCGACCAACCTTTTGCCCTGCCTGAAGTCGGCGCAGGACGCCGGCATCAAGATCGTCGACCTCGACAATAATCTCGACCAAGCGGTGCTCGACAAGGAAGGCGTCAAGGTCACCTTCCACATCGGTTCCGACAATGTGGCGGCCGGCGCGCAAGGAGCGGAATACCTCGTCTCCAAGCTCGGCAAGGACGCCAAGGGTCCGGTGCTTGTGATCGAGGGTCTCTCCGGCAACATCACCGGCGAGAAGCGCGCCAAGGGCTTTGCCGACAAGCTCAAGGAACTGGCACCGGGGCTGCAGATTGTCGCCTCACTGCCGGGCGACTGGGATCGCGGCAAGGCGGCCTCGATCGCCACCGACACGCTGACGGCGCATCCCGATCTCGTCGCCATCTTCTGCGCCAATGACGGCATGGCGCTGGGCGCGGTGGAATCGGTCTATGCGGCAGGCAAAGGCCAGCAGGTGACGATGATCGGCGTCGACGGCAATGTCGATGCGGTGAAGTCGATCAAGGAAGGCCGGCTCAACGCCTCCGTCGCGCAGCTTCCCTATCTCGTCGGCAAGCAGGCGGTGGAGAACGTCAAGAAGGCGCTGGCCGGCGAGAAGGTCGAAGAGAGCATCGCCGTGCCCACCCTGGTGCTGACCAAGGATGTGCTCGACGCCGGCAAGGAGCCGATGCTGCAGTATGTGAAGTAGGAAGGGAATAGGCAGTAGGCAGTAGGGCAAGAGGCATGTCCTGCCCCTCAGACCGCGTCACACTCCTTACCTGCTGCCCTACTGCCTAATCCCTACTGCCTTACCCCCTATCCGAAGGGCAAAAACATGGCTTCCGAAACGGCGCAGCCCGGCTTCTGGGCTCGGGTGCAGCGCGCATCCGTCGAGAGACTCCACATCAGGCTGGAGTCGCTGCTGGTGCTTGTGGCGCTGAGCGCGGCGATGGCGCTGCTGTCGCCTTTCTTCCTGTCGCTCAGCAATTTCCTCAACATCCTCTTGGCGACATCGACGATCGGCGTGCTGGCGATCGCCGCCACCTTCGTCATCGGCTCGGGCGGGCTAGATCTGTCGCTCGGCTCGGTCATGGGGTTGGCCGGCGTGGCGGGCGCCTTCGTCGCCGTCAATCTCGGCTGGCCCTCGGTCTTCGCGGTGATAGCCTGCGTTCTGGCTGGAAGTATCGCTGGCTACATCAACGGCCAACTGGTCACCCGCGCCTTCGTGCCCGCTTTCATCGTCACGCTCGGCATGCTCGGCCTTGCCCGCGGGCTGGCGCTGGTCATCTCGCAGGGCAGGGCGATCTACGGCCTGCCGGCCGAGATCGTCTATATCGGCCAAGGCCGACCGCTCGGCGTCCCGATGCCGGTGATCATCTTCGTGCTCACCGCGATCGTCGCGCATTGCGTGCTCGCCTATACGCGGTTCGGCCGCCACACGCTGGCGCTCGGCGACAGCGAGGGTGCGGCGCGCGCCGCCGGCATCCGTGTCGAGCAACATCGCCGCATCATCTACACGCTCTCCGGCGCGCTTGCCGGGCTTGCTGGCCTGCTCTTCACCGCCCGCGTCAATGCCGGTGATCCGACCGCCGGCATCAACTACGAGCTCACCGCCATCACCGCGGCGATCATCGGCGGCACCAATCTGTTCGGCGGGCGCGCCTCGATCCTCGGCACGATGATCGGCGCGCTGATCATGGGCGGGCTGCAGAACGGGCTGACGCTGCTTGCGGTGCCGCGCCTCGATCCTCGGCACGATGATCGGCGCGCTGATCATGGGCGTGCTGCAGAACGGGCTGACGCTGCTTGCGGTGCAGTCCTACTACCAGCAGATGGCGATCGGCGCGGTGCTGATCCTCGCGGTCTTCATCGATCAGTACCAGGTGCGGAAGGAGTCGCGCGTATGACCCTTCTTTCGCTCCACGGCATCCGCAAGAGTTTTGGCGCTGTCGACGTGCTGCACGGCGTCGACCTCTCGGTCGCGGCCGGTGAAGTGGTCGGCCTGGTCGGCGACAATGGCGCCGGCAAGTCGACGCTGATGAAAACCATAACGGGCATCTACCGCGCCGACACCGGTTCGATCGAGTTCGACGGCAAGGACATTCTCGCCCTCGACCCCGGCCAGCGCCGCCGCCTCGGCATCGAGATGATCTACCAGGATCTTTCCCTCGCCAAGCAGCAGGACGTTGCGTCGAATATCTTCCTTGGCCGCGAGCCGACGAAAAGGCTGCTCGGCCTGTTCCCCGGCTTTGTCGACAAGGCCGAGATGGATCGCCAGGCGGCGCGAATGGTCGAGCGGCTCGGCGCGCATCTGCCGTCGATCAACCGGTCCGTCGGCTCGTTCTCCGGCGGCCAGCAGCAGACGGTGGCGATTGCGCGGGCGCTCACCTTCAACCCGAAGCTTGTCATCATGGACGAGCCGACGGCGGCGCTCGCCGTGCGGGAGGTGCAGAGCGTGCTCGATCTCATCCGGCGGCTGAAGTCGGAAGGCATCGCAGTCATTTTGATCTCGCACCGGCTGAACGACGTGCTGTCGGTTACCGACCGCATCGTCGTGCTGCGCCACGGCAGGGCGGATGCCGATCTCGTCACCGCCAAGACCAACATGAACGAAGTCGTCAGCCGCATCGTCGGCGGCGGCGATATCAGCGCCGCGGCGGCGCATGAGCAACGAGGCTGACATGAATACATTTGGACTGCACACTTTCGCCATCGCTCCGGTCTGGGACCTCGCCCGCATCGAGCCGCAGATGGACCGGCTGAAGGAACTCGGCATCGGTCTGATGGAGATTCCGCTGCTGCGCCCTGAGGAGATCGACACCAAGCACACGCGCGGCTTCGCCAACCACTATGGCGTCCAGCTCATCCCGTCGCTCGGCCTGCCGCGAGCGCTCGACGTGGTCGAGCGGCCGGAGGAGGCGCTCGACTTCCTGCAGCCGGCCTTCAAAGTGTGCAACGAAGTCGGCGCAGAGGCGCTTGGCGGCGTCACCTACGGCACGATCGGCAAGACCACAGGGCGGGCGCCGACGCGCAAGGAGATCGACGGCATGTGCCGCTTCCTCGAACGCGCGGCGAAGGCGGCGAAGGCCCGCAGCCTGAAGCTCGGCATCGAGCCCTGCAACCGCTACGAGACGCATCTCATTAATCGCGGTGTCGACGCGGCGCGGATCATCGAGCGCGTCGGTGCCGACAACATCTTCATCCATCTCGACACCTATCACATGCATATCGAGGAAGAGAGCTTTGCCGCGGGCTTCGAGGCGGCGGCCCCCTTCCTCGGTTATGTGCATGTGTCGGAGGCCAATCGCGGCGTGCCGGGGCGCGGCATGCTCAACTGGGCGGCCTGCATGAAGGCGATCGCCGACATCGGCTATCAGGGCGCGATCACGCTCGAAAGCATGAACCATGTCGATGTCGATATCGCCGGTGGGCTGGCGGTGTGGCGCCCGGTGGCGGAAGACCCGCGCGACGTCATCGAGGTGGGCCTGCCGTTCCTGCGCGAGGAAGCGCGCAAGGCGGGATTGACGCTCGGATAGCGAAGTTTACTTGCGGTCTCGGCGCGCCAGCCAGCGGCGGCGCGCCTCCTGCTGTTCGGCAAGTTCGGCCTCGTCCCAGTAGCCGATGAGCACGCCGGAGCCGAGGATAGGGTCGAAATGCTCGATCTTGTCGTCGATCTCCGTCAGCCATTCGTCCGGAACGGTGATGCGGTTGTTGGGCAGCGCCAACCAGCGCATCAGCGCTTGCCGCAACCGCTCTATATCGCTGGCCGCCCATGGGTCGCGGCCGAGATCGCACAGTTCGCCGGGGTCGTTCTGCAGGTCGAAGAGCATCGGCTCGACACCTTCGCCATGGACGAGTTTGAAGCGGCCGTCGGTGATCATGTAGAGCTTGCAGTTCGACACCGGCATGGCGAGCTTCAGCCGCGCCGCGTCGCCGCTGTAGTCGTATTCGCTAACAGCAAAGTTGCGCAGGCTTGTCCGTTCGCCGGAAGTGAGCGACAACAGCGAACGGCCTTCGAGGATATGCGGCTTGGCCCTGCCGCCGAAATAGTCGAGGAAAGTCGGCGCGAGGTCGATCATCTCGACCAACGCATCTGAGCTGGTCCCGCGCGTGGCGTCGGCTTCCGGGCGCGGATCGTAGACGATCATAGGCACTTTGACCGCGACATCGTGGAACAGGTATTTCTCGCCGAGCCAGTGGTCGCCGAGATAGTCGCCATGGTCGGAGGTGAACACGACAAGCGTGTTCTCGAACAGGCCGCGCTTCTCAATGAAGTCAAACAAATGGCCGAGCTGGTCGTCGATCTGCTTGATCAGGCCCATGTAGCAGGGGATGACGGTCTCGCGGACCTCGTCGCGTGAGAAGTTCTTCGAGTAGCGCTCCTGCTGGAAGGCCTCGAAGATCGGATTTGGCGAGGCGCGCTCCGCCTCGCTGCGGATCGGCGGCTGGATATCCGCCTTGCCGTACATGTCATGATAGGGCGCCGGCACAATATAGGGCCAGTGCGGCTTGATGTAGGAAAGATGCGCGCACCAGGCTTCGCCATTGGCTTCGGCCTCCTCGATGAAGCGCATGGCACGGCGGGTCATGTAGGGTGTTTCGGAATGCTCGTCCGGAATGCGCGCCGGCTTGTCGGCATGGACGAGCAGCCAGCCGTTGAAATTCTCGCCGTTCGTGCCTTCGCCGGAATTCGCCCAATGCTCCCATGGGTTGGCGGCGTCGAAACCCTGCTCGCGCAGATAGCTGTCGTAGGCCGGATCGGGGTCGTAGCTGGTCGAGGGATGCAAGCCGTCGTCGCGCTCGAACGGCTCGAAGCCACATTCGGCGACACGCACGCCGATGATGGAATCCCTGGCGATGCCGAGGCGCTCCATGCCTTCCTCGTCGGCGCTCATGTGCGTCTTGCCGATGAGAGCGCAGCGCACGCCGATTTCGCGCAGGTGATCGCCCAGCGTCGGCTCGCCGACCCTCAGCGGCACGCCGTTATGCGTCGAGCCGTGCGAGCGGACATAGCGGCCGGTATAGGCGCTCATGCGCGAGGGACCGCACACCGTCGATTGAACATAGGCGTTGGTGAAGCGCACGCCGCGGTCGGCGAGCCGGTCGATATTCGGCGTCTTCAGGCTCCTGTGTCCGGCGCAGCCCAGATAGTCGAACCGCAGCTGGTCGCACATGATGAAAAGGACGTTGCGTTTTGAGGTCATTGCTATCCGTCGGAATGGCTCTCGGTAATGCCAGAACGGCGAAGGTAATGAAACGCGGCCAAATATCATTTTCTTGAGCCACCAACTGGTGCAATGTCACCTTGGAGGACCGAAACCGTGCCATTCGTCAGCACCGGCGGCGTCACGCTGCACTATCGCACGATCGAAGCGACCGGCACTTCGCGCCCGATCATCTTCATCAACTCGTTGGGCACCGACTTCCGGATCTGGGACGACGTCGTGGCGCGGCTTGCCGGCGAGATGCCGATGCTCGTCTACGACAAGCGCGGCCATGGGCTTTCCGACATCGGCGGCGGTGTGCGCTCGATCGACGACCATGTCGACGATCTGAGCGCGCTGATCGATCACCTAGGCTTCGACAAGGCGGTGCTCTTCGGCCTCTCGGTCGGCGGCATGGTCGCCCAGGGGCTTTATGCCCGGCGGCCAGATCTCGTCGAGGCGCTGATCCTCAGCGACACGGCGCACAAGATCGGCACCGCCGAGAGCTGGAACAGCCGCATCGCGACCGTCGAGCGCGACGGCATCGAGGCGATCGCCGATGGCGTGCTGAAAGTGTGGTTCACGCCGGATTTCCATACGAATCGCGCTGCCGAACTGGCCGGCTGCCGCAACATGCTGACCCGGCAGGCGCTGCCCGGCTATATCGGCACATGCATGGCGGTGCGCGACGCTGATTTCACCGATGCTGCCTCACGCATCGCTGTGCCGACGCTCTGCGTCGTCGGCGACCAGGACGGCTCGACGCCGCCCGATCTCGTGCGCTCGCTGGCCGACCTGATCCCCGGGGCACGCTTCGAGGTGATCCGCGGCGCTGGGCACATTCCCTGCATCGAGCAGCCCGACGCACTGACCACCCTGATCCGCGACTTCGTCGCCTCGTTGCCTGAGGGAACGCATGCCCATGGATGACGACCCCAAGAATACCAGCCGCTACCGGACCGGACTGGAGGTCCGTCGCTCCGTGCTCGGCGATCAGCATGTCGACCGCGCCGTGGACGCGGCAACCGATTTCGATCGGCCGTTCCAGCAGCTGATCACCGAGGCTGCCTGGGGAACGGTGTGGGCGCGCCCCGGCCTGTCGAAACGCGAGCGCTCGATCGTGACGCTGGCGCTGCTCGCAGCCCTTGGCCACGACGAAGAGGTGGCCATGCATGTGCGCGCCACCGCGAACACGGGGGCCTCGCGCGACGACATCCGCGAAGCCTTCCTGCATGTCGCGATCTATGCCGGGGTGCCGGCGGCCAACCGCGCCTTCAGAATCGCCAAGGAGGTGTTCTCGCAGATGGACGGAGCCCCTCATGCCTGAGCCGGGCTCCAACCGGACGCCGGAAACCGGCGCCTTCTTCCAGCGCGACCGCCAATGGCACCCGCCGGCATTCACGCCGGGCTACAAGAGCTCGGTCCTGCGCTCGCCGCAAAAGGCGTTGGTCGCCTTCGACAATACGCTGTCGGAACTCACCGGTCCGGTGTTCGGCCATGCCATGCTCGGCGAGCTCGACAACGACTTGATCCACAATTTCGCCAAGCCAGGCGAGAGCGCCATCGGCGAGCGCATCATCGTCCATGGACGCGTGCTCGACGAGCGCGGCAGGGGCGTGCCCGGCGTGCTGCTCGAGTTCTGGCAGGCCAATTCCGGCGGTCGCTACCGCCACAAGAAGGACGGCTATCTGGCGCCGCTCGATCCGAATTTCGGCGGCTGCGGCCGCACGATCACCGCCGAGGACGGCGGCTATGCCTTTCGCACTGTCCGGCCCGGGCCATACCCCTGGCCGAACGGTCCGAACGACTGGCGGCCGGCGCATATCCACTTTTCTCTCTTCGGCCACGGCTTCGCGCAGCGGCTGATCACGCAGATGTATTTCGAAGGCGACCCGCTGATCTGGCGCTGCCCGATCGTCGGCGGCATCTCCAACAGGGCCGCCATCGAAGCGCTGATCGCCGCGCTCGACATGCAGTCGACGATCCCGATGGATGCGCTTGCCTACAAGTTCGACATCGTGCTGCGCGGGCGGCGCTCGACGCTGTTCGAGAACAGGCCGGAGGGCAATTGATGGCGCAGTCGCTCGACCGGCTGAAGGAGAGCCCTTCGCAGACCGCCGGACCCTATGTCCATATCGGGCTGACGCCGAATTTCTGCGATATCGGCGGCGTCTACGAAAGCGATCTTGGCTCGACCATGGTCAACGATCAGACCAAGGGTGAGCGGATCGAGCTGCGTGTCCGGGTGCTCGACGGCACCGGCACACCGCTCAAGGATGCGCTGATCGAGATCTGGCAGGCGGATGCCGCCGGGCTCTACAATTCGCCCGCCGAATTGCGCGGTACGGCCGATCCGAGCTTTTTAGGCTGGGGCCGGCAGCCGACCGACATGGAAACCGGAATCTGCCTGTTCCGGACGATCAAGCCCGGCCGTGTGCCGTTCCGCGACCGCCGGCTGATGGCGCCGCACATCACGCTGTGGATCGTGGCGCGCGGCATCAATATCGGCCTCAACACGAGGCTCTATTTCTCCGACGAGGAGAAGGCCAATGCCGAGGATCCGATCCTCG
This sequence comes from Mesorhizobium silamurunense, assembly GCF_014843825.1. Lineage (GTDB taxonomy): Bacteria > Pseudomonadota > Alphaproteobacteria > Rhizobiales > Rhizobiaceae > Mesorhizobium > Mesorhizobium silamurunense. The sequence goes on from NZ_JHQR01000067.1 coordinate 15,140, forward strand.
CCCGCATCGAGCATCGCGCGCGGGTGCCGACGCTGATCGCCGAGCGCCAGGGCGACGCTTACGTTTTCGATGTACACTTGCAGGGCGAGAAGGAGACGGTCTTCTTCGACAGCTGACCGTGGCCGACATGACCGTTTCGCCGTTCGATCATCCGCTGCTTTCCGGCTTTCTCGGCGACGACGAGGCGGCGAGGCATTTTTCCGTGGAAGCCGATATCGCCGCGATGCTCGCCTTCGAGCGGGCGCTGGCCGAGGCGGAAGCCGAGTGCGGCGCGATCCCGCACGAGGCCGGGGCGGCGATCGTCAAAGCACTGGCCGCCTTCCGGCCGGACACCGCAAAGCTGCGCGCCGGCGTCGCCAAGGACGGCGTCGCGGTGCCGGAACTGGTGCGCCAGATCAGGGCGGCGGCCGGTGCGCAGCACGGCGAATTCGTTCATTTCGGCGCGACCAGCCAGGATGTCATCGACACCTCGCTGGTGCTGCGCCTGCGCCAAGCCATCGACCATATCGGCCTGCTGCTCAGCGAGAATATCGTGCGGCTCGCCGGGCTCAAGGAAGAATTCGGGGACAGGGCGCTGACGGCGATGACACGCATGCAGCCGGCGATACCGATCACGGCAGCGGACCGGATCGCTTCCTGGCGGACACCGCTCGAGCGCCACCAGCAGCGCTTGAAGGAACTGTCCGGCCGGCTGCTGGTGGTACAATTCGGCGGCGCCGCCGGCACGTTCGACAAGCTCGGCGACAAGGCGCCGGCAGTGCGCGTGGCGCTTGCGGCCAAGCTCGACCTCGGCGATGCACCGCAATGGCATAGCCAGCGCGATGCGCTTGCGGAGTTCGCCGCTTGGCTGTCGCTCGTTACCGGCAGCCTCGGCAAGTTCGGGCAGGACGTCGCGCTTATGGCGCAGGCCGGAGCCGACATCGAACTCTCGGGCGGTGGCGGTTCGTCGGCCATGCCGCACAAGCAGAACCCCGTTAAGGCCGAAGCGCTGGTGGCGCTTGCACGCTTCAACGCCACGCAGCTTTCCGGCATGCATCAGGCGCTGGTGCATGAACAGGAGCGCTCGGGCGCGGCCTGGACGCTGGAATGGCTCATCCTGCCGCAGATGGTGGTAGCCACCGCTGCCGCGCTCAGGCTCGCCGCCGAACTCGCCGGACAGATCGAGAGCCTTGGCCACTAACGCATGTCGCCCAAAAGTGCGCAGCGGTTTTGGGACAACGACATGTAGGAAGGGATTTGATGCGCACACGGGTCGCCATCATCGGCTCGGGACCGTCGGGCCTGCTGCTTGGCCAGCTTCTCGCGACCATCGGCGTCGAGACGATCATCCTCGAACGATCGAGCCGCGAGCATGTGCTCGGCCGCATACGCGCCGGCGTGCTCGAGCAGGGCACGGTCGAACTGCTCGGCGAGGCAGGCGCGGCGGACAGGCTCCATGCCGAAGGTCTGCCGCATTCCGGCATCTCGCTCGCCTTCGATGGGCGCCTGCACCGCATAGACCTCACTGGCCTGACCGGCGGCAAGCACGTCACCGTCTACGGCCAGACCGAGGTGACGCATGATTTGATGGACAAGCGCGAAGCGGCGGGGCTTGTCAGCGTCTACGAGGCGGCGAACGTCGCGCTTCACGACTTTGACGGTGCAGCGCCCTTCGTCACCTATGACAAGGATGGCGTCAGCCATCGTGTCGATTGCGACTTCATTGCCGGCTGCGATGGCTATCACGGCGTCAGCCGCAGGTCGGTGCCGGAAGGCGCGCTGAAAACGTTCGAGCGGACTTACCCGTTCGGTTGGCTGGGCGTGCTGGCTGAAGTGCCGCCGGCCGACCATGAACTGATCTACGCCAATCACGAGCGGGGTTTTGCGCTGTGCTCGATGCGCTCGCTGCGCCGCAGCCGCTACTATGTGCAGGTCCCCGCCGACGAGCGCGTCGAAGCCTGGTCGGACGATCGCTTCTGGGACGAGTTGCGCCGGCGCCTGCCGCCGCAGACGGCCGCCGCCATCACCACCGGTCCGTCCTTCGAGAAGTCGATCGCGCCGCTGCGCTCCTTCGTTGCCGAGCCGATGCGTTTCGGCCGGCTGTTCCTGATCGGCGACGCCGCCCATATCGTGCCGCCGACCGGCGCCAAGGGCCTCAACCTCGCTGCCAGCGATGTGCGCTATCTCTTTGCCGGGCTTCGCGAATTCTTTTCCGACAAATCGGAGGTGGGGCTCGACGCCTATTCTGCCAAGGCGCTGGCCAGGGTGTGGAAAGCGGTGCGCTTCTCCTGGTGGATGACGACGATCCTGCACCGCTTTCCCGAGACGGGCGAATTCGGCCAGCGCATCCAGGAGGCCGAGCTCGACTATCTCGTGCACTCCAAGGCTGCGTCGACCGCGCTGGCGGAAAACTACGTCGGCCTGCCGTATTAATCGACTGGAGCAATCAAACCCGCTCAAGCGCAATCGCGATGCCCTGACCGACGCCGATGCACATGGTGGCTAAAGCGTAGCGGCCGCCGCGCTCGCGAAGCTCGAGTGCGGCCGTGCCGGTGATGCGGGCGCCTGACATGCCGAGCGGGTGGCCGAGCGCGATCGCGCCGCCATTCGGATTGACGTGCGCGGAATTCTCCGCGATGCCGAGCTGGCGCAGCACGGCGATACCCTGCGAGGCGAAAGCCTCGTTCAATTCGACAACGTCGAACTGGTCAGGCGTCAGGCCGAGACGGGCGCAGAGCTTCGTCGTGGCCGGTGCCGGGCCGATGCCCATGACGCGCGGCGCCACGCCGGCGACAGCACCTCCGAGGATGCGGGCGATCGGCGTCAGCCCATGTTTCCTCGCCGCTGCTTCCGAGGCGACGATGAGGGCGGCAGCGCCGTCATTGACGCCGGAGGCATTGCCGGCCGTCACAGTGCCGCCCTGCCGGAACGGCGTCGGCAATTTGGCCAGCGCCTCGATCGTCGTGCCGGCGCGGGGATGTTCATCCTTGGCGACAACGACCGGCTCGCCCTTTTTCTGCGGGATGGTCACCGGCGTGATCTCTTTCGCCAGCCGGCCATTGGTTTGGGCGGCCACGGCCTTGTCCTGGCTGCGCACGGCAAAGGCATCCTGATCGGCTCTGCTGACGGAGAAATCCTCGGCGACGTTCTCGCCGGTCTCGGGCATGGAATCGACGCCGTATTGCTTCTTCATCAGCGGGTTGATGAAACGCCAGCCAATGGTGGTGTCGTAGATCTCGGCATTGCGCGAGAAGGCGGTGTCGGCCTTGGGCATGACGAAGGGCGCGCGGCTCATCGATTCGACGCCGCCGGCAATCATCAGCTCGGCCTCGCCGGCCTTGATGGCGCGCGCGGCAATGCTGACGGCATCCATGCCGGAGCCGCAGAGCCGGTTGACGGTCGAGCCAGGGATATCCTGGGGAAGGCCGGCAAGCAGCAGCGCCATGCGCGCGACGTTGCGGTTGTCCTCGCCGGCCTGGTTGGCGCAACCATAGACGACGTCGTCGACCGCGGCCCAGTCGACACCTTGATTGCGCTCCATGAGAGCTCTCAACGGAACGGCGCCGAGATCGTCGGCGCGCACCGAGGACAGCGCGCCGCCGAAGCGGCCGATCGGCGTGCGGATGTAATCGCAGATGAAGGCGTCAGTCATTTATGCAGCTTTCCCTTTGGCGGTACCCGCATGCGCCGCCTTGGTGCGGGCCTGCAGGTCGCGCAATGTCTTCAGCTCGAGTTCCGTCGGCGTCGGCGTTTCGTCAAGCGCCTCGGCAAATTTTACGACCCAGCCACAGGTCGCCTGCACCTGCTCGCGGGTGACGCCGGGATGCAGCGACACCACGGTGAATTCCTTGGTCGCCGGGTCAGGCTTCCAGATGGCGAGGTCGGTGATCAGCAAGGTCGGACCGGCCGTGTCGATGCCGAGACGCTTGCGGTGGTCGCCGCCTTCGCCGTGGCCGAAGGAGGTGAAGAAGTCGATCTTTTCGACCATGCTGCGCTTCGACTGCGCCATGGTGATGTAAACCTCTCTCGACGAGGTGGCGATCTCCGGCGCGCCGCCGCCGCCGGGAAGGCGGGTCTTCGGATGCACATAGTCGCCGATCACCGTGGTGTTGATGTTGCCGAACTTGTCGAGCTGCGCCGCGCCCAGGAAGCCGATCGAGATGCGGCCGCCCTGCAGCCAGTAGCGGAACATCTCGGGCACCGCGACCGTGGTGACCGCCGTCTCGCATAATTCGCCGTCGCCGATCGACAATGGCAGCACGTCCGGCGCGGTGCCGATGGTGCCGCTCTCGTAGATCAGCGTGATGTCCGGCGCATGCGTCAACCGTGCGACATTGCAGGCGGCCGACGGCGCGCCGATGCCGACGAAGCAGACATCGTCGTTTCTCAGCGCACGGCTGGCGGCGATCGTCATCATCTCGTTGGGGGTGAAGCCCAGATCCTCGCTCATGCGGCTTTCCTCAAATGCTCGACGCGGGCGGCAAAATCGCCCGCGCTGCTGTCGATGACGTTCTTCTTGATCCACGCCTGAAAGCGGTCGCGGTCGGCGGCGATCTCGTCCCATTCGAGATAGGCGGCGTTGTCGCGCTCGTAATAGCCATGCGTGTAGGAGGGATGCGAGCCGCCGGGAACGACCGAGATCGCGGCGATCGTCCAGCTTGGCAGCACGGTAAGGTTCGGGTGCAGATCGTCGAAATTGTCGACCACTTCCTCGACCGTCACCACCGCGTGCCTGGCGGCGAGCACGGCTTCCTTCTGGATGCCGATGATGCCTTCGACCAGCACGTTGCCCTTCCGGTCGGCCTTCTGTGCGTGGATGAAGGTGACGTCGGGCCGGATCGCCGGAACGGCGGCAAGCACCTCGCCGGTGAACGGGCAGGTGACGGACTTGATGTTCGGATTGACCGCGGCAAGACCCGCGCCGCGATAGCCGCGAAACACCGCGCAGGGCAGGCCGGCCGCACCTGCTTCATAGGCGTTGGCCATGCCGGCGTGGCTGTGCTCCTCGACCTCGATCGCGCGCGGAAAGCCGTTTTCGATGGCGTCGCGGGCGCGCCTGAGCAGGCCGACGCCCGGATTGCCGACATAGGAGAAGACGATCTTTTTCGCCATGCCCATGCCGATCATCTGGTCGTAGATCAGGTCGGGCGTCATGCGGATCAGCGTCAGGTCGCGAAAGTCCTGGCGGATCGCCTCATGCGCGGCGGCGGTCGGGATCAGATGGGTGAAACCCTCGAAAGCGACCGTGTCGCCATCATGCAAATTTTCCGCGACAGCCTCTTTCAGCGGCAGGAACTTGACCATCGTGGCGGCTCCGGGGATTCAGAAAGTTCGCATTGCGAACACAAGTTTTCCATGGGCAAAGCGGCGCGTCGAGGAATTCTTCTTCGTTTGACGGCGGCCAATACCGCTCGCAGGCACGTTTGAGTCTCATCCAGCATGATATCTTCATCCCACTGCGCGCCTGGCTGCAAAAGCCATGACGCTGATGCTGGAAGCAAACCGTTGAGAGACCAGACCGGTGGAGCAGATACATCCGGCGATTTTTCTCTTTGCAGCCCGTGCCCTGCGGGATTTCGGCGACGGTTTCGTGGCCGTACTATTGCCCGTCTACCTGCTCGCCCTCGGATTCACGCCTCTGCAGGTCGGGGTTATCGCCACGGCATCGCTGCTTGGTTCCGCGCTGCTGACCATAGGTGTCGGGTTCCTCGGCGCCAGACACGATCATCGTCAACTCCTGCTGGCTGGCGCTGGTCTGATGATTGCTACTGGCGTGGCCTTTGCCGTCGTCCATGACTACGCTTTGCTGTTGGTCGTCGCGCTCGCCGGCACGATCAATCCCTCGGCCGGCAGTGTCAGTGTGTTCGTGCCACTGGAGCACGCCGTGCTCACGCGCGAGGTCACGGAGCGCGAGCGCACCAGGATGTTCGCACGCTACAGTCTCGTGGGCGCGTTCGCAGGCGCCGCAGGCGGACTCGCTGCGGGAATACCTGACCTTCTGGCGCCAGTTGGCCTCGACCGACTTGCCGGCATCAAGGCCATGTTCGTCCTTTACGCGCTTCTCGGTCTGCTCGGTGGTTCGCTCTACGCGTGCATCCCGCGCCGCCCGGCGTTGGCTACCGGCACAGCCGCCGCGCTTGGCCCCTCGCGCTACGTTGTCTTCAAGCTTGCGGCCCTGTTCAGTCTCGATGCCTTCGCGGGAGGCTTCGTCGTCCAATCGCTGCTCGCCCTTTGGCTTTTCGAGCAATTCAACCTATCGCTTTCGCAGGCAGGTGTTTTCTTCTTCTGGTCGGGCGTGCTGTCGGCGCTCTCGTTTCCTGTGGCCGCCCGACTGTCGCGTCGCATTGGCCTGATCAACACAATGGTGTTCACGCACATTCCGTCCAGCATCGCTCTGATTTTGGCGGCGCTAGCGCCAACGCTCCCATTGGTGCTTGTCCTCCTGTTGATCCGGGCCGGTCTGTCGCAGATGGATGTGCCGACCCGCTCGTCCTACGTAATGGCCGTTGTCACGGATGCGGAGCGGGCAGCCGCCGCGAGCTTCACGTCGGTGCCGCGCAGTCTGGCCGCCTCGGCCAGCCCTGTGCTTGCGGGCGCTCTCTTCGCGGCTTCGTTCCGAGCATGGCCACTGCTCGTCTGCGGGGTGCTGAAGATCGTCTACGATTTGCTGTTGCTGATGCAGTTCCGGGAGCTGAAGCCGCCGGAAGAACGCTGACGCGTCTTCCGGACTCAGGATCGAAGATTGTCGTTCCCTCGCGAATTTTTAGCGATTGACGTCGCCCTTCAAATCCAATATTGAACAGGGTTATACAGGTTCATTGAACAGGTATTGATATGGCCCGCCGCGCGACGCAACTCACTCCCGGCACGGGCAAGCCCGAGCAGATTGCGACGGTTCTGGAGCACGAGATCCGCTCCGGCGTGCTCGGCTTCGGCGATCGCCTGCAGAGCGAGAACGAGCTTGTCCAGCGCTTCTCCGTCAGCCGCAATACGGTTCGCAAAGGGCTGGAAGAGCTTTCCAGCCGCGGACTGATCACCACCAAGGTCGGCATCGGTTCCTTCGTCACCTTCGACGGCACGCCGGTCGATGATGCGATCGGCTGGTCACGCGCGCTCGCCAATGCAGGTGCCAACGCCGAAACCCGCACGTTGCGGCTCGAGATCATCGAGGATGCCGAGCTAGCGGCAAGACTCGGCGTCGAGAGCGCATCCTTCATCGCCGTCGATCGTGTGCGTACCAATGCCGATGACGGTCATGCCATTTCGATCGAGCGCAGCCGCTTGCCGCTGTCGCCCGAACTGGAAGACGTGCCGCTGCGCGGACTTCGAGAAGGCTCGCTGCACCAGACGCTGCGCGCGGCAGGGCTGGTGCCCGACCATGGCGAGGAGTGGGTCGACATCGAAATGTTGAGCACCGCCGACGCGGCCATTCTGGATTGCGCGGTGGGCACGCCCTTCCTCAGGACGCGGCGGCTGACGCGCGCCGCCGACGGACGTGCCATCGAATTCGTCACCAGCCTGCTCAACCCGGCGCACTTTGCGCTGCATCTGGAGTTCTGAGCATGGCGGATGCGGCCGAGATCATCGACCGGGCGATGGGCGCGCTGATCGGCGGGGCGCTTGGCGATGCGCTCGGCATGCCGACACAGCTTCTGTCGCTCGCCTGCATCGCCGAGCTCTACGGCCATGTCGAAGATTTCGTCGCGCCTGCCGCCGATCATCCGGTGTCGAAAGGCCTGCCGGCCGGCACCATCACCGACGACACCGAGCAGGCGCTGCTGCTTGGCCGCATCCTTGTCGAATCCGGCGATCGCTTCGACCATGCTCGCTGGGTCAACGCGCTGCTTGACTGGGAAAGAGACGTGAAGGCGCGCGGCAGCTACGACCTGCTTGGCCCTTCGACAAAGCGCGCCATCGACGCCATAAATGACGGTGTGCCGCCTGAGGAAGCCGGAAGTGGCGGCGACACCAATGGCGCGGCGATGCGCATTGGCCCGGTCGGCATCATGATGCCGCTGGAGCCACTTCAGGCTCTGGTTGCGAAGGTGGCGGAAACCTGTCGCGCCACGCACAACACTTCGATCGCCATTGCCTCGGCTGCCGCCGTCGCGGCGGCCGTCAGCAGCGGCGTTGCCGGCAGTGACTGGCGCGCGGCTTCCGAGCGCGCTGTCGCTGCAGCGCGTTTAGGTGCCACGTTGGGACACTGGGTCACCGGCGGCGACATCGCCGCCCGAATCGCCTGGGCGCAGGAACTCGTGCGCGGCAAGTCGGAGAACGAGGCGATCCGGCTGATCGTCGATCTGATCGGAACCGGTGTCGCCAGCCAGGAATCGGTTCCGGCGGCGTTCGCCGTGCTGGAGGTCGCTGGCGGTGATGCGTGGCGGGCGGCCGTCATCAGCGCCAATCTCGGCGGCGACACCGACACAATTGGCGCCATCACAGCAGGCATGGCGGGCGCCTGCACCGGCGTGTCACGCCTGCCGCAGGACCGCATTGCTGGACTGAAGGGCATCGACCTCGCCGAAGTTCGCGCGCTGGCCAGTGATCTCGTCGCTGTGCGGACGGCAAAAGCTGGCTCGGGCAAGGAGGCCGCCTGATGAGCGCGCGGCTCGTCCATGTCGGCAGCGCCGTGGTCGACTATGTCTACCGAATCGATGCCTTGCCGGCTCCCGGCACCGAAAAGAGCGCGTCGAGCTACGCGCGTGTCCCCGGTGGTGGCTTCAACATGATGGTCGCGGCAAGCCGCACCGGCATGAAGGTGGTGTTCGGTGGCCAGTTGGGAACGGGACCTGACGGCGACTTCCTGCGCGCCGCTTTCGCAGCCGAAGGCATCGAGACGCTGACGCCGCCGTCACCCTCGATGGACAGCGGCAATTGCGTTGCGATGATCAGCGGCGACGCCGAACGGACTTTCGTCTCCTGGCCCGGTGCCGAAAGCCGGCTCACGCTCGACATGATGGCTCCCGTCAAGGTCGCTCCCGGCGACTGGGTGTTCGCGTCAGGCTACACGCTAAGCTATCCCGGCAGCCGCGATGCGCTCGCCGATTGGGTAGAGGCGCTGCCGCCGGAAATTCCTTTCGTCTTCGACCCGACGCCGGTGATCGCCGAGATTCCGCGGCCGATCCTGGATCGGGTGCTCACGCGCACGACATGGCTGAGCTGCAACACCGATGAGGCCGCAGAAATCGCCGGCGCCGGTGACGCACAGACTGTCGCTGTACGGCTGCTTGCCGAGCATTGTCCAAAGGCGGCAGGTGTGGTGATCCGTTCCGGCGCCCATGGCTGCCTGCTGCGGATGACCGAAAGCGGCACGCGGGCGATCGCGGGCTTCGAGGTTGTTGCCGTCGATACGAATGGCGCGGGCGATACCCACATTGGCGCGTTCGTCAGCGGCCTTTCACGTGGCATGCCGCCTTCCGAGGCAGCTCGCTACGCCAACGCGGCGGCGGCGCTTTCGGTCACCCGCCATGGCGGGTCGTCGGCGCCGACCGACAACGAAATCCGGGAATTCCTTGCCCAGCGCGATCAAGCGGCGGTCGCGCATTGCCGGGAACAAGAGGCCACAACTTAACAAGCCCGCAAACCGGGCAAACAATGAGAGGAAAGAAACATGCGCATGCCCAGACTGACCGCTTTTCTGACGGCGACCGCCGTCGTCGTTTCAGCATTCACGCTCTCCGCCCAGGCCGCCGAAGAAGTGCATGTGCTCAATTGGAAGGGCTATGGCGCCGACGAGCCATGGGCTGTCGCCAACTTCGAGAAGGCGACCGGCTTCAAGGTGGTCAACGACTTCTTCAACTCCGAGCAGGAGATGCTGACGAAGCTGAGGACCAATCCCGGCCTCTACGACGTCGTGATGATCAATGCCGCCTTTAACGACCAGGCGATGGCCGGCAAGCTGATCCAGCCGATCGATGTTTCGAAGCTTTCCAACTATGCCGACGTCAGCAAGGACAAGGCCGGCTCGCCGATGCTCAACCATGACGGCAAGGTCTATGGCGTGCCGTGGGTGTGGGGCTTGACCGCTCTTGCCATCAACGAAAAGTCTTTCGACAAGCCGCCGACGAGCATCGCCGAGATGTGGGACCCGGCGCACAAGGGCCGCGTCATCATCCGCGACGATGCCGTCGAGGCGGTGCAGTTCGGGGCGATTGCATCGGGGCAGAACATCAACGACATCAAGGACATGGACGCGGTCAAGGCGAAGCTCACCTCGCTGATGCCGCAGATCAAGACCTTCTGGAGCTCGGAGAATGACTGGAACCAGATGGTCGCCTCCAACCAGATCGACATCGGCACCTACTGGAGCGGCTCGGCCGATCGCGCCAAGACGCATTTCAAGCTGCCGGTCTCGCTGGTCATCCCGCAGGAAGGCGCCGTCGCCTGGCTCGACGCCTTCTCAATTCCCGCCGGCTCGAAGAACGTCGCCGGCGCCGAGGCCTTCATCAACTACATGATCGACCCGAAATTCTACGTCGAGTGGGTCACCAAGGTCGGCGCTCCGGTCTCGGCCAACACCAAGGCGGTCGCCGCACTGCCCGCGGATGCCTTCAACCGCAAGGTCATGGGCAGCCCCGAGGTCGCCAAGCGCATCCAGTTCCAGGCGCCGATCACCGACGAACAGCGCGAGAAGTATCTGGCGCTCTGGCAGGAGCTGAAGGTCAACGTGAAGTAATCGGCGCCTTTCGGGGAGGAGAAGCAAGATGGGTGACCAGCTCGCGACCGGTTCGCGCCGCGGACTTAAGCCCGCCCTGCCGCTTCTCCTCCCTGCCTATCTGTGGCTGACGGTGGCGATCTTCCTGCCGCTGTCGGCCATGGTGTTCTTCTCCTTCATGACCGACCTGCCGCTGGCCGGGAAGGAATGGGCGTTCACGCTCGGCAACTACGCGGCCTTCTTCTCGCAAAGCCTCTATTCGACGCTTCTTCTTGCGTCACTGCGGCTCGGGCTCGAGGTGACGCTATGGTGCGTCGTTGTCGGCTATCCGGCGGCCTATGTGCTGGCCAAGGTGCTCAAAGGCCGAAGCCGCGAGGCGATCTTCCTGCTTGTCATCCTGCCGTTCTGGTCGAATGGGCTGGTGCGCATCTTCTCTTGGGCGATGGTGCTGCGCGAGGGCGGCATTCTCGATACGGCGCTCAACGCCGTGCTGCCGTTCAAGATCAACATCGACCTCATGTATTCCTATCCGGCCGTCATCATCGGTCTGGTGCACTCCTATGTGCCCTACATGGTGCTGACCTGCTATCTCACACTGCAGGCGATCGACGACTCGCTGCTCGAGGCCGGGCGCTCGCTCGGCGCCTCGCGGCTGCAGGTGCTCAAGCGAGTGATCATCCCGCTGTCGATGCCCGGTTTGATCGCGGGAGCGGCGCTGATCTTCGTGCCGGTCGTCGGCTCCTTCATGGAGCCGCGCATCCTTGGCGGCCGCACCGGCACCTTCTACGGCACCGTCATCGAGGATCAGTTCGTCGCCGTCTTCAACTGGCCGCTGGGTGCTGCGCTGTCCTTCATCCTGCTCGCCGTCGTGCTGATCATCCTAGCGCTGGCCGCTCCGGTCTTGCGGAGGGCCGGCTGATGACGACGACGCGCATCCTCGAATGGCTCGGGCGCTTCTACATCTTCCTGCTGCTCGCCTTTCTCTACCTGCCGATCATCATCATGGCGCTGATGTCGTTCAACGCCTCGCCCTTCTATCAGCTGCCGTTCGAATGGACGACGGACTGGTATGCCTCGCTCTGGCAGAACGACCAGCTGATATCAGCGACCTGGAACAGCATCGAGATCGCGATCATCACCACCATCATCTCGACGCTGCTGGGCTCGATGGCTTCGCTGGCGCTCTATCGCTACGAGTTCCGCGGCAAGAAGTTCCTGCAGGCGCTGCTGTTCCCGCCGATCGCCATTCCGTGGCTGATCACCGGCACGGCGATGCTGATCTTCTTCTTCGGCATCGGCATCGGTCGCGGGCTTGTCGCCATCCTGCTCGGCCATGTCGCGCTGGCGCTGCCTTATGTGATCGTCGTCGTGTCCGCGCGGCTGCAGACTTTTGCACCTGAACTGGAGGAGGCGGCGCGCTCGCTCGGCGCCAACCAGTGGCAGGTTACAAACCGCGTCACCTTGCCGTGGATCATGCCGGGCGTCATTGCCGGTGGGCTGTTTGCATTCGCCGTCTCGTTCGACCAGTTCGTGGTCTCGTACTTCTTGTCGACGCCCGGCCAGACGACACTGCCGGTCGAAATCTACGCCGCGATCCGCAAGGGGTTCACGCCGGAGATCAATGCGGTCTCAACGATCATCATCGTGGTGTCGATGGCGCTGATGCTGCTCACGGCACGCTTCTTCAAATTCGGCGGAGAAAAATAATGGCAGGCGTCCAGGTAGCGAACGTCTCTCGCAGCTTCGGCGCGCACAAGGCGCTGGACGACGTCTCGATCGATTTCCCTGACGGCGGCTTCTATGCGCTGCTCGGGCCATCGGGCAGCGGCAAGACCACGCTGCTGCGCCAGATAGCCGGCTTCGATTTTCCGGACACGGGCCGCATCGCCATCGGCGGCGAAAGCGTCGAGCGGGTGCCGGTCGAGAAGCGGCGCATCGGCATGGTGTTCCAAAACTATGCGCTGTTTCCCAACATGAGCGTTGCCGAGAACGTCGCCTTCGGCCTTTCGGTGCGCGGCGAGCCGAAGGCGACGATCGCTGCCGAGGTGCAGCGCGCGCTCGATCTCGTCCAGCTCGGCAAGCTTGGCGGCCGCCGGCCGCATCAGCTCTCCGGGGGCCAGCGCCAGCGTGTTGCGCTGGCGCGCGCCATCGTCACCAAGCCGCGCGTGCTGCTGCTCGACGAGCCGCTCGGCGCGCTCGACAAGGCGCTGCGCGTCGACATGCAGATCGAACTGAAGCGCATCCAGCGCGAGATCGGCATCACCACCATCTTCGTCACGCACGACCAGGAAGAAGCGCTGACGATGAGCGACCGCATCGGCATCCTGCGCGACGGCCGGCTGGTGCAGGAAGGACCGCCGGAGGAAATCTACGACCGGCCGCAAAGCGAGTTCGCCGCGACTTTTCTTGGCGACGCCAACATCTTTCGCGGCGATGCCACGGGCAACGGGATCCGGCTGCCGGACGGCACGGCGATCGCCGCCGCTTCGGGTGCGTCTGTCGCGGTGGGCACAAAAGCAAGCTGTGCGGTGCGGCCGGAGCGCATCCGGATTTCGACCGGCGCTGCCACTGCCGGTGCCGACATTGCCAATGTGCTGAAGGGGCGGGTCTCGAAACGCATTTTCGCCGGCAACAACAGCACTTACTTTGTCGACCACGACGGGCAGACGCTGAAAGTCATCGTCCAGAACTCGGGCGCCGAACGCCTCGCCGAAGGCCAGCCGGTGGTTCTCAGCTGGTCGTCCGAAAGCACGGTGCTTATCGCCGCTTGAGCTAGTCTAGTTCCCCAGTACAGAAATTTTGACCGGTAGACGGAGGCGGCATGCCTTGGAGATTGGCCGAAACTCCTATCCCGTCGTTATCCCAGGGTCTCCGCGACGCCGCTTCGCGCTGCTCCGCCCTGGGATGACGAGGTTGGGGAGACGTCAGCCAATCCCCAGCGTTTGCGCTGATTTCACAGAACTGAACAGTGAAAATCGTGCCCGCCGACAAACGGCAACCTTTCAAAATCTTGTGTCGAGGAACTAGCCGATCGGTGAAGTTTTGGGAGAGGCCTAAATCTCCGGGATGCTCTCGCGAAAAATCACCTGCAGCCGCGGCTGGTGCAGTTCGTAAGGCAGCCCCCTGACGGCGTGGGACAAAATGTTGAGCGCCTCGCGCGCCTCCACGCGTGGGTTCTGGTCGATCACGGCATCGAGCGTGCCGTCGAGCAGGAGCTCCTTGGTGCCGTCCGTCACCTCATGGCCGAGGAAGAGAACCTCCTTCGCCCGGCCGCGTTCCTTGAGCGCGCGGGCGATGCCGGTGTTGCCGGCGCCGACATTGTAGATGGCCGCGAGGTCGGGATGGCGCTCAAGCAGGGCCGAGGCCTCAGAATAGGCCTTCTCGCGGTCGTCGAGCATTTCGCGCATCTCGACGATTTCGAGGTTCGGGGATTCCTCCGCGAGGATATGGCGAAAGCCCATCTCGCGTTCCTCATGGCCGCGATAGGCAAGCGAGCCGGCAAACAGCGCGACCTTGCCCGGGCGGCCGGCACCCATGAAGCGGTTGAGCAGATAGCCGGCCAGCCGGCCTGCGGCACGATTGTCGATGCCGATATAGGCAACCCTCGGCACATGCAGGATGTCGGAGGCGATGGTGACGACCTTGACGTCGCTGGCTGACAGCGAGCGGATCGCCTCGCGCACCGTCGGGTGGTCGAGCGCGATGACGCCGACACCTTGCGTCTGGCCATGCAGGTCCTGAAGCAGGCGCGCGAGCCGGTCGGGATTGAAGCCCTCGATGGTGGTCACGCGCACGTCGAGATCGGGCCGCGTCTGCGCCTGGGCCTCGATGTGGCGATGCAGCAGCTTGATGAAGGAGTTGGTGCCGGCCGGCAGCGCGAAGTCGAGCCTGATCGTCTGGCCCGGGACGGTTCGCTGCGGGGTGCCGTTCGGGCTTTCGGCAATGTAGCCCAGGCGCTGCGCCATTTCGATGACGATCTCGCGCGTGCGGGCCCGCACTCCGGGACGGTTGTTCAGCACACGGTCGACCGTGGCGGGAGAAACGCCGGCTTCCCGGGCTATGTCTGTCAGGGTTGACCGCACGTCGAGCACCTCATCGCAAGCATCAAAATCCGCAGCTCCCAATCAGCTCCGGAAAACGCCTCAGCGGCGACCGCGATTCTGATGTGAAATGATGTAACCGGCCTTGGCTCGTACGCAAGCCGACGCGTTACACAAGGCAAAGAAGGTCCGGAAAAATTGGCCGGATCGATGCGAAAGCCCCTCAAATCCAAGCAATGGGCGCGACGTGACAAGCTCGGCGAACTGCATTCTCTCCCTCATTTGCGATCTTATGACGTGTTTTGAGTATTTATGATGTTGACAGGCTCGATGCGGTTCCGTCAATATCCCTCATAAGGGCCATGGAGGAACAGGCCCTTGAGGGAGGAGTTCCAATGACTGATTTGATCCGCGTCTCGCGGCGCCGCCTGCTGGCGTCCGGAGGAAAGGCGGCGGTGTTTGTCGCCGCGACAGGTATCGCCCCGCAATTCATTCGTCCCGGCCGCGCCTTTGCGGCGGACGCGCTGGCGCCCGGCATGATCGGCGGCCCGACCGGCTTCGATGGCGCCGAGCGCTACCAATACGGGCCCGATACACCGGAAGGGCGCGCCATCGAAGCGATCAAGGCGATGAAGGGTGCCGGCAAGGCGCCGGCCAAGATCGTGCTCGGCCTTTCGGACGGTTCGATCGGCCAGCTGACGCAGCCGTTCCCGGCCGGCGCGCCGTCGATCAAGGATCTCTGGGAAAAGGAAACCGGCATTCCGCTCGAAATCGTCGGCGTGCCGAACGGCCAGGAATTCACCAAGACGATGCAGGATATCTCCACCAAGGGTGGGGCCTATGACATCTACGCGGTGGAATGGAACCGCCTCGGCGATCTCGCCGAGACCGGCGGCATCATCAAGCTCGACGACTTCGTCGCCCAGCACAAGCCGGCATGGGACGATCCGGCGCGCGGCTACGTCAACGGCGCCAAGGGCGTGTCGCTGCTCAACCAGTATCGCGGCTCGACCTATGGTGTTTCGCTCGACGGCGATTTCCAGACCTGGGTCTACCGCACCGACCTGTTCGGCGACGAAGCCGAGAAGAAGGCCTTCAAGGACAAGTATGGCTACGATCTCGCGCCGCCCAGGACCTGGAAGCAGCACGGCGACATCGCCGCTTTCTTCCACCGCCCAGACAAGGGGCTGTTCGGCTCGACCGACCTGCGCAACCAGGGCTGGGGCTACACCAACTGGTATCAGCGCTATGTCTCGATGGCCTCGCCGAACCAGTACCTGTTCGACGACGCAGGCAAGCCGCTGATCAATTCCGAGCAGGGCATCGCGGCGACGAAGGAATATGTCGATTCGCTCTCGCACCATTCGCCGGATGCGATCTCATGGGGCTGGCCGGAACAGTACGGCAACTTCGCCAAGGGGGGTGCTGCGATGACCTGCGCCTTCTCCAACCTGCCGAAATTCCTCGACAATGCCGGCAACAAGGATTCGCTGGTCACTGGCAAGATCGGTTCGATGCTGCCGCCCGGCCGCGAGATCGACGGCAAGCTGGTCAGCCGCTCGGTGCTGTGGCTCAACCTGTCGGCTTCGGTTTCGGCGCAGTCCAAGAATCCGGAAGCCTGCTACCTCTTCCTGCAATGGGTCGGATCGAGCCGCATCTATGCCTGGATGACGGCCAATCCGGGCGGCTATTTCGATCCGTTCCGGCTGTCCGACTTCTCCGATCCGCTGGTCCGCCAGACCTATCACGCCTACCACATGGACGTGGTGCGCGAGACGGTGGCGCGCACCGTGCCGACCATCAACTATCCCGGTGCTACGGCTTTCCACAACGCGCTCGACGAGAACCTCGTCGCCGCGCTGACCAAGGCCAAGACGCCCGAGCAGGCCATGGCCGACACCGAGGCCGAGTGGAAGAAGATCGCGCGGCGCACCGGCGAGGACAAGCTCCTCGAAGCCATCAAGACCAACAAGGAGGCTTGGCCCACGGTTCTCGATTCGATCGCCTGATCCGTCTCCCTGGATCAGTACTGGAGGGGAGGGGCGACTGCTCCTCCCCTCCGCAAGCAACGCCACCAGCAAAGCAGCCAGATGAAGCGTTCCGTTCCATTCGAGATCTTCCGCTACGCCGCGATTCTCGCGGCGATCGCGGTCACGTTGGTGCCGATCCTGTGGATGGTGTCGATGGCCTTCAAGCCGATCGGCGAGTGGTCGGCTACGGGCACCGACCTGACCTGGTGGCCGAAGCATCCGACGCTCGCCAACTTCCAGTTTGTGTTCGGTGAATCCACCAACGACCTGATCGTCGCGCTGGATCACACGGCGCTGAAGCCGATCCTGTCTTCGCTGCTCTCGGCGGTGTTCGGAACCGCGATCGCCATGTCGGCCGGCACCGCGGCCGCTTACGGCCTGTCGCGCTTCGGCTCCGGCCAGAACCTGCCGCTGGCGCTGATCCAGCTGAGGCTGTTTCCGCCGATGGCCGTCATGATCCCCGTGATGATCATGTGGTCGTTCCTGAACTTCACCGACAGCTGGTGGGGGCTGGCGCTGGTCTACGGCATCGTCACGCTGCCCTTCGCCTTCTGGCTGATGAAGACTTTCTTCGACGACATGCCGCGCGAGATCGAGGAGGCGGCGCTGGTCGAAGGCTGCTCGCGATTGCGTGTCTTCACCCGCATCACGCTGCCGATGATGCGCGCCCCGCTGGCGAGCGCCGCGCTCTTCGTCTTCATCCTCAACTGGTCGGATTATCTGATCGCGCTGCTCTTAACGACGCGCGAATGGGTGACGATCCCCGTCTACATGGCCTCGCTGTCGTCATCGATGACCGGGCAGCTCTATGGCGCCAAGGCCGCGCTCGGCCTGATCGCGGCGGTGCCGCCGGTCATCATGGGCATCGCCATCCAGCGCCATCTGGTGCGTGGGCTGACCTTCGGAGCGCTCAAGCAATGAGCGCGGTGACCGCGACGATTTCGAAGGGCAAGATGGACGCCGCGACCGGCAAGCCGGCCCAGCGGGACGAGGGCGCGCGGCTGGGTTTCCGGCTGACCTTGCCGGCGCAGATCCTGGTGCTGTTCATCTCGGCCTTTCCGCTGCTCATGCAGCTCTACATCAGCGTCACCGACTGGTCGCCGCTTTCGGGCGTCGGCTGGTGGAACGCCTGGGAGATGTGGAACGGTTTCGCCAATTACACCGATCTTGCCGCCGATACGCGCTTCTGGAGCGCGCTGAAGCGCACGGCGGTCGTCATGCTGGTCTGCGTGCCGGCGGAGTTCCTGCTGGGCCTAGCGCTGGCAACGCTGTTCGCCGACGACTTTCCGGGCAAGCGCATCTTCTATTCGATCCTTTTGATGCCGATGATGGTCGTGCCCGCGGTCGCCGGCTACATGTTCTTCATGCTGTTCCAGTCGGGCGGCCCGGTGAACGACATCCTGTCGAGGATCATCGGCGCGCCCGTCACCATCGCCTGGCTTTCCGATCCGAACCTGGCGCTGATCGCCGTCATGATCGCCGACATCTGGCAGTGGACGCCGCTGATGTTCCTCGTCCTGCTTGCAGGCCGCGTCGGCGTGCCGGAAGATCAGATGAAGGCGGCGACATTGCTCGGCGCCAATGCCTGGCAGCGCTTCACCACCATCGTGCTGCCAAAGATGAAGACGATCATCGTCATCGCGCTGGCGATCCGGGTGATCGAGAACTTCAAGATCTTCGACACGCTCTACATCATGACCGGCGGCGGCCCCGGCGTCGCCACCGAGACGATCTCCGTCTACATCTACAAGGTCACCACGCAGGACCTGATCTGGGGCTATGTCGCGGCCATCGCTCTCGCCATCCTCATCGTGCTCTCGATCGTCGCGGTCTACGCCATGAAGCGCATGGCGAAGACCCGGGAGATGACGGCATGAGCGCGATCCACCTCAAGAACCTGGTCAAGAAATTCGGCGACTTCACCGCGCTGAAGACGATGGACCTCGAAATCGCCGACGGCGAGTTCATGGCCCTGCTCGGGCCCTCGGGCTGCGGCAAGTCGACGACGATGAACATGATCGCCGGGATGGAGGAGCCGACCGGCGGAAAAATCCTGTTCGGCGAGCGCGACATGGCCGGCGTGCCGATGGGGCGGCGCGGCGTCGGCTTCGTCTTCCAGAACTATGCCATCTTCACCCATATGACGGTGCGCCAGAACCTCGCCTACGGGCCGAGGATGCGCGGCGCCGGCAAGGCCGAGATCGACCGCCGCGTCGGCGCCATCGCCAAGATGCTGCAGCTTTCGCCGCTGCTCGACCGCAAGGCGGACAGGCTTTCGGTCAACATCCTGCAGCGCGTGGCGATCGGCCGCTCGGCGATCATGGAGCGGGCGATCTTCCTGCTCGACGAGCCGCTGTCCAATGTCGACGCGGCGTTCCGCGCGGTGATGCGCACCGAACTCAAGCAGCTCCAGCGCCAGTTCAAGCAGACCATGGTCTATGTCACGCACGACCAGCTTGAAGCGATGACCATGGCCGACCGCATCGCGGTGATGGATCACGGCGTGCTGCAGCAGGTGGGCACGCCACTCGAGGTCTACAACAATCCGGCCAATGTCTTCGTCGCCCGCTTCATCGGCGCACCGGGCATGAACCTGCTCAAAGGCCGGCCGGCTGAAAGCGATCGCGGCCTGGTCATCGATCTCGGTCCGCTCGGCGTCACGCCGCCCTTGCCGGAGCAGCTTGTCCCGGCGGTGCGCGCGGCGCGCGGAGAGGTGCTCTACGGCTTCCGGCCGGAACAGGTGACGCTCGCCGCGCGTGGGCTGTCGATACTGGTGAGCTTCGTCGAACGGATCGGCGCGCGCACCATCGTGCATCTGGGCGAAGGCGAGAGCGCCGTGAAGGCGGTGTTCGAGAACGACGTCGGGCTGTCGATCGGAGAAACCGCGATTGTCGCGCCGCCCGCTTCGTCGGTGCGCGTCTTCGACGCTGCCAGCGGACTCGCTTTGAGGGCGGGAGGCTGAAAATGTCCGTGCAACTATCTCCACGTCAGCGCCGCCCCTCACCCTTACCCTCTCCCCGTGAAGAACGGGGAGAGGGGGGCGCCAGCGTTGCGGCCAGCTCCCTTCTCCCCGTCACCATACGGGGAGAAGGTGCCGGCAGGCGGATGAGGGGCAGGGCCAAGGTTGGCAGTCTGTCCGCAACCTATAGGGCGGGCTGACCCATGGCCGATATCGTCTTCCGCAATGTCACCAAGCGCTACGCCACCACACTTGCCGTCAACGACGCCTCGTTCACCGTCGACGACAACGAGTTCTTCTGCTTCTTCGGTCCGCCGCTGTCGGGCAAGTCGACCATCCTTCGACTGGTGCTCGGATTGGAAACGCCGGACGAGGGCGAGATCCTGATCGGCGGCAAGCCGGTCAGCAGCGTCTCGCCGGCCGAGCGTAACGTCGCCATGGTGTTTCAGAACCTGGCGCTGTTTCCGCATATGAGCGCACGCGACAATGTGCGCTTCCCGCTGGTCGAGCGGAAGGTGGCGGAAGTGCAGATCGAAAAGCGCCTCGCCGATGTAGCGGCCAAGCTGCATATCGGCCATATCCTGCACAAGCCGCCGGCGCAGCTTTCCGGCGGCGAGCGGCAGCGCGTGGCGATCGCGCGGGCCCTGGTGCGCGACCCTGCTGCCTATCTGATGGACGACCCGATCTCGGCGCTCGATGCGCGGCTGCGCGAGGAAACACGCGTCGAGCTGAAGCGCATCCAGCGCGATCTCGGCAAGACGATGATCTACGTCACGCACGACCAGGAGGAGGCGATGTCGGTCGCCGACCGCATGGCCATCCTGGAGAACGGCCGGATCAGGCAGATCGGCGCGCCGGCCGAGATCTACGACCGTCCGGCTAGCGCCTATGTGGCGCGGATGCTCGGCTCGCCGATGATGAACATCCTGCCGTCGGTGCGTGGCGCCGGCGGGGTCGAGGCGGCCGAAGGCGCAATCCGCATTGCCGACGACAAGGCGCCGGCCGAAGCGATCGAGATCGGGCTGCGGCCGGAGGACATCAAGGTCCGGCCTTGGGTGGACAGCGAGCCGGCGGAAGGGAGCGCGGGCCGCCCGGCGCGGGTGTTCGAGGTCGAGCCGCTTGGTGGCTACACGGTCGTGACTCTTGCCGCCGGGCAGTCAAAGCTGCGGGCACTGTTGCGCGGCCAGCCCGACGTCCGGCCGGACGCGATGGTGGCGATATCCTGCGAGCCGGCCAGAGTGCACTATTTCGGCCAGGACGGAGACGCTTTGTGACGGCAGCCGCGACGACAGAATTTCGGGAGGAGGACATGGCAAGCAAAGGCTTCGAGCCGGACGTTAAGGTTCGCACCAAGGACTACAAAATAGGCTGCGTCGGCGCCGGCATGATCATGGCCGAGTGCCATCTGGCAGCCTACAAGGAAGCGGGCTTTCCGGTGGTGGCGATCGCCTCGCGCACCAAGGCGAATGCGCAGAAGGTCGCCACCCGCTGGGGCATCCCGACGGTGCACGACACGCCGGAAAAGCTGATCGAGGACGAACAAGTCGAGATCATCGACCTTGCCTTCCCGCCCGACCAGCAGCCGGCGCTGATCCGCCACGCGCTGAAGCAGAAGCACATCAAGGCGATCCTGGCGCAGAAGCCATTGGCGCTGACGGTGGAGGAGGCGGTCAAGCTGCGCGACGAGGCGACCAAGGCCGGCAAGATCCTCTCGGTCAACCAGAACATGCGGTACGACCAGTCGATGCGGGTGCTGAAGCAGATCATCGACAATGGCGAGCTCGGCGACATCGTCTTTGCGCAGATCGACATGCATGCGATCCCGCACTGGCAGACTTTCCTCGAGGACTATGACCGGCTTACGCTCGCCAATATGAGCGTGCACCATCTCGACGTGTTGCGCTTCCTGTTCGGCGATCCCGACGAGATCACGACGCTGACGCGCAAGGACCCGCGCACGCGCTTCGACCATTCCGACGGCATCACGGTGTCGACGCTGCGCTTCCCGTCGGGCGTGCTTGCGGTTTCGCTGGAGGACGTTTGGTCGGGCCCGCGCCAGGAAGGTTACAAGGACGACCAGCACATCAATTGGCGCGTCGACGGCACCAAGGGTGTCGCCAAGGGCACGATCGGCTGGCCGACCGGGGCGGCCTCGACATTGACTTATGCTTCGACCGAGACGACCGGCGGCGAATGGGTGAGCCCGAGCTGGAGCACCATGTGGTTCCCGCAGGCCTTCATCGGCGTGATGGAGCAGCTCCAGCATGCCGTGAAGACAGGCACGCCACCGGCGCTTTCCGTCGCCGACAACGTCAAGACCATGGCGCTGGTGGAGGCGGGCTACCGCTCCATCGCCTCGGGCCGCACGGTCAAGCTCTCCGAAATCTCGATCACCTGAAAACACTGGCAACTGAGCCAACCAATCAACTGAATCGCTTACAGGGAGGAATTCACACCATGATGCAGGCAGGCATTTTCACGGGCTATTTCCCGTATGGCCTCGAAGAGACGGCGAAGAAGATCCGCGGCCTCGGTTTCAACACGGTGCAGCTCGACCTGCATTTCAAGGACATCGACCTGTCGGCCGGCCAGATCACCAAGGACAAGGCGAAGAAGGTGCGTGACACCTTCCGCGACCACAATCTGCCGGTCTGCTGCGTGTCGGGCTACACGAACATCATCCATCCGGACAAGGCGGAGCGCGAGAAGCGCGTCGGCTATCTCAAGGAGATCATCCGCAACGCCCGCCATTTCGGCTCGCCGTATGTGATCTCGGAAACCGGCACCTACAACACCGAGTCCGACTGGGTGCACCACCCGAAGAACAAGACCGAGGAAGGCTTTGAGGAATGCCGCAAGGTGATCGCGGACCTCGCCCAGACCGCTTACGACCACGGCGCGGTCTTCCTGCTCGAAACCTATGTCAACAACGTCGTCGGGTCGGTCGAGGAGACGGTGAAGATGTTCGCGCAGGTCGACCATCCTGGTCTCGGCCTCTTGATGGATCCGACCAACTATTTCGAGACCCACAACATCGACCGGATGGACCAGATCCTCAACCAGGTCTTCGATACGCTGACCGACAAGATCAAAATAGCGCATGCCAAGGACGTGAAGCGTTCGGGCAGCGACAAGTCGGAAAAGCATGCCGATATCGGCGACGACGACGCGATGGAAAGCCATACCTTCCGCGGCGTCGGCGAGATCGAGCTACCGGCGCCGGGCCTCGGCTCGCTGAACTACGACCTCTATCTCCAGCGGCTCGCCGAGAAGCATCCGAACATCCCGGTCATCATCGAGCATCTGTCGGAAGACGACGTGCCGCGCGCCAAGAAATTCCTCGACGGGAAATTCCGCGAGAACGGCCTCTGAGACAGGCATGGGGCACCGACGTTGAAAGTCAGAAACCCGAGCGCTGCATGGTAGATCTCTACGGCAAGACGTTGTCGCGAAGGCAAGTGGCTGAACGCTCCGGCATGCTGTCGCAATTCGCCGGCGTGCGGCTGATGACACTTGGCGACGGCGTCGAGCGCGGCATCCGCATGCTCGAATTCCGCACGGGATCGGGCCTGCGCTTCACCGCGCTCGTCGATCGCGCGCTCGACATCGCCGATTGCGAGTACAAGGGCCAGGCGATCGGCTGGCACTCGCCGAGCGGCTTCCGCCATCCCGGTCTGCACGACTATGAGGGCGAGGACGGTTTTGCCTGGGGGCGATCCTTCTCCGGCCTGCTGGTCACCTGCGGCCTCGATCACATTCTCGGCCGCAACGAGGTGCCGGCCGAGAACTACAATTATCCCGGCCGCAAGACCGTGACGCATTCGCTGCATGGACGCATCGGCACCATTCCGGCGCGGCTTACAGGCTATGGCGAAGCCTGGGACGGCGACCGCTGCGTGCTGTGGGCGGAAGGCATCGTCCAGCAGGCAAGCGTGTTCGGCGAGGACCTGCATCTCATCCGTCGCATCGAGGCCGATGTCGGCGGCAACGAGATCCGGCTTTCGGACCGCGTCGTCAATCACGGCTTCCACCGCACCCCGCACATGTATTTCTACCACGTCAATGTCGGGCACCCGTTGCTCGACGAGGGCTCGCGCTATCTGGCGCCGATCCGCGACGTCGTCTGGGCCGCGCATGGCGACGAGCGCTATCAAGCACAGAAGGTCGGCTACCATACCGTGCCGGCGCCGCAGCTCGGCTTCAGCGAGCAGGTCTGGCAGCACGAACTCGGAGCTGACGGCAACGGCGAGGTACCGGTCGCGGTTGTCAACGATCGCCTCGGTCTCGGCTTCGAGGTCGTCACCCGTAAGGACCAGTTGCCTTGCTGCTATCAGTGGCAGAATTTCCAGGCCGGCCAGTATGCGCTCGGCATCGAGCCCTCGACCCACCATGTGCTCGGCAACCTTGCCGCGCGCGAGCGTGGCGAGATGATCTGGCTGGAGCATGACGAGAGCCGTTCCTATGACGCGGTGTTCCGCGTCCTCGATGGCAAGGGGGCGATCGCCGGCGCCGAAGGTAGGATCGCGGCCATCGCCCGCCAGCCCGCGCAGGATTATCCTCAGCCCTCCGGCAAGTTTCCACGACTAGCGGGCGAGGGCATGAGCGCGACAATTATCCATGGCGAGCCCTCCGGCCGGCGGACCGGATCGCCAGCGGTGCGCGAAGATTGGAGGCAAATGTGACGGCAAAGAAGCGCGACTACAGCCTTGTCGGCGAAAGCACGCGTAAGGCGATCGAGACCGGGCTTGCCTCGGCCGAGTGGTATCACACCGACGTGGCGCGCAAGGGCATGAAGGAGCTGATGCAGCGTTCCGACGGACCGGCGATTCGCGACACCATGATCTGGATTGCGGCGATCCTGGGCTCGGCCGCCGGCATCGTCTGGTTCTGGGGTACGTGGTGGGTCGTGCCGTTCCTGTTCGTCTATGGCGTGCTCTACGGCTCGTCGAGCGACTCGCGCTGGCACGAATGCGGCCACGGCACCGCCTTCCGCACACGCTGGATGAACGATGTCGTCTATCACATCGCCTCGTTCATGCTGATGCGCAATCCGGTGCAGTGGCGCTGGAGCCACGCCCGCCACCACACCGACACCATCATCGTCGGCCGCGATGCCGAAATCGCGGTGATGCGGCCGCCGGACCTCTTGAAGGCGGCGCTCGCCTTCACCGGCATCCTCGACTTCCGCTATTCGCTGCCGACGCTGGTGCGCCAGGCCCTCGGCAAGCTGTCGGACGACGAGAAGAGCTATATCCCGGAGATGGAGCAGCATAAGGCAGTGATCGCGGCGCGCTGGCATATGGTCGTGTATGCCGCGACGATCGCTACCGCGATCGCACTCAGGTCATGGATACCGCTGGTGCTGATCGGCCTGCCGCGGCTCTACGGCACCTGGCATATGGTGATGACCGGCCTGTTGCAGCATGTCGGGCTCGCCGACAACGTCACCGACCACCGGCTCAACACGCGCACGGTCTACATGAACCCTATCAGCCGGTTTATCTACTGGAACATGAACTACCATGTGGAGCATCACATGTTCCCGATGGTGCCCTATCACGCGCTGCCGAAACTGCATGAGCTGATCAAGCACGATCTGCCGGAGCCGAACCCGTCGATATGGCATGCCTATCGCGAGGTCTGGCCGGTGCTGCTCAGGCAGCTGAAATACGAGGACTATTACCTCAAGCGCGAACTCCCGCCGACGGCCAAGCCTTATCGCGGCGAATTTCACGAGCTCGACATAACGGCGGCCGCCGCCGAATAGGCTGCGTCTATCAATCCGGAGAGAGACGATGGCGGAATGGGTCGAAGCATGCGCGGTGGACGATGTGGACGAGGAGGACGTGATCCGCTTCGATCATGCCGGCCGCACCTTCGCGATCTACCGCTCGCCTGACGACGAGTTCTTCGCCACCGATGGTTTCTGCACGCATGAAAAGGCGCATCTGGCCGACGGGCTGGTGATGGACGACATCATCGAATGCCCCAAGCACAATGGCCGCTTCAACTACAAGACCGGCGAGGCCAAGGGCGCGCCGGTCTGCGTCAACCTCAAGACCTATCCGGTTAAGGTCGAGGCCGGTAAGGTCTTGATCGAAATCGGCTGATCAGCCGCCCGCCAAGCTACGAAGGAACAGAGTTCGATGAGCCGAAAGAGACCGACCGTTGCCGATCTGCGCGCCATGAAGGGCAAGCGGCAGCTGACCATGCTGCGCGTGCTGACCTTGGAAGAGGCGGAAGCCGCCGAGCGCGCCGGCATCGACATTGTCTCGGTGCCGCTGGAACTGGTGCTCAATCCGCAATACCGCGATGCGGCACCCAGCCTCTTCACCATGCCGGGCGACAATTTTTATGAGATCGGCACGGCGGACGATTTCCTGCGCTGGGCCTTCCGGCTCTACAAGGCCGGCGCCGACGCCGTCTATTGCAGCGCTGGCTACGCTACCATCAAGCGCATGGCCGACGATGCCATTCCCGTGATTGGCCACGTCGGCCTCATTCCTTCCCGCGCGACCTGGACCGGCGGCTTCAAGGCCGTCGGCAAGACCGCCGACACGGCGATCAAAGTGTTCGAGGCGGTGAAGCAGCTGGAGGCGGCAGGCGCGATCGGCGCCGAGATCGAAGTCGTGCCGGTCGAGGTGGCGAAGGCGATCTCCGAGCGCACCTCGCTCATCATGCTGTCGATGGGCGCGGGCACGGGCTGCGATGCCCAATACCTGTTTGCCGAAGATATTCTCGGCACCAATCGCGGTCACATGCCGCGCCACTCGAAAGTCTATCGCAACTTCGCCGCCGAATACGACCGTTTGCAGGCGGAGCGCATCGCGGCGTTTTCTGAATATGTCGCGGACGTCAACAGCGGCGCCTATCCGGAAGACAGGCATATCGTGCATATGGATCCGGACGAGCTCACCCTCTTCATGAAGAAGGTGGACGAAAAAGTCTAAACAAGCAGTATTTGGTGCACCGCAGGGTGCCAATACCCATCGGCGAGCACGGCGTGGAGCGCGTCGGCGCTGGATCCCAGCGGCTGGTCTTCCTTGAGCGTCGGCACATGGGCGCGGACGGCGGCGTGGATCGCTCCGGTGGCGGGCGCCAGCGTTAGCCCTTCGCGCAGATCGATCGCCTGCGCCGCCGCCATCAATTCTAAGGCGATCAGCCGCCGCCACAGCACGATCATCTCGGCGCATTTGGCGACGGCAAGCGGCGTCTGCGTGGCGTGGTCCTCCACGCCCTCGGACACGGGCAGGAAGTCGAGCATCACCGGATTGGCCTTGTGGCGGATGGCGGCCAGGATCGCCGCCACCGTCTTCTGCAGCGGCACGAAGCCGGCGGACGCGCCGCCGACCGGCGAAAGGTATTTCGGCAGGCCGTGGCGGGTGGAGCCGGTGAGCTGGATGAAGCGGGCGGCGGAAGCCGCCGCGCATTGGGCGATCGCGAGGCCCAGCGTCTCGAAGGCCAGCGACAGCGAGGCGGTGTGGAAATTGCCTGTCGACAGCACGAGCAAGTCATCGGCGAGCACCAGCGGGTTGTCGGCGGACGCGTTAAGCTCGATCTCGACGGCGAGCCTGGCATGGTCGATCGCCTGGATCAGCGCGCCGTGGATCGAGGGCATGCAGCGGATCGACAGCGGATCCTGAAGCGTGGTCGGTGCCGATTCCTCGCCCTGGGCAAGCAGCTCGCGCAACGCCTTTGCCGCCACCTGCTGGCAGGCGGCGGGCCGCGCCAGATGCAGTCGGGGGTCAAGGATGGTGCGGTTGGCGCCCAGCGCCTCCATGGTGAGCGCGCCGGCCTGCTGCTGCTGTTCCAGCGCCGAGAGCGCATCGGTTAGCGCCAGCGCGCCGGCGCCGGTGGAGGCGGCGGAAGCGTTGATCAGCGACAGGCCGTCCTTGGGAGCCAAGCCGACCGGCGCAAGGCGCGCCATCATCAGCGCCTTTGCCGAAGGCATGCGCCTGCTCTGATAGTCGGCATCGCCTTCGCCGATCAGCGTGTGGGCGATCGCCGTCATCAGCACCAGGTCGCCGGCGCCGATCGAGCCAAGCGAGGGCATCACCGGATGGACGCCGGCGTTGAGCAGATCGACGAGCGCGGTGAAGACATGCGGCGACAGACCGGAGCCGCCTGCCGCGAGCATGGCGATGCGGGCGAACATCACCGCGCGCACGAGCTGGGTAGGCAATGGGTTTCCCACCGCGGCGCCGCGCCCGTCGAGAAGCTGGCGCTGGAAGGCGCCGGCATCGCCTTCGACTGTCGTGCCGAGATTGGCGCCAAGCCCGGTGTTCAGCCCATAGATCTGCTGATCACCGGCAGCGGCGGCATCGAGGACCTCGCGCGCCTTGGCCAGTTTTTCGATGACGGCAGGCGTGACTTCGATCTTGCCTGCATTGCGCGCGACGGCGGCCACATCCTCGATGCTGACGCCGGCGCCGGTGAGAACGAGCGGGGTCATGCGAAGCGCAGCCTCTGGCCGATGCCGTGTTCCGCGGCTTTGGCCAGCATCGCCTTGCCGAGCGCGATATCGGAGAGCGACAGGCCGCGATGCCAGAACAGGATCGTTTCGCCGTCGCTTTGCCGGCCCGGCTTGCGGCCGGCCGCGATCTGGCCGAGCTCGGCATGCAGCGTCGCCTCGCTCAGCCGTCCGGTCTCGACATGGGCGCGCAGCGAGCCGAACTTGCCGCCCTTGCACTGACCCCAGTCGTCGACGACGATCTTTTGCATGATGTCGGTGAGCGAAAGCTCCACCGCGCTCATCGTGCCGTAAGGCACCACCAGCGCGCCCCGCTTGATCCATTCAGTCTTGAGCAGCGGCTGCGGTTCCGGCAGCCGCGAGGCCTCGACGACGATGTCGGCGCCTTCGACGCAGCCCTTCCAGTCAGCCACGGCCATGACGGGTTTGCCGAGATCGGCAGCCAGCTTCGCGGCGAAAGCGTCGCGGCTTTCCGGGCGGCGCGAATGGACGCGGATCTCGTCGAAGTCGAAGAGGTGATCGAGCAGGCGCACATTCCAGTAGGCGGTGCCGCGCGCGCCGATATGACCGAGCACTTTCGACGATTTTTTGGCCAGATGCTTGGCGCCGATCGCCGTGACGGCGCCGGTGCGCATGTCGGTGATGACGGTGGCGTCCAGGATGGCGCGCGGCGTGCCGGTGCGCGGGTCGAAGAGGTTGAGGATGCCGAATTCGGACGGCAGCCCGCGCAGGTAGTTGTCGACGTAATCGCCGACGATCTTCACGCCGGCCGCATCGAGCGGCGCCACATAGCCGCGCAGCACGTTGAAGTGGCCATGGAAGGACGGATCCGGCTCGAGATGGACGCGCGGCTCGATCACCGTCTGGCCGTTGCCCTGGGCGACGAGCCCGGCTTCGACGGCGCCGATGATCTCGGCATCGGTCATGGCAAGGGCTTCAATGTCGAGAGCATTGAGGTAGTCGATATAGATCGGCTTCATGCATTTCCCTCGGCCGGCCCGCGCTCATCCATAACAGGCGGCGCGGCGACACGAAAGTTTGTTGGTTAAACTCTGGACTGGTTCAGCCTTATGCTGTTCAACCAGCGCGTCATGACCAGCATTCCCGACAACGAGGCCGTGTTTCAGCCGAAGACTTCCGCCCGGCGGTCACGGCGCGTGGCGCTGATCGTCGCCGTCGCCTTCTTCATGCAGTTGCTCGACTCGACCATCATCTCGACGTCGCTGCCGCAGATGGGGCAGTCCTTCGGCGTGCCGGCGGTGGCGATGAGCATCGGCATCACCGCCTATATGCTGACCATGGCGGTGTTCGTGCCGCTGTCGGCCTGGCTCGCCGACCGGTTTGGCGCGCGCAACGTCTTTCTCGTCGCCATCGCGCTGTTCACGCTCGCGTCGATCACCTGCGGCTTCTCGCAAAGCCTGACCGAGTTCGTCGGCGCCCGCATCGTGCAGGGGCTCGGCAGCGCGCTGATGACGCCGGTCGGGCGCATCCTGGTGCTGCGCAACGCCGCCAAATCGGAACTGCTCAATGCCACGGCGCTGATCACCTGGCCGGCCTTGTTCGCGCCGGTGGTCGGGCCGGTGCTCGGCGGCTTCATCACCACCTATCTCTCCTGGCACTGGAACTTCTTCATCAACGTCCCTCTGGGGCTGGCCGGACTGCTGCTGGTCGCCCGCTTCGTGCCGGGCGATCGCGATTCCGAGGCGAGGCCGCTCGACTGGCGGGGCTTTTCCTCACCTCGCTCGGTCTCGCGGTGATGCTCTATGGACTGGAGCGCCTTGCGCATCCCGAGAACGGCATGCTGCCGACAGTCGCCCTGATTGCCGCCGGCATTGCGATCGGCTGGATCGCCGTGCGCCACCTGTTGCGCACGCCGCATCCGCTGCTCGACCTCTCCGCCTTCAAAGTCCTGACCTTCGCCGTCTCGACATTGTCGGCGGGCACGATCTTCCGCGTCGCGATCAATGCAACGCCCTTCCTTTTGCCGCTGCTTTTCCAGGTGGGCTTCGGGATGCGGCCGGTCGATGCCGGCTTGCTGATCCTGGCCTATTTCCTCGGCAATCTCGGCATGAAGGCAGTGACGACGCCGACGCTGAGGCGCTTCGGCTTCCGCCGCGTGCTGATCGTCAACGGACTGATCGCCTCGCTGGCGATCATGGCCTGCGGAGCGATCTCGCCGCAGACGTCGCCGGTGCTGGTGGTGGCGCTGATGCTCATCGCTGGTCTCACGCGCTCGATGCAGTTCACGGCGCTCAATACGCTTGCCTTCGCCGATATCGGCGGGGCGCAGCGGAGCTCGGCGGCGACGCTCTCCAGCATGCTGCAGCAGGTATCGATGCTGTTCGGCGTGGCGGTCGCGGCGGCGATCCTCAACCTGTCGCAGATCGCCGGAGGCGAAGCGACGCCCGATCTCGCCGACTTCAGAATCGCATTCATAGCGATCGGGCTGATCGGGCTCGCGGCATCGTTCCGTTTCATGGTCCTGTCGCCATCTGCCGGGGCGGAGGTCTCGGGCCACTCCGCGGACGATTGACACCGCGCTCGCTGTCTTTTGCGAATGTAAATTCCGCCAGCCCCGCAGGCTTCGAATGCGCTCTTTCACGAGCCGCACGATCGAGGCAATGAATTGCCAAAAGCCCAAGAGTTTCCGCCTATTGCGCCAGTTTCGGCAATCGATGCGACCACTCGGCAAATAGTCGGAGAGGCAGGGTTCTTGAACGCGGATTCATTTGACGAGCCGCTGTTGAGCCGATTAGCTTTCGTCCGGGATGGCGGCCCGGCAGGGCCTTTCCATCGGGGCGAAAAGACATGAACGCGATCGGTTGGCCAGACCAACCATCTCGTGACAGCGATGCAGATCCCGATTGATCCGCAGTTCGAGGTGAAGTGAGACGCCGGCTCACGCAGGCCGATAGACCTTCTCCGCCGTGTTCCAGAGGATGTCCGCCTCGGCTTTCTGGCCATGTCTTGCCACCGCCGCGCGGTGCGCCTTGATCAGCTCGGCGTGGCTGGTCCACAGCTTCTCGATGGGGAAGTTCGAGCCGAACATCAGCCGGCCGCTGCCGAGGATTTCGATCGCGTTGTCGACGATGTAGCTAGGGTCAGGACTCATTGATCCAGAA
>NZ_JHQR01000064.1 GCF_014843825.1 Mesorhizobium silamurunense
ATCGCTTAACCGTTGTTCAGGGCGGACTATTGAGTGACTCGTCGCTTTGGGCGAGCAAGGCCCGGCGGTTTCAAGTATCTTGGATCATGCCACTGATTCCAACGCGCGTTGCTCTCGGCTGCTAGTCTTCGCCTGCGTCGGGCGGGTTCGCTGTGAACGCCGCAGTCGGAGAGGATAAATTAAGATATTTCCGCGTGCAACCGGCACCAAGCCGCGTCAGTGCCTCCTGTGGATTGATGCCAGCGGCCGCTGCAAGGTCATTAACGGTGAAGTCGTCGCATAGCAATTCCACAAAGGTACCCGGGTTGCAACATCCGGGAACGTCCGTTACATCAATAGTCATATATTCCATGGATATTCTTCCTATTAACGGCGCTGAATGTTCGCCCAACTTAACGACTACCTTATTCGCGCAGGACCATGGAAGGCCATGCTTATATCCGATCCCGACGATTGCTATGCGGCTGGTCCGGATCGTACGAAACGTTGCACCATAGCCAACAGCCTCCCCCGCCTGGACGGTCCGCACATCAAGTATTCGTGCTCTGAGCTTGGCCACAGTTTGCAGGGGATTTGCCTGGACGGTAGGGGTATTGATTCCGTACAGTGCCGATCCCACACGCACCATGTCAAAGTGGTAGGACTTGCCGAGCCATACCCCGGCGGAGGCAGCGAGACTGCCGCATGTGGGTTTAAGAAGATCATAGACTATCTGAAAACGATCCCTTTGCAATACGTTCGTCTCGTCCCAAATGCGTTCGCCACATGCGAGGTGGCTGAGCACTATCGAAGGAGGAAATCTTTCGAAGGTGCGCAGCAGATACTCGCGCCGGACATCGCCGATGCTTAGCCCAAACCTAGAAAATCCGGTTTCCACATTGAGAAAGTACGTTTGCGCCTCTCCGGCTTTGCTTACAGCACTCAATTCGTTGCAGTTATTCACCACAGGTATCAGTCCATGCGAACGATAGAATGTTCCAAACCTGTCGAACTCGTCGCGAAAAACCGCAATCGCAATCGTGCTAAAAGCAGATCTTAGAAGAATGGCTTCGTCCAAATTAGCGACAAACAGTAGATTGCACCCACTATCTATCAGCGCCCTTGCAATGTTCACGAGACCAAGTCCGTACGCGTCACTTTTGACGACTGCGGCCACCCTTACCTGATTCCCAACATACGTCGAGATGTTTTGGAAGTTAGTTCGAACAGCAGCCAGATCTATTTCCAATACAACGTCGGGAGGTCGCACCAGAGACAACATCGTCTACTCTCGCATAGTGTGTATAATTCGACATTGATTGGAGCTGCGGCGATTATAATCGTTATTTATGCAAGTCTCCAAATATTGCAGTTTTTTGTTCGCTTCGGGTTTGACGAGCAGGTTTGGGGAGATAGCATGGGAAATCACCGGATGAATGTGATTTATTGTTAGAACAATATTGCAGCATCGCGACATTAAGGTGCCAAGGTTGAAGTCGGAACACTGGAACTTGGACTGTCTGCCCGGCGCGGAACTAGGCTCGCCGCGACGGCCGGAAAATGGACGACACCAAGGGGCGAAACTTTCGTAGTTGTCAGAGCGCGGGGAAGCCGTGCACGGGGCGAAGGGAAAGCAGGAAGACGGTCGACTTGGGTAGAGGAGTGATCCGTGGACATGGATCACCGGGCCGACCAGGCTTGGGTACTTGGCGTTCAGCGCAAACTCTACCAGTGGAGCAAGGCAAATCCCAAGACGCCTGTCGGGATATGTGGGGTTGGGTAATCGACCTGCGCATGCTGCGTCACGCCTTGCGACGTAGCCTCGAACAAAGGCGGACGCACAGCCTGGATCGACGGGGTGACCGTGGGCCGTTCCTCGAAGGGCTTCAGGCCGAGTTGCGCTCCGACACATATGACCAGGTCCCGCGCCGCGCAAGCTCATCTCCAAGGCCGGCAAACCAGGGCTATTCCGACCCCTGTGCATTCCCTCAAGGATCGCGTCGTCCAAGGCGCGGCGACGATACTTCTGAGGCCAAGCTTCAAGGCGCAGTTCTGGCATGTCTCCTATGAGTGCAGGCCCGGACGGAGTACGCATTGTGCCTTGGAATATATCCGACGGGACGCCTTTCGGCGACGTACCAGTAATTTCGGACGATGCTGAAATTCTCAAGCGGCTGCCCCGCCATGCCGAAGCCGACGGCCCACATCATCGACTGGTTCGACATCGCCATGAAGATCAAGCCCATGCAACTCGCCGATTACATGGTTCGATCCCAGGCTGAAGGCGTCGGCGCGGCCCTGAAGATTGACCATGACACAGAGCGGTGAAGTGGCGACTGCGGCACGGATGCTTGGATCGAGCTATCCGAGACCTCAAGGTTTCCAGGTTTTTGTTAAGCGATTGCTTCCGTTGCAAGTTCGATCGCGCGTCTTCGCGTGCTGACATCGCAGCTGGTCACCTTGTCCGTTCGAACCGCGGTGCGACCGACTGCGGCAAACGCTGCCGAGCCGTCCTTCGGGTCGCTACCACCCTTGCCGAGTCGGCGGTCAACTCGCTGGTCGCCAAACGTATGGTGAAAAGCAACAAATGCGGTGGTTTTGCTAATGGGGTGCGAACCGCCGGAAAGAATGGGAACTTCGCGATCGACTTCGCGCGAGTTTTCGACAGTCAGAGCCGCAGATGCATTCATTGTTCAAGCCCAAACCGCCTCTACTTCGCGCCGCGTGACCCGAGAGAAATGACCGGTCTCGTCCTGATGCATTCACTTGACTTAATCCCGCCTTATATGAGGTTCTGGCAAGGCTTCAATCACCCGCCTCGATGCCCCGCTTTCCTCAATCCGGCCATGACCGAGTTCCCGTCACAACTCTGTCCGGTTTTTGGAAAGACGCACTCAAAAGTTTGAACGGCAGCCGTGGCAACAAAACTCGAACTAAAGGTTCGCAGACTCTTAACGCCGCAAAATCGTTGACGATGGTAGCCTCGGGGCAAGGTCTAAGGTCCAGCGAGGCTAGAAAGATGCCGACAATCTTCAGACCGCCGCACGGCACGAACAGAAGAGGTCCCTAGCAATGGCAAGAGCGTTGATCTTAGTTGGAGGCACAAGAATGGGCTCGGGTCTGCTCTACGTCCAGGCCGCTCAGCGTCTTGGCCTCCAGCCAATTACCCTTTCGGATGATCCAACTCGGTATGACCATTTTGGGGTGAAAGAGGCTGAGACAATCCGTGTTGATACAGACGATCTCGATGCGCTGATCCGCGAATGTTCCCGGCTCCGAGCGACCTATGAAATCGCTGGCATTACGGGCCTTCTGGACTCAGTGTATGCGACAGTTGGCAAGCTCTGCCGTCATTTCGATCTTCGGGGGCCGAACCCGGGAGCTATTGAACAATGCTGCGATAAGTACACCCAGCGCCAACTTCTCACGGCCGCAGGCGTTCCGATGCCTGCTTATCGCTTGGCGGCCAATGCAGCGGAGGTAGAGTGTTCTGCCGCGGAAATCGGACTGCCGGTGATAGTTAAGCCTGCGGTGGGCAGCAGCAGCGTCGGTGTCCGATTGTGCCGCACTGCCGATGAGGTGACCGAACATACGAAACATCTGTTGGGCGGGCAGCACACATGGCGGTCTGCGCCGAGGATACTGGTCGAAGAATTCGCACAAGGCCCTTATTATTGGGCCGACATAATGGGGAATGAGGTCTTTGGGATTGGCACCGGTGACTTCGGCCCTCCACCGCATTTCGTTTATCATTGGCAAACCTACCCGGCACCGCTGAGTGATGACGAGCATGAACGTATCGCAGATGTTTCGCTGAGCTGTTTGCGAGCTCTCGGCCTTGGCTGGGGGCCAACGGGCATTGAATTCCGGTGGACGAAGCGTGGTCCGGTCGTCATTGAAGTCAATCCGCGGCTTCATGGCTCGCCCACTCCGCAAATGGTTCATCTGGCTTACGGTGTCGATCTCATCACCGAGCACATCAAGCTTGTTATAGGCGACAAATGCGATTTGCGCAGAAGGCATTCGCACTTTGCGGCCGCGCGGTTCCTAATTGCTGATTGCGATGGCACCCTTGATTGGATCGCCGGGAACGATCAAGTGGCCGCAGTATCAGGTGTTGCTGAGGTCAAGTTTTATGTTGAACCCAAGATGCCCATTGTCAGAAAAGGCGACTATCGAGATTGCTTGGGGCATGTCATCGCCGCTTCATCCACTCTTCCGCGCACAGAGGCGATACTTCGGCGTGCCGTCGACTTGATCGATTGGTCGATCACACCATTTCCGACTATCGACGACGTCACCTTGACCTGAACTAAATCAAAATAATAGCGGGTAATCTATAATGTCTGATACAAATCGCAACGCTGCAATTGGTGCAGAAGGATACCAGGAGCTCTTCGGAGTTGATGGCAAGGTGGTCTGCATTTCGGGCTCGAGCCGCGGGCTAGGGAAGGCGCTCGCTACCTGTTTTGGACGGTTGGGCGCCAAGATAGTCCTTTCCTCGCACAATGTTGAAGAGCTGACCGAAGCAGAGGCCGAACTTGCGGGCCAAGGAATCGACGTGACGGCTATCAGCGCTGATGTGCGGTCGCACGACGATTGCAAGGCACTGATCAATGGCACGGTCGACCGGTTTGGGCAGATCGATGTGATGGTCTGCAACGCAGGTACCGACATCATTAAGCCAGCGCATTCATATGAAGAGCCGGAATGGGACGAAATTGTCGATACCAATCTGCGTGGCTACTACTATTGTGCCAAGTTTGCCGCCCAAGCAATGCTGGATCAAGGCGGCGGCAGCATCATCATGACTTCTTCGGTCGCCAGTTCGCTCGGCATACCGGGCCTGACTGTCTATGCTGCGAGCAAGGGTGGCGTCAATCAACTGACGCGTACCATGGCGGTAGAATGGGCCAATAAGGGTATTCGCGTAAACGCCGTCGCACCTGGATTCATCAACAACTTCATGGATGGAGTGCATCCTAATCTCGATAGCCCTTATCAGCGCCGCGCAATGGAACTCACTCCGATGCGACGCCGCGCCAATTTATCCGAGTATTTCGGGCCGTACATTTTCCTCGCGAGCCCGGCTGCATCGTTCGTAACAGGCGAGATTCTCTATGTCGATGGGGGCTATGCCGCGAGCTGATGCAGGATGCTTCGATGTTGCGGCGGTATTTCGAGGAACCTGGGCAATGTTAAAAACAATACCAGATGAAGTGAACTTTCTTGACTGCACCTTGCGCGACGGTGGCTACTACACAAATTGGGATTTCGCGCCGGAACTGGTGTCGGACTATATCGCTACTATCAACACTCTCCCGGTGCGCATGATCGAGCTGGGGCTCGTCGGAAAGCCTGAGAGCCACGGATATTTCGCCAGTGTGACGAGCTCCAAGGCCGAACAGGTGGCTGCCGGTCTCGTGGTCGATGCATGCGTGATGATCGATGCCAAGGATGTGCTTGCGAGCGAACTGCCTATAGCCCTTGCCGTGACCCGCCTGACAGAAGGACTAGAGCCAGGGCATATCACGACCGTCCGAGTGGCGGCGCACTACAGCAACTTGGCTGCCTGCCGGAACATTTTCGGTGAGTTGTCTCACACGGGCTTCCGCGTGTTTGTGAATCTCATGCAGATCGATGCGGCAAATGCTGCAGAAGTTGAAATGTGCCTGAAGGAGGTAACGCGGGTCGACACCATCGACGTGCTTTATATTGCCGATTCCTTTGGCTCGATGAAGCCGACTCGCGTTCAGGAATTGATCGGCCGGTTTGCAGGTCGAATTGAGCCTGACATTGGATTCCACGGCCATGACAACCGCGGATACGCGCTGGTCAATTCAGTGGCCGCCGCGATGGCGGGAGCGACATGGATAGACTGCACCATGGGCGGCATGGGTCGGGGCGCAGGAAATACGGCTAGTGAGCAGCTCCTACCGCTTCTCACTCATCTCGAAGCATCCAAGGAACGGGCACTCCTCGAGCACGTCCTGCGTCACTTCGATCCGCTTCGCAAACGGTATGGCTGGGGCAGCAGCGCGGCATATCAATACGCGGGCTCAAACTTCATCCATCCGTCCTATGTTCAAAAGCTTCGTGAAGGCGGGCCTTTGTCTGATGCCGCAATTATCAGGCGCCTTGCGGACCTTCCCGCCGATGAACGGATAAGTTTTGCCAATGACAAGCTGTCGGCGCTGATGGCGCAGGACACTGCCTGATCTCAGATATCTCTCGATGTGCCCCTTTTTCCCAATTGGAGGAAGCCATGACCCTGCCAAACACGGTAGTGAAACCATCGGTCCTCCCGTCCGATCCACGGTTTTCATCAGGCCCTTGCCGCAAACATCCCGGCTGGAGCGCGCACCCGACTATGCTGCGCTATGTTGGACGGAGTCACCGGAGCTCCGAGGGAGCAGAACGGCTAGGAGAAGTAATCCGGCGCATGGCCTCTTTGCTAGAGCTGCCTGATGGCTGGCTCTGCGGAATCGTTCCCGGTTCAGGCACTGGGGCCTGCAGCATGGCCCTACAAAATCTACTCGGCCCTTTTCCAGTCGAGACATTCTTGTCAGACAGCTTCTCGCAGTATTGGGCAAATGAGATTGATACGTTGGGGCTTGCCCCCCAAAATCGGCACATCTGTGCTTACGGAGATTTTCCGGACACGAGCAGGATCGACCCCAATCACGACATCGTTCTAGTGCTAAACGGCACCAACAGCGGCGTCTGTCCACCGGATCTTGACTGGATTCTTCCTGACCGTGCCGGGCTTGTGATCGCAGATGCCGTCTCGGCAGCTTTTACGAGACCCATCGACTACGATCGGATCGATGTTCTCTGCTGGTCATGGCAGAAGGCGCTTGGCGGCGAAGGCGGCCATGGCATGATCGCGCTCTCGCCTCGGGCGCAGGCACGGCTGATCGTCGGCGGACGTAAGCCTATAGCCAGGCTCATGAGGCTGCACAACGCCGACGGATCTGTAAACAAGGCGTTCTTTGACGGCCGCACGATCTCGACCCCCAGCATGTTCGCTGTCGAGGATATCCACTCTGCGCTCGACTGGGCCGAAGCGTGCGGCGGACTACCCGCGCTTCTGAACAGGGTTGCCAATAACTATGCCGTGATGGCCGACTGGGTGAACTCTACTCCGTGGATTGATTGGACTTGCACCAATCCGACAGCACGCTCCACCTGTTCAATTACTCTTCGGCTTGTACAAGAGCAGCTCGCAGCCGGCGAAAAGGAGGACGACGGTAAAATTGTTGCGGAGATGATCCGTCGACTCGAAGCCGAAGGCGCAGCTTTTGACATCTGGAGCTACGGTGACGCGCCACCGGGATTTCGGATATGGGCGGGGCCTACGGTCGAGGCAGATGACTTGGCGACTTTATGCGAGTGGCTGGCCTGGGCTTACAGCGAGACGTGCGGGGGTACCATACCACCCGAAGTGGTCGTGCGTCACGGCTACTTTCCGCCCTCCAAGGAGAGCGCGGTTCAACCAAGGACGGAGTCGGCGCGTCCTCTAACCGTCGCCCTCGAAAGCCCTCCCCAGACACTGGCAGACTGCTATGACGCGCTACTTTTCGACGCGACGGGGGTCCTGATCAGCCAAAATGATGCCCTGCCTGGCGCTGTTGATATCTTGGCCCGACTCAATACGGCCGGTCAGCCATTCTACATCGTGACGAATATCAGCAGTGGATCGGACGAAACGATATTCGCACGTCTCCGCAGCGCGGGACTTCCAATTCCGGCGGTCGACCGCATCGTGTCAGCAGGAGGTGTTGCGCGACATCGCGTACTCGAAGAGCTGGCTGCCGGGCGGCTAGTTTCCTATGTGGGCAGTGCACACGCTGCGCATGAGATCTTCGGCAAGCATCCAAATCTTCATTGCGCGGATACGGTCGAGACGTTCGACACGCTCGTAGTGCTCGATGACGAAGGTTTCGATTTTAAACGAGCGGCCGATCACATCCTGTCCACTTTTCGACGCAGACTGATCGAGACGGGCGAAATGCCCCGCATTATAGCGGCAAACGCGGACATCATTTATCCCAGCAAAAACGGCACACTCGTCTTTGGACCAGGCATAATTGGGCCAATGCTTCAATCTGGACTAGCGCCCTTCGGAGCTCCTCCAATCTCAGTAGAGATTATGGGCAAGCCAGGAAGAGCGATTTTCGAAGAGTGCATCGCTCGGGCCGGTACCGACCGTCTTTTGATGGTCGGCGATCAGGTTGATACTGATATCAAGGGCGCAAAAGCTGCCGGGCTCGACGCACTTCTCGTAATCACTGGCCTCAACAACAGCGACGAGTTGCGTCAAGACGAGAACGGCGCTCCCGATTTTGTCGCAAAGAACCTCGGTCAGATTTTCGACGGCAGTTTGCTTCCACATCTTCAATCGGCGAAGCATTGCGGCATAAAGAATCAGGTTCGGGCAAGGCGCGACAATTGCGGAGTGGACAAGGCGCATCTTGTCGGCAGCGGTTGAACGCGGAAGTATGGGTTATGAGGGAGATGGCGACAATCGTTCGATCCACGGAAGGATCTGATGATGCGCCCCACCTTGCGGGATCTTTGCGCCCGTCGACAGGTGTCAGCTGATCTGCAAAGAGCACAGGCGGCTATAGGGACAACAGTGATGCCCAGGCATCAAGACAGAGATGAAGATGATCATTGTCGCCGCGTGGAAGTTATTCGACTGGGGGCCTGGACGTCCGCGGAGACGGGCCAGATCGTTGCGGAAAGCGCGCCGTCTATCCGAGGGTCACGTTGGGGGTGGATGGCTTCTCGCCGCTCGCCTTGACGCTGCCCCCTGGTCAGCTTCTCGAAGCCGATCGTTTCGACATGTCGCGCTTACCGTTGGGGGAATCCTCCATCAAGCTGGCCCGGGATGGGCACGTCGTGACGCTCTCCAATCGCAGCACGATTGTGGGGCATCAAGAGTCGACACCTTCCCAAATATTGTTGAGGCGCTCGACATCGCACGGCGCATGAATACGTGGCTAGCCGCCACGTTGCGTACAGAAACAGATCTGAAGACGATCGCCAAGCCCCAGAAGGCTTTTGAGGCGGCGGTAAGCACTGGAAACCATCTCGAGATGTCGCAAGGCAACAAAAAATTCCACCAGGCAATCGTGCATGGAGGGAAGAATCCGTATCTGGCCTCATTTTATGAGGCAATGCGACCGGAAAACCAATGGATGCTCTACCGGCATTTCGAATATTTGCAACGGACCTATGATGGGCGCCGTCTGACCGAGGAGCTCGACTTTATGCTTGAGGCGATCAGAGAGATGAACGTCGACCTGGCTGACGATCTGGTGCAAGCCGACACGCGCCAGTTTCAGGCCAACTTCATGCGCGCGAACTACACGAGCGACGTCACCCTTGGGCCTCTTGTCGCGGCGAAGTAGGCGATGAGTGGTCAGAAAGTCGGGTTCATCGGTACCGGCACCATCACCGATGCCATTGTGCGAGGATTGCTCCGGGAGCCGGCGGCCCTGTCGCGCTTCATGGTATCCCCGCGTAACGCTGAGATTGCCGCCAAACTCGCCAGGGATTTCGCGGCGGTGACGGTTGCGACCGACAATCAGTCAATCGTCAAAAGTTGCGACACTATCGTTCTCGCGGTTCGCCCTCAGATCGCAAGAGACGTCGTCCGTTCCCTCTCCTTCCGAACTGGCCAAGCTGTGATCAGCGTGATGGCCGCGACCAACCGGACGACACTTCTTGGATGGATCGGCTCGGACGTGCGGCTGACGCAGACTATTCCGCTGCCCTTCGTCGCAGAGCGCAGGGGCATCACCGCAATCTATCCACGGGATCGTGAGACAGCGGCAATTTTTAAGGTGCTGGGCAGCATCGTGCAATGTGACTCAGGCAGGGAGTACGAATTGCTTGCCGCGGCCAGTTCCTTAATGGCGACCTATTTCGGCATCATGAATGGGGCGTTGGAATGGGTCACCGGCAAGGGGCTGTCCAGAGACAAGTCGAGGGCCTATCTCCTACCTTTGTTCTCCGAACTCTCGAGAACCGCCCTGGAGGCACCCTCCGGAGTTGCCTTCGCCGAACTCAGTCGTGCGTTCGCAACTAGGGGCGGACTGAACGAACAAGTCCTTTCCGACTTTGAAAAGCATGGGGGAGCCGATGCACTGAAGACGGCGCTCAATCACGTACTCGCCAGGATCGAAAAGGGCTTCTCATCGGAGCACGTCAAACCCTAAAAAAGGTCGGCCGCATGCACGCGCTGATCTACCTCCTATGGGACCGCGGCGATGACATCGGAATCGGTGTAGGCGGCGGGTTCAAGTGATAGGCGTCACCGAGACCGAGGACGGGCCGCGCATGAGTGCGAAGGCGATACGGCCGAGTTTATTCGCGGTCGTCATGAGGGCCGCCTGGTTCCCGACCGATCGCACCGGCACAAAACGCATCAAATGGCGCGTCATCGCCTCGCAGATGGCTGCTGCATCAGCGGCATCATTCTTCTGGCGCTTCGTAAGCTTTCACATAGTCTGGCGACATTAGCCGCACGTCATGACCGAACTTCATGAGTTCGCGAGCCTAGTGGTGGGCCGAGCCACACGCTTCCAAGCCAATGAGGCAGCCAGATCGAGGCCCACAGTAGCAACAGCGCTGAGATCTGTGGTAATATTGCCCATGGACGGTCGACAGGGGCGGATCGAAGTTGAAGGCATGTACCAACCAGCCAAGCCTACGATGAAACAATCGTGGATCGAAGAAAGATCGAAATTGGCGTGACGGGGTGCGATTACACGACCCAAATAACGTCATTGTCCCATGATGTCATTGCAATAGCAAGTAAGGCATCATGAGCAGAACCTTCCCTCGACCGGGTTATGCTGGCTACGGTTCCCCGCTTTCCACGGTACTATGAGGGCGCTCCGACTTCCCGCACCGCATGCCCTTCGGCTCTTGTTTTCGCCAGTCCAGGGTCCGCGGGGTCCTGCCTGTTCGTGTTTGCTGTAGCGCTCCCCGGGCCTTGGGCCTGGCCCCTTTGGATCAGCCGGCACTCCCTATTCCGGCTATACCCCTTCGGCAATTGCGAGACCTCCCAGGTTCCGTGGCAATTCGTCCCGTGATTGTGCGGCGGTCCCAGACCCCGGATGACTCTATTTCCTCACCAGTACCGGCATTTCGGGTGCTGCCCCCGGTGTGCACACCGAGGCGTCATCACGTTCGCATTTCGCGGCTTACATCACCGCATTCGCTGTCTACGCTTCAATGAGCGCCGTTGCCGATGTCCACATAAGACTCGTTTCGGGCTGGCGGGCTGCGACTTTACAGGGCAGGAGTTTAACCTGCTGGATCGCTGAGAGAGGTTTTCAGGTCATATCATTCTCCTCGGGCATGGCACGTTGCGATGCCATCGGAGAAGGCTGACATCCACATGGGGTAATCGCGGGAGCGAGTCGCCCAGAGAACCAATCATATCCTTGGAAGGTGGCTGTTCCCCGATAAGATGGAAATACGGGCTCACGACCTGACGCCGGGCCCAAGCATCAGATGGAGAACAGCCATGGAAGAATATATCGGTCTCGACGTGTCGATGAAAGAGACAGCGGTGTCGATCCGACGTGAGGCAAGCGCGTCTGGCGCGGGGAAGTGCGCCTCTGATCCAAAGATCATTGCCGAGCTTATCCGTAAGCGGGCGCCAGCCGCCAAACGCGTGGTGTTCGAGACTGGGCCCCTTTCCGTCTGGTTCTATCACGTGCTACGCTCGGAAAGGGTGCCAGCGATCTGCATCGATGCTCGCCATGCCAAAGTGGCCGCGAATAAGACTGACGCGAACGATGCCGACGGTTTGGCCCATCTTGCAGAAGTAGGGTTCTTTCGTGAGGTGCGGGTGAAAGGGTTCGACAGCATGCTGACCCGCACCCTGGTGGCGGCACGCACCCGGCTGGTCAGGATCACCACCGAGCTTTCAAACCAGATCCGGGGCTCATGAAGACATTTGGATTGCTCGTTCCCGCGGGCAAGGGAAGCACATTCGAAAAGAATGTCCGGAGTCTTCTTGTCGATCAGGACGGGCTCGCCCCTATCGTGCTGCCGATGCTGGAAGCCTGGCGCTGTCGATACCGGATCAATACTCCCCAGAAGTGCCGTTTGAATCTTCCTCAGTCTAGTGTTGCCGCCGGTCCTCCGGGGCGCGCCCCGGAGGACCGGCGGCGCGTCATCACCGATACTGCTCTCGATGGTCGAGAGGGGAATGGCGGTGATCAAACTCGGGGAGATAGTCATGATCTTGGATATGCACCGGCAGGGGCTGTCGGTGTCAGCGATCGCCAGGCAGACCGGCGTCGATCGAAAGACAATCCGCAAATACATCGAGCGTGGCCTTGAGGCGCCTGCCTATGGACCAAGAAAGCCACGGGCGACGGTGATTGATCCCTTCACCGCTTATTTGCGTGAACGGGTTGCTGCCTATCCCGGCCTTAGCGGTCGGCGGCTCTTGCGAGAACTGAAGGATCGTGGGTACGCCGGTGGCTACACTACCGTCACGGACTTCCTCAGAGACGTTCGTCCGACCTCAGAAGCCGGCTTTGAAGTTCGGTTCGAAACAGCTCCCGGCGAACAGGCACAGGTGGATTTCGCCCAATTCCATGTCGTCTTCACCGACGAGCCGGCAACCCCCAGGATCGTCTGGCTGTTTTCTATGGTGCTGGGCTATAGCCGTCTCATCTGGGCGCGCTTTGCTATGCATCAGGATCTGCCGACAGTGCTGCGATGCCACGCGGCGGCGTTCGATGCGATCGGCGGCGTTCCGCGCGAGATCCTTTACGACCGGATGAAGACTGCGGTCATCGGCGAAGGCGAAACGGGCGGCATTGTTTATAACCGCGCTCTGCTCGA
Source organism: Mesorhizobium silamurunense (assembly GCF_014843825.1). GTDB lineage: Bacteria > Pseudomonadota > Alphaproteobacteria > Rhizobiales > Rhizobiaceae > Mesorhizobium > Mesorhizobium silamurunense. The sequence goes on from NZ_JHQR01000064.1 coordinate 12,856, forward strand.
TCTCGCCCGCCATTTCGGCTTTCATCCAAAGGCCTGCAAACCATATCGCGCCAAGACGAAGGGAAAGGTCGAGCGACCATTTCGCTATATTCGTGAAGACTTCTTCCTGGCGCGCTCGTTTCGCAACCTTGATGATCTTAACACCCAACTGCGGCAATGGCTGGATGCCGTTGCCAATCCGCGCGTGCACGCCAGAACGCAGCGCGTCGTCGTCGAGGCCTTCGCGGAAGAGCGCCTTCATCTGCGTCCCTTGCCGCTGGCTCCGTTCCGATCGGTTCTGCGGCTTGAGCGAAGGATATCCCGAGAGGGCATGGTGAGTGTCGGTGGAAACGCATACAGCGTGCCCGACGCCACCAGAAGGCGGCTCGTCGAGGTTCACACCTTGGCCAATGAGGTTCGAATCTTCGAAGACGGCGCGCTGATTGCTGTCCATCCGGTGTTGGAAGGTCGCCATCAGCGCCGCGTCGAACCAGGACACAGAACCCTTCGCTCACCGCCGCGATCGCGATCGCGCGTCAACAATGACGAGATCATTCTTCATGGATCCGGAGACCGGGTCACACAGCGGCCGCTCGCCTTCTACGACGCCGTCGCCAGAGCCATGGCGCAGGAGAACCGCCCATGAACGCCGCTCTCGATGCCGTGCCGTCGATGATCGACCGCATTCGCCATGACCTTGTCGGCTTAAAGATGCCACGTGCCCTTGAAGCGCTTGACCATATTGCCCGCCGCCTGGAGCATGGCGAGCTGTCGGCACTCGAAGCGATCGACATTCTCCTTTCCGAAGAGCTGACCCTGCGCGAGAACAGTCGCATAAAGACGGCGCTGCGGATGGGTCGGCTGGCAACCATCAAAACGCTCGCCGGCTTCGATTTCACGTTCCAGCCCTCCCTCGATCGCGATCGGATCTTCACGCTCGCGCAACTGGGTTTCGTCGAAAGGCACGAGGCCGTCCATTTCCTCGGGCCGCCGGGAACCGGCAAAAGCCATCTCGCCGTGGCGCTCGGCGTCGAGGCTGTCAAAGCGGGCAAGAGCGTCTACTTCTGTACGCTTGCCGACCTCATCGCAGCGCTGTCCAGGGCCGAGCGCGAGGGACGGCTGCAAGAACGCATCCGCTTCTTCTGCAGGCCAGGTCTTCTGATCGTCGATGAGATCGGTTATCTCCCGGTCATCGCCGGCGGCGGCAACCTGTTCTTCCAGCTCGTCAACGCCCGCTACGAGAAAGGGGCAATGATCCTGACGTCCAATCGCGGCTTTGCAGAGTGGGGCGATGTTTTTGGAGACGCCGTGGTCGCCACCGCGCTTCTCGACAGGCTTTTGCATCATGCCGTCGTCGTTCAGATTGAAGGATCAAGCTACAGGCTGCGCCAGCATGCCGAATTGATTCCGTTCCAAAGCCCTGATTACTCCACCGTCCTTCGCTCCACCATCACGGCCGCGAGGGCGGCCGCCGAAAAATACCCAATTCTCCATGCCGTCCGAGACGGCATAATTGAGGAATTTTACTTCGGCACTTTTGAGGAAAGTTCACCCGGTATTGACAGGCGCAGCATGCGCACCCGTGCCACCGAGCTCGGACGCCAGCTTGTCGCTGCTGCGCGCCAAAACCAAGCGTGTCAGATCCTCATGTCGATCCCTGGCGTCGGCACGATCACCGCGACCTCTTTCGTCATCGCCATTGAAGATCCCAACAATTTCAGGAAGTCCCGCTCTGTTGGCGCCTGGCTTGGTCTGACGACCCGCCGCTACCAATCAGGAGAGGTCGATTATGATGGCCACATATCCCGGCGCGGCGATCGTCATTTGCGAGGGCTTCTCTACGAAGCCGCCACGGTGAACCTGACCCGCAGCTCGGCCGACAGCGCCCTGCGGACATGGAGCCTCAAACTCCGCGAGCGGATCGGCTTCAAACGAGCTGCTGTTGCCGTAGCCCGCAAGTGACGATGCACGCGATGCTGAAGGCCGGTGAGTTCTTCGATCGGACCGCCGGGCCACAGCGTGATAGCCTAGGCATAGCGTTCGGTCCCCGAGCGCGCTGAGACGTCCCTGCCGGGACGTGGGCAGAGCCATTCCGCTTTGATGGGGTGCACCGCTGGCTCAGCAGAGTGCGTCGTCCACATTTGAAGGCTCCTCCCGCGAAGCTCCATCATGCGGCGACCGATGTCGACCGCGAAGACGATCCTGCACCCGGCATACGCGTCTCAGAAACTATAAAGGACTTGACTCAACGATCGCGATTAGACGACCCCGTCTTGAGACCATCAGAGAGCAGCTCGACCGATGCCGTCAGTTACACCATCTCAGCGGGCACGATCTATTGTCGGTGAGCAGTTCGCTTGTTCATTGTCGGAACCCTGACGAAATTGCGTCGCAGCGAACAGGTTGGATCGGGAAACGAAAAGCCGACTCGTTGAATTAACATGCTTTCTGGTTTGGTATGGCTCTTGCTTCTTGAACGTTGACTATTCGCTCAAAGACGGAGCCATTGGGGTAATGATTTCGCTTGGAGATCACGGGGGCACCAGACCTGCGCTCAGTTCAACGGCTACACTTTTCCGTGAAACCTTTCAGATTGGTCGATGGCTCAGGCCAGCGGCGAACCATGCAGCTTGGCTGAAAACTACCGAACTTCCGTCGAGTGGAGTGCAACCGGATACGACTAGTGCGCATAAAAGCAGAGCAAAACCAAACTGGAGAATTTAGCATGTCTGATGATGTCGCCTATAACGAGAATTGGGCTTCAATCTGGGAAAAATTCAACAGCATCCGCGGCAGAGCCGCTGAAGCAGACGAGACGGCCGCGTTTCTAGAGCGATATTGCAGGGGAGGGAGTGCGCTTGAACTCGGTATTGGCGACGGACGCGTGGCAGTGCCATTGAGCGAGCGGGGCGTCAGGGTCGAAGGTATCGACAATTCAGATAGCATGTTGAACCTTCACGCGAAGCGTACCGATGTGATCAAGGCTTGGAAGGCGGACATGGCCAATTTCACATCGGAGCAACGCTACAATCTAGTGTACTGTGCTTATCATACGTTGATGATGCTTGTTACCCGCGAAGCGCAAATAAGCTGCCTCCGATCTGCCGCGAAGGCGTTACATGATGAGGGGACTCTAGTGATAGAATTGCCTGTTCCGGCCATCGGTGATTTCGTCGGCGGCCAGAAAACTACTACTACGCTCGTCGATCATGAGAATACATTTGTCACCGCGGATATCCACGATCCGTTAAGCCAGAACCTGGTCTCAACCCTCCTCTGGTTTTCCGGTACATCGGTCAGAAGTTTGCCTGGTCGCGCTCGCTACGTCTATCATCAGGAACTCGACACCATGGCCGAATGTGTAGGATTGAAGCTAGCGGAACGGTGGGGAGATTGGGCCAGAGGTGAATTTACGGAGGGGTCCAAACGTCATATCTCGGTCTACCGCCGTGCCGATCTTTAGGGCCGCAAGCCGCTACAACCAGCGCGCAAGGCGACCCGGCCGAAACCAAGCCGTCATGCCCGATGCCCGCGCTGGCTTGAACAGTGACAGCTCCTGCGGCTCTGACTGGCGAAATCTCCCGCGAAGTCGGTCGCGAAGTTCACCATTCTTTCCGGCGGTGCGCCCCCGTGGGTCGGTCAAAATCCCCCGGGTATGGTCAACTCCCCCACCTTGGAGTGCGCCCTGAGGGCGGACATCTATCAGGCGGCGTTTTGGCCGATCTGCCGGATATGTTGATTCTCGAACTGCTGCGGGCTGAGATATCCCAGCGCCGAATGTAACCTTTGCTTGTTGTAGACCTCGTCAATGAAGTGAGAAGATGCTCGGTGGCGTCCTCGAAGGTTTCGAACGCCATCGGTAGACGGCCTCGACCTTGAGCGTCTTCATGAAGCTTTCGGCTCCCCTTGCGTCCCATCGATCCGAGCAGATGGCGTCTGCCAGGACTTGTCGATAGACCGCCGCCGCATATACGAGCGAGCAGTTCCAGCGACTGATGGCCGACCACGGCATCACCTTTTCAATGAGCCGGTCGGGCAACGTATGGGACAACGCTGCGATGGAGAGCTTCTTCTGCTCGCTCAAGACCGAGCGAAAAGCCTTTATGCCGCCCCGGACGAATGCTTGCTCCGCACGTAGGCTTTGCCCAGCTGCGCCATTGCAATGATCGCGAAGGAGGCCTTCGAGCGGGCGGGTATTCACGACTATGCGCACCACGGCGCGCATCTCTTCCGCCACGGCCTTGCGACCGACCTGCTGCGGTCGGGGCCAGATTTGCTGAGATCGGCCAGTTGCTTCGTCACCGGAGCATCGACAGCACAAGGATCTATGCCAAGCTCGACATCGAGAAGTTGCGCGAACTGAGCCTGCCCTGGCCGGGAGGTGTCCAATGAACCGTCTTCGAACAGCGCTCGGGCGCTATGTGGGCATGCGCCAGGGATTGGGATACAAGTATCATGGCCCCGCTCGACGGTTGTCGGATTTCGTCACCTTTATGGAGGCTCACGGCGCCGAGACCGTCACCACGGCGCTGGTGGATGAAGTGGGTGACGTTGATCGGCCGACAACCGAGTTGGTCCATCCGCCTGACCGATGTGCGCTGCTTCGCTCAGCACCTCGCTCATTTCGACCCCATGACGGAAGTGCCACCTCAAGACGCCGTGCCGCTGGCGCGGCGTGCAAAGCTTTACATCTATACCGATGCTGAGATCATAGCGCTTCTGGCGGCGGCACTGTCGCTGCCGCCGGCCAACGCCTTGCGTCGCTGGAAATATCATTGCCTGTTCGGATTGATAGCGGTCGCCAGGCTACGCCATTCCGAAGCGCTCGACCTGCGCCGAGACGACGTCGATCTCGACCAAGGTAGTGCTCGCCGTGGTGGCCAATTCCTAAATTGCCTCCAGTCGCCGGTAGGTTTCGCGCTCACCATAAGCTTCCAGGCAATTCGGGCGATCTTATTAGCGAGCGCCACCCCAACAGGGTGTGCCTCCTATGTCTTGGTCGACATAGGCGCCACAGCGCTGCCATCGAGCTGCTGTAAGGCGGGCGTCGATTGTTCTGTCATCGCCCTATGGCTGGGCCATGCGGCGATGGAAACGACGCTGACCTATGTTCACGCACATCTTCAGCTGAAGGAAGCCGCACCTGTCAAGCTGGAGCCATACGAACGCGCAAAGGCCGAACAATTTCGACCAAACGACCGGCTCCTTTAGTTCCTGAACGCCCTTTGAGCATGAGAACTATGCCGAGTGTCAAAGACCGGTTTCGGTCGAAATGGCGGACAAAGCGCTTCACATGAGGCATCCGCTGGTGCGGCTTTCAGGTCTGATGCCATGGGCACGGTTCGATGAGGCGTTGGGCCGCTTCTACCGTCCGGTCGGCAGGCCGGCCAAGCCGACGCGGTTGATGGTCGGGCTGCATTACCTCAAGCACGTCCATGACCTGTCGGACGAGGAGGTGGTGGAACGCTGGCTGGAGAATGCCTACTGGCAGTATTTCTGCGGCTTCGAGTTCTTCCAGCACGAGGCGCCGATCGACG
>NZ_JHQR01000069.1 GCF_014843825.1 Mesorhizobium silamurunense
ACGCAGCCGCCGAGCGCGAGGACCTCGGCCGTCGCGCGGCCGCGCTGATCGGCGCCCTTGCCGACAGCCCGGCTTCAGGGCTCATCCGCCTCGATCGCGATCTCGCCAATGGCGAAGACAGCGAAGCGGCCGTCTATGCGCTGCGCATCCTGCTCGCCACGGTCGGCGGCGTCTCGTTCCTCGTCGAGGAGGCACGTTGCCGGGCGCTGTTCGAGCGTCTCCGGTCCGGGGCGCTTTGCGCCACATTGTCGCGGACAGTGGTCGATGCGCGCCGGACCGGCATCTTTCTGCATCGCGAGGCCCGCAATCTGCCCGCCGTTCCGGCAAAGGACCAGGCCCTTTGGGACGGTCGGCGGAGGATCACATTGAGCGACAGATCGGGCGGGTTGGTGATCGCCCCTGTAGGGCCTGCCGCCGCCAAACGATTTGCCCCGGAAGGTGGCGTGCCGGCAAGCGTGCTGCGCAGGGCGCTCGCCGCAGAACCCGCGCTGTGGCGCGGCGGCGAACGCCTTGATTTTGCTGGCGGTGACGCCCCGGCGTCGCCAATGGCAATCGTCCCGGTGGTGTCGCCTTTCGCCCGCTTCCTGCCGGCCTTCGATCTCAAGCCCGCGGCAGCGGTCGCCACGCTGATCGGCGCGCCGCCGCCGCCGCCATTGCCTTTTCGCGGCCATGATCGCGGCGGAGCATGGGCGAAAGCTTAACCGAGGCGTGCTGTTATGCTTGGCAAGGGGAGGCGCTCTCCCTATGTTAGGCCCAAGCCTCCTCCATCATCGTGGGTCCGCGCGCGGACGCCAACAGGACAATAGATGAATCCGAACTATCGCAACCTCGCGCTCTGGGCGATCATAGCGGTCCTGCTCATCGCCCTGTTTAACCTTTTCCAGACGCCGCAGACGCGCGGCGCTTCCAGCGAGATTGCCTATTCGCAGTTCCTGCAGGATGTCGCGTCCGGCCGGGTCAAGAGCGTGACCATTGCAGGCGCCCGCATCTCGGGCAACTACACGGACAACGCCAACGGCTTCCAGACCTATTCGCCCGGCGATCCGTCGCTGGTCTCGAGGCTGCAGGACAAGAACGTCACCATCAACGCCCGGCCTGAAACCGACGGCTCCAACTCGCTGTTCGGCTACCTGATCTCGTGGCTGCCCATGATCCTGATCCTCGGCGTGTGGATTTTCTTCATGCGCCAGATGCAGTCCGGCTCCGGCCGCGCCATGGGCTTTGGCAAGTCGAAGGCCAAGCTGCTCACCGAAGCGCATGGCCGCGTCACCTTCCAGGACGTCGCAGGCGTCGACGAGGCCAAGGAAGACCTTGAGGAAATCGTCGAGTTCCTGCGCGATCCGCAGAAGTTCCAGCGCCTCGGCGGCAAGATCCCGCGCGGCGTGCTTCTGGTCGGCCCTCCCGGAACCGGCAAGACGCTGCTCGCCCGCTCGGTCGCCGGCGAAGCCAATGTGCCGTTCTTCACCATCTCCGGCTCGGACTTCGTCGAGATGTTCGTCGGCGTCGGCGCCAGCCGTGTGCGCGACATGTTCGACCAGGCCAAGAAGAACGCGCCCTGTATCATCTTCATCGACGAAATCGACGCGGTCGGCCGTCATCGCGGCGCCGGCCTCGGCGGCGGCAATGACGAGCGCGAGCAGACGCTGAACCAGCTCCTGGTCGAGATGGACGGCTTCGAGTCCAACGAAAGCATCATCCTGATCGCCGCCACCAACCGGCCCGACGTGCTCGACCCGGCGCTGCTGAGACCCGGCCGCTTCGACCGCCAGGTCGTGGTGCCGAACCCCGACATCGTCGGGCGCGAAAAGATCCTCAAGGTGCATGTGCGCAACGTTCCGCTGGCGCCCAATGTCGACCTCAAGGTCATCGCGCGCGGCACGCCGGGCTTCTCCGGCGCCGACCTGATGAACCTCGTCAACGAATCCGCGCTGATGGCGGCGCGCCGCAACAAGCGGCTCGTCACCATGGCCGAGTTCGAGGACGCCAAGGACAAGATCATGATGGGCGCCGAGCGCCGCTCGTCGGCGATGACGCAGGCCGAGAAGGAGCTCACCGCCTATCACGAGGCCGGCCACGCCATCCTGGCGCTCAACGTGCCGACGGCCGACCCGCTGCACAAGGCGACCATCATCCCGCGCGGCCGCGCGCTCGGCATGGTCATGCAGCTGCCGGAAGGCGACCGCTATTCGATGAGCTACAAATACATGATCTCCAGGCTCGCGATCATGATGGGCGGCCGCGTCGCCGAGGAGTTCAAGTTCGGCAAGGAGAACATCACCTCCGGCGCCTCCTCCGACATCGAGCAGGCGACGAAGCTGGCGCGCGCCATGGTCACGCGCTGGGGCTTCTCCGACAAGCTCGGCCATGTCGCCTATGGCGACAACCAGGAAGAGGTCTTCCTCGGCCATTCGGTGGCGCGCACGCAGAACATTTCGGAAGAGACGGCGCAGATCATCGATGCCGAAGTGCGCCGGCTGATCGACGATGCCTATTCGACGGCCAAGACCATCCTGACCAAGAAGAAGAAGGACTGGATCGCGCTGGCCGAAGGGCTGCTCGAATACGAGACGCTGACCGGCGAGGAGATCAAGCAGCTGATCGCCGGCCACAAGCCCGCCCGCGACCTTGGCGACGACACGCCGCCCAGCCGTGGCTCGGCCGTGCCGAAGGCCGGCACCGGCGGCCGCCGCAAGAAGGGCCCCGAGCCCGAAGGCGGCATGGAGCCGCAGCCGCAGGGCTAATTCTGGAAGATAACTACCAAAGAACGCCGCGGCCACTGCCGCGGCGTTTTGTTTGGGAGGTCGCAGAGGGTTTGCGAGTCATTCCTGCGACGTTGGCGTTTGGCGAAAGCCGGCGCGACAGCCAATCTCCCCCCTTGTGGGGAGATGCCCGGCAGGGCAGAGGGGGGCGCTGTCCCGCCGGCATGTCAAGTCTTGGGGTTCCTCGCCCACGCTGAAAGCGAGGGAGAGGTGCCGCGAAGCGGCCGGAGAGAGGGGCCCTCATACGGCAATTCCCTCTCAGCCTCTCCTTCACAACGGGGGCGTTAGGAAGTCAGCGTCGAGTTCCTTCGCGCCCCCCTCTGTCCTGCCGGACATCTCCCCCACAAGGGGGGAGATTGGCGGCGTCGCCGCCGGCGCTTCTCAGCCTGCGGCCCTCCTGGCATCGCCCAACAAAAAAGGCCCGCGTACCTTGCGATGCGCGGGCCTTTTTTGACTAGCTGCTAACGATCAGCTCTTCAGCTTGGCGTTGCAGAGGCTGTAGAAGCCGCCGCCCTTCTGGATCCACTTCAGGCCGTTCAGCGTGTTGGCGTCCTTGTTGGCATAGTACTGCTCAAGGCAGGTATGCATGCGGCCTTTGGCCGGGGTCTCGGTGGCGAATTTCGGCGAGATGGCGGTCGGGAAGGTCACACCCTTCGGCGCGGCGACGCTCGGCTTCGCCGGTTCCTTGGTGAAGGTCGCCTCGGTCGGGGCCGGGACGGTGTCGTCATCGGCTGCGGCAGCACCGCATTCGGCCTTGCGGAAGTCGTTCCACTTCATGCCGTTCAGCTTGTTGGCGGTCTTGGCCGCCTGATACTTGGTGCTGCATTCAGCCATGCTCAGGCCCTTGCCGCCTTCAGCCGCTGTCGTCGCGGTCGCGGTCTTGGTCGCCTTGGCAGGCTTCGTATCGGTCGCCGCCGCGGTGGCGCCGGCCGCGCATTCGGTCTTGCGGAAGTCGTTCCACTTCATGCCGTTCAGCGTGCCTGCGGCCTTCGCGGCCTGATACTTGGCGCTGCATTCCTTGGCGGTCAGGCCCTTGGCCGAGCTGTCGGCGGTTGCCGCGGCGGTCGTCTCCTTGGCCTTCTTGGCCGGCTTGGTGTCAGCCGCCTTGGTGTCGGTCGCCGCCTTGGTGTCGGTCGCGGCGGAGGCATCGCTGCCGCACTGCGCCTTGCGGAACTGGTTCCAGGTCTGGCCGTTGAGCGTTCCGGCGTCCTTGGCCGCGTTGTACTTGGTGCTGCACTCGGCCATGGTCAGCGCGTTGGCCGGCGCCGCCAGGAACAGGGTTGCGACGGCGATGCCCGTCAACGTGGCAAGTCTATGAATAAGCATGGCGTTTTCTCCCTTGCTGCCGCCAGGTGGTCCCTATACCAAATCAATAGCTCTCAATGTTGGGTTGCGCCAGATGCTTCCGGCGCGGATGCCGTCACAAAGTGTGTTCCTCCCGACAAGGTGATGAATTGCTTGCGGTTCGCTGCGCAAACAAGGTTTTGCCACGCGACTTGGGCAGAAAAGCTCGCCTCGGCTGGTATATTGCCGCTACAGTCAGAGGTCGTGGCAGGCCGTGGAATCACTTGCTCCCCCGCGACAATGATTTTCTAAGGAATGGTAATATACAATTACGAAATGTGATAATCGGATGCGGCCCAATTGTGGCAATACGGGCGGCTGAAAAACCGATGGGGACTTTGGCAAGAATGGCAGGGCAGTATTTCGGTACCGACGGCATCCGCGGACGCGCCAACAAGTTTCCGATGACGGCCGAGGTCGCCATGCGGGTGGGGATGGCCGCCGGGCTTTCTTTCCAGCGCGGCAACCATCGGCACCGCGTCGTGCTCGGCAAGGACACGCGGCTTTCCGGCTACATGATCGAGAACGCGATGGTGTCGGGCCTGTGCGCCGCCGGCATGGACGTGTTCCTGCTCGGACCGATTCCGACGCCGGCGGTCGCCATGCTGGTGCGCTCGCTGCGCGCCGACATCGGCGTGATGATCTCGGCCTCGCACAATCCCTATTACGACAACGGCATCAAGCTGTTCGGCCCCGACGGCTACAAGCTCTCCGACGAGATCGAGGAGCGCATCGAAAGCATGCTCGACAAGGATATCGAGCTTGCGCTGGCCGATTCCGACGGGCTGGGCCGCGCCAAGCGCGTCGATGGCGTCCACGACCGCTATATCGAATTCGCCAAGCGCACGCTGCCGCGCTCTATGTCGCTTTCCGGCTTGAGGATCGTCGTCGACTGCGCGAACGGCGCCTCCTACAAGGTGGCCCCCGAGGCGCTGTGGGAGCTCGGCGCCGAAGTGGTGGCCATCAATGTCGAGCCGAACGGCTTCAACATCAACAAGGAATGCGGCTCGACCCATCCGGCCGGCCTGCAGAAGAAGGTGCACGAGGTGCGCGCCGACATCGGCATCGCGCTCGATGGCGACGCCGACCGCGTGGTCATCGTCGACGAGAACGGCGCCATCGTCGACGGCGACCAGATCATGGCGCTGATCGCCGAGTCCTGGCACCAGAACGGGCGGCTGGCCGGCGGCGGCGTCGTCTCCACGGTGATGTCCAATCTCGGCCTCGAGCGTTTCCTCGGCGACTTAAAGCTGCAACTGCACCGCACCAAGGTCGGCGACCGCTATGTCGTCGAGCATATGCGCGCGCACGGCCTCAATGTCGGCGGCGAGCAGTCCGGCCATATCGTGCTCTCCGATTTCTCGACCACCGGCGATGGCCTGGTTTCGGCGCTGCAAGTGCTGGCCTGCATCAAGCGGCAGAACCGGCCGGTCAGCGAGCTGTCGAAGAAGTTCGAGCCGGTGCCGCAGCTGCTGAAGAATGTCCGCATCTCCGGCGGCAAGCCGCTGGAGGAGGCGCCCGTCAAGGCGGCGATCGAGGATGCGCGCAATCGTCTCGGCAAGTCCGGCCGCCTCGTCATCCGGCCCTCCGGCACCGAGCCGCTGATCCGCGTCATGGCCGAAGGCGACGATCCGCAACTGGTCGAGACCGTCGTCAACGACATAGTCGGCATCATCTCGGAAACCCGCAGCGCCGCCTGACGGAGGCCCAAGCCAAAGCTCGTCGCGCTTGGAAGCCCGCCGCCCGGCGGGTTTTTTCGTGCGTGCCGCAACGACCGGACAACGGCATACCCTCTAAAATTGTATAGATTCGTGGTTAATCGGCACGGTTAAACGGCCTTTAACCTTTGCAATTCATTATCCACGCCGAGGTTCATCTTCGGGCGACGTCGTCCCGAGGCTTCTTAGGGGTGACAGCATGTTCAATACAGCAAGAATGGCATTGTTTGCCGCGCTGTTTGCGGGGGTGGCCGGATCGGCGCTCGCCGCCGACCTCGCGGAACCGCCTCCGGTCGAGGAGGCTCCGCCGCCGGTTGTCGAGGCGCAGCCGGTCGATGTCGGCGGCTGGTATATCCGCGGCGACATCGACTATCACTGGTCGCGCTTCCGTGGCGGCGACTACATCACCTACGGCGCGGCACCGCCCCAGGTCCAGGGCAGCTTCGCCAGCGGCAAGCTGAAGGGCGCGTTCTCCGCGGGCGCTGGCGTCGGTTATCAGATCAACCAGTATTTCCGCACCGACCTCACCGCAGATTGGATGGGCAAATCCAACTTTAGCGGCTCGACCGATGGCTTCTGCGCCGGCGGGGTGCCTTGCACCTCCGTCGACACCTCGTCCTATTCGGCTTTGCTGCTTCTGGCCAATGCCTATGTCGACATCGGCACCTGGCACGGTGTCACGCCCTATGTCGGCGCCGGCATCGGCGGCGCCTGGGTAAAGTGGGACACGCTCCACAACACCGATCTCGATGGTTCGTTTGAGCATGCCGGCGGTAAGGGCTGGCGCTTTGCCTATGCCCTCATGGCCGGCGCCTCCTACTGTCTGACCGATCGTGTCAAGCTCGACGTCGGCTACCGTTACAGCCACATCAATGGCGGCAAGATGTTCGAATATGCTTCGGACAGTAATGTCGGCCCCGGTTACGACCGCGGCATCAATGTGCACGAAGTGCGCGGCGGCCTGCGGTATCAGTTCGGCAGATCCGATTGCGCCCCGCCGCCGGAACCCTATCAGCCGGAGCCGATCTACACCAAGTAGTTGCTTCGAATATACTGAGGTTTTGCCAACCGCCCGGCGCCAGCCGGGCAGTTTTCGTTTGTGCGCTGCCGGTAAAATCTCATCGAAATCAATTCGGTAACTGCCTGTTATCCTTAACCGGCACTTAACCACTATGGTTAACAATGCTCCTGAAACGGCAGCTGTGCTCGCGTTCGCGACTGGCGCCAACTTCAGGAGCCGGGGACCATGACATCAAAATCGCGTATCGCACTGGCGCTCGCCGCAATCGTGCTGATGCCGGCGACACAGGCGGTGTCGGCCGACTACGACCCGCCCATCTATGTCGACCAGGCGCCGGACTACCAGCCGGTCGAGGTGGGCTCGGGCTGGTACCTGCGCGGCGACATCGGCTACGCCTTCAGCCATCCGTTCGAGCATCAGATATCGACAAGCGGGTCGACAAGCTTCACCAACGACAGCAGCCTGTTCACGGGCAGCATCGGCATGGGCTACCATCTGAACGACTTTCTCAGAGTCGAACTCAATGGTGGCATCCTGCCGACCAATAAGTTCGGCGACCACGCCTTGGTGCCAGATGGCTGCGCCGGTCACACGAATAACTTGGTTATTGTTGGCGGTACAGCGATCATCCAGTCGGTTGCCGATACGGAAGACTGCGAAGCCACCAACCGGGCCACCAACAAGGGCTACAGCGTGATGGCCAATGGCTATGTAGACCTGGGCACCTATGTCGGGCTCACGCCCTATATCGGTGGCGGTGTCGGCATTGCCTATAACAAGTATTTCAAGACCCAAGGCGAGCGCGAGTGCGTTGATCGCCCAACCGATTCGGCGGGCACCGGCGGTTTCGTCTGCGACGATCCGGCGGGATACAAAGGATCGGAGGACTCCGAGGCGAAGTTCAATCTGGCCTATTCGATCGGGGCGGGCCTGTCCTATCAGGTCAGCAAAAATCTCTCCGTCGACCTCGGCTACGAGTATTTCTCGATCCCAAGCGGCAAATATGTCGCCTATGACAACGGCGCCTTCAATGTTCACAAGGGCATCGATTATCAGACGGTCAAGCTGGGTTTGCGCTACGATCTTTGGTGAGCGACAAAGCCTTGAAAATTGCCGGTGGCGGATCACCGGTCCGCCGTTTTTGCTTCAGGGCGCGTAATCGGGGCTACACAAGTATCCTGCCAGCGACAAAAACTTTGCTCTTGACGCCGAAAGGCTGAAAGCATATCGCCGTCCGTGGGCCACCCCTCCCCAACGAGGGGCCACTATCTGGAAGGATAGACCACGATGACGACGCTTACCAAGCCCGGACTCCGTCCGGCAAATCCCAATTTCTCCTCAGGTCCCTGCGCAAAACGCCCCGGCTGGTCGGCCGAGGCGCTGAAAGCCGCCGCGCTCGGACGCTCCCACCGCGCCAAGATCGGCAAGGGCAAGCTCGAGCAGGCGATCGAGCTGACGCGCGAAATCCTCAAGGTTCCTGCCGGCTACCGGATCGGCATCGTGCCGGCATCCGATACCGGCGCGGTCGAGATGGCGCTGTGGTCGCTGCTCGGCGAGCGCGGCGTCGACATGATCGCCTGGGAAAGTTTTGGTGCCGGCTGGGTGACCGATGTCGTCAAGCAGCTCAAGCTCGCCGATGTGCGCAAGTTCGAAGCCGGCTACGGCGAGCTGCCCGATCTCACGCAGGTCGATTTCGACCGCGACGTGGTCTTCACCTGGAACGGCACGACCTCGGGCGTGCGCGTGCCGAGCGGCGATTTCATCCCGGCCGGCCGCAAGGGTCTCACCATCTGCGACGCCACCTCGGCTGCCTTCGCGCAACGGCTCGATTTCGAAAAACTCGATGTCGTCACCTTCTCCTGGCAGAAGGTGCTGGGCGGCGAGGGCGCGCATGGCATGCTGATCCTCAGCCCTCGCGCCGTCGAGCGGCTGGAGACCTACAAACCGGCCTGGCCGCTGCCGAAGATCTTCCGCCTGACCTCGGGCGGCAAGCTGATCGAAGGCATCTTCAAGGGCGAGACCATTAACACGCCGTCGATGCTGTGCGTCGAGGACTATCTCGATGCGCTCAACTGGGCGAAATCGATCGGCGGCCTGGAAGCGCTGATTGCGCGTGCCGACGCCAATGCCGCGGTGCTCGACCGGTTCGTGGACAAGTCGCCTTGGCTCGGCCATCTGGCCGTCGATCCGGCGACACGCTCGAACACTTCCGTGTGCCTGTCCTTCGCCGATCCAGATGTCGCGGCGCTCGATGACGACGGTCAGGCGGCTTTCGCCAAGGGCATCGTCTCGGCGCTCGACAAGGAAGGTGTCGCTTACGACATCGGTTCCTATCGCGATGCGCCGCCCGGGCTGCGCATCTGGTGCGGCGCGACCGTCGAGACTTCCGATCTCGAAGCGCTGCTGCCCTGGCTCGACTGGGCCTTCGCCATGCAGAAGGCGTCGCTCAAGGCAGCGGCCTGAGACCATTCGCGGCGGCCTTCGGGCCGCCGATCCCCAAACGGATCAAATCCCATTGAAGGAGGCCGCCATGGCGCCCCGCGTTCTCGTCTCGGATAAACTTTCAACCACCGCAGTGCAGATATTCAAGAATCACGGCATCGAGGTCGACTACTTGCCCGATCTCGGCAAGGACAAGGAAAAGCTTCTCGAAGTGATCGGCCAGTATGATGGCCTCGCCATCCGCTCGGCGACCAAGGTCACCGAGAAGCTGATCAATGCCGCAACCAGGCTCAAGGTCGTCGGCCGCGCCGGCATCGGCGTCGACAATGTCGATATCCCGGCGGCAAGCCGCAGGGGCATCATCGTGATGAACACCCCCTTCGGCAATTCGATCACCACGGCCGAGCATGCCGTCGCGATGATCTTCGCGCTGGCGCGCCAGATCCCCGAGGCCAACGCCTCGACGCATGCGGGAAAATGGGAAAAGAACCGCTTCATGGGCATCGAGATCACCGGCAAGACGCTGGGTATCATCGGCTGCGGCAATATCGGCTCGATCGTCGCGACGCGCGGCGTCGGCCTGAAGATGCATGTGATTGCCTTCGATCCGTTCTTGTCGGACAGCCGCGCCGAAGAGCTCGGCGTCGAGAAGGTCGAGCTCGACGAGCTCTTCACCCGCGCCGATTTCATCACCTTGCACACGCCGCTGACCGACAAGACGCGCAACATCATCGACGCGGCGGCAATCGCCAAGATGAAAGACGGCGTGCGCATCATCAATTGCGCGCGCGGCGGGCTGGTCGTCGAAGCGGACCTGGTCGCGGCGCTGAACAGCGGCAAGGTTGCCGGCGCCGGCGTCGACGTCTTCGAGGTCGAGCCGGCGGAGAACAACGCGCTGTTCGGCATGGAGAATGTCGTGGCAACCCCGCATCTCGGCGCCTCGACAGCGGAGGCGCAGGAGAATGTCGCCCTGCAGGTCGCCGAGCAGATGTCGGACTATCTGATCAAGGGCGCGGTCTCGAACGCCATCAACATGCCTTCGATCACCGCCGAGGAAGCGCCGCGGCTAAAACCCTTCGTCAAGCTCGCCGAGGTGCTCGGCGCCTTTGTCGGCCAGGTCACCGAGGATCCGATCAAGGAGGTCGAGATCCTGTTCGACGGCTCGACCGCGACGATGAACACGCGCGCGCTGGTGAGCGCTACCCTTGCCGGCCTGATCCGGCCGCAGGTCTCCGACGTCAACATGGTGTCGGCGCCGATCATGGTGAAGGAGCGCGGCATCATCGTCGCCGAGGTCAAGCGCGACAAGTCGGGCGTCTTCGACGGCTATATCAAGCTTACCGTCAAGACCGAGCACATGACGCGCTCGATCGCCGGCACCTGCTTCTCCGACCACAAGCCGCGCTTCATCCAGATCAAGGGCATCAACCTCGACGCCGAGGTCGGCCAGCACATGCTCTATACGACCAATGCCGATGCGCCCGGCATCATCGCACCGAGCACATGACGCGCTCGATCGCCGGCACCTGCTTCTCCGACCACAAGCCGCGCTTCATCCAGATCAAGGGCATCAACCTCGACGCCGAGGTCGGCCAGCACATGCTCTATACGACCAATGCCGATGCGCCCGGCATCATCGGCCTGCTCGGCACCGTCTGCGGCGAGAACGGCGTCAACATCGCCAACTTCCAGCTCGGCCGCAACCGGCCGGGCGGCGATGCGATCGCGCTGCTCTATCTCGATGCGCCGTTCCCGGAAAAGGTGCTCGATCAGCTGCGGGCGCACCAGTCGATCGACTCGGCCAAGCCGCTGCACTTCGATGTCGGCGCCGCCTGAACAAAGTCTGCCTAAATGATAAAGGCCCCGTGCGCGCTCGCGCACGGGCTTTTATCAGGCCAGGCGCGTCAGGATGATCTTTTCCGCGCCGGCTTACTTGCTGGGAAGCCGGGCGCGATCTTGCATTGCGGCTTGTGCGGCTTGGGGCGAAGCCGATGTATATCCGCGCATCGATATCCTTAACGAGGTCGCAATTTCTGACCAGAGCCTGACATATTCAGCGAAGGCGGTGGCGCCGCCTGTGCGCTAGCCCTTCTGCCACTGTATTCGGCGAGCGCGATGCCTCCGAGAACAAGCGCAAGCGCAAGACCCTGATAGAATTGGAACTGCTCGCCGACGATCAGCACCGAAAGCAGCGTGCCGAAGATCGGCACGAGGTTGATGAACAGCCCGGCGCGATTGGCGCCGATCAGCTCATTGCCCCTAATATAGAAGATCTGCGAGACGACCGACGCGCCGAGCGCAGTGTAGAACGCGACCGCCCATCCCCGCGCGTCCGGGACGATGACGCGACCCGCCGCCACTTCCCAGACAAAGAAGGGCAGCGAGGTCAAAAGCGCGGCGAGCGACAAAGCCAGCATGAGGCTTTGCCAGCGGATGGCCGGCTTCAGGCGCAGCCCCACCGAATAGAGGCTGTAGCAGAGAACCGCGACCAGCATGATGGCGTCGCCGAAATTGAGATCGAGCTTCAGCAACTGGCTGAGGTCGCCATGGCTCGCGGTGAGGGCGACGCCGACGATGGTCAGCGCGACGCCGACTATCTGCAGGCGCTGCACGTGCAGCCGGAACAGCACGAAATTGGCGAGAATGATGACGATCGGTATGGCCGCCTGCTCGATCGAGACGTTGATGGCGGTGGTGTAGTTCAGCGCCGTGTAGAAGATGACGTTGAAGATCGTGAAGCCACAGGCGCCGAGGCCGGCAATCAGCAGCCAGTGCCGGCGCAGCTCCGGCCAATCCTCGCGAAAAGCCCGCCAGCCGACGGGCAGCATGATCAGCACCGCCAACACCCAGCGCAGGAAAACCAATGTCATCGGCGACACATGGCCGACGGCAAGCTTGCCGGCCACGGAATTGCCGCCCCATAGCAGCATGGTGGAGAGAAGGAACAGATAGGCGGCTCGATGCATCGCTTAATCCGGCACGGGCGGCGCGTTCGAAGATCGAAGCCGGCCTATGGCGATAGTGAGGCCAAGTAAATGATGCGAAAGCCGGAATTTGTTGTGCCTGGTTTGTTGTGTCTTGGCTGGTTTCGGCGGCAAAGAAAGGGTCGCATCGGCCTGCACATGAGGTTATAGAGGCCTGTCGTTTCAAGCCGCTAAGGCGGCATCTCAAGGGAAAAGAACATGACCAATGTGGTGGTCGTCGGCTCGCAGTGGGGCGACGAAGGCAAGGGCAAGATCGTCGACTGGCTGTCGGAACGTGCCGACGTGGTCGTGCGCTTCCAGGGCGGCCACAATGCAGGTCATACGCTGGTCGTCGACGGCAAGGTCTACAAGCTTTCGCTCCTGCCGTCCGGCGTGGTCCGGCAGGGCAAGCTGTCGATCATCGGCAACGGCGTGGTCTTCGATCCGCATGCCTTCGTCGCGGAAGTCGCGAAGCTCAAGGAGCAGGGCGTGGAGGTGACGCCCGAGCGCCTGAAAATCGCCGAAAACACCGCGCTTATCCTGTCGCTGCACCGGGAGCTGGACGGATTCCGCGAAGACGCCGCCTCGAATTCCGGAACCAAGATTGGCACGACCCGCCGCGGCATCGGCCCCGCCTACGAGGACAAGGTGGGCCGGCGCGCCGTCCGGGTGATGGATTTGGCGGATTTGGAAACGCTTCCCCTGAAGGTCGACAGGCTGCTGACGCACCACAATGCGCTGCGCCGCGGGCTCGGCCATGCCGAGGCGACGCATGAGGCGATCATGCAGGAGCTGACCTCGGTGGCCGGCGAGATCCTGCCCTACATGGATCGGGTCTGGAAGGTGCTCGACGACAAAAGGCGCGCGGGCGAGCGCATCCTGTTCGAGGGCGCGCAAGGCACGCTGCTCGACATCGACCACGGCACCTATCCCTTCGTCACCTCGTCCAACACCGTGGCGGGGCAGGCGGCCGCCGGCTCCGGCACCGGCCCTGGCGCCATCGGCTATGTGCTCGGCATCACCAAGGCCTATACGACGCGCGTCGGCGAAGGCCCGTTCCCGACCGAGCAGAAGAACGAGATCGGCGAGTTCCTCGGCACGCGCGGCCACGAATTCGGCGTCGTCACCGGCCGCAAGCGCCGCTGCGGCTGGTTCGACGCGGTGCTGGTGCGCCAGGCGGTGGCCGTCAACGGCATCAAGGGCATCGCGCTCACCAAGCTCGACGTGCTCGACGGGCTGGACGAGATCAAGGTCTGCACCGGCTACCGCCTCGATGGCGAGCTGATCGACTATCTGCCGGCCAGCCAGGGCGCCCAGGCGCGCGTCGAGCCGATCTATGAGACGCTCGAAGGCTGGAAGGGGACGACGGCCGGTGCCAGGAGCTGGAACGATCTGCCGGCGCAAGCCGTCAAATATGTCCGCTACATCGAGGAGCTGATAGGAGCCCCGGTTGCGCTGCTTTCCACCAGCCCGGAGAGGGACGACACGATACTTGTGACCGATCCGTTTCAAGACTAGTTTCACAGCCCTTCCCGGCACTACGGCTGATTTGCGGCCGGTCACGGGGAAAGAATCGCAGGTCGACTGACGCATGGCAGATTTCGTTGGTGTTCTGAAAAAGCAGCTCGAGAAGCACGGCGAGCCCTCGTCCGAGCTGCGCAAGCGCATCTACGAGAATGCCCGTGCGGCACTGGCGAAGAAGCTCGCGGACTATTCTCCGCCTTTATCCGCCGATGTCGTCAGCAAGCAGAAGCGCTCGCTGGAAGATGCCATTTCCAGCGTCGAGCGAGAGTACGTCACGCCCGCTCCGGCGCCCAAGCCGGCTCCAGCGGAAGATCCGCTGGCGGAGCTGGAACATATTTTCTCGTCGATCGACCGCAACAAGAACCAGCCGAGCCACGTCCGGCAGCCGCCGGTGGCGAACCCCGAGCCTGCCAGGCCCGAGCCCTTCAAGCCGGCGCCGGCACCGGTGAAGGCGGAACCGAGCTGGCAAAGCGCATCAAAGACGGAGCCAAGCTGGCAAGGGGCAACGAAGTCGGAGCCCGGCGGCTGGCACAAAGCGCCTTCGGCATCGCCGCCGATGCCCTCGCCGCGCGAGGACGATGTCAGCCTGCCCGGCATGAACGCCGCCGAACCGGACGACGGCAGCGATGCCTTCGCCAATGACGAGCAGCCGGCCGACACTTTCCAGCGGCTGCGACCGCCGGCGCGCAAGCGCAGCTATGGTGGGTTGATCGCCACTGTCGTCGCATTCCTGGTGCTGGCAGGTGGCGGCTATGGCGTCTGGCTGAACAAGGATGCGTTCCGCTCGATGCTCGGCTCGAACGGCGGCGGCAGCAAGACGGTCTCGACCGAGCCATTGGTCAAGCCCGCTCCGGCAAAGCCGGCCACGGAGACGGCAGCCGCGCCGCCC
>NZ_JHQR01000066.1:0-12500 GCF_014843825.1 Mesorhizobium silamurunense
CCGGATTAGATCAGAGGGGCAAGGTCAGGTCTCGCTCATTTGCTTTGACGACGCTGACTGGACAGCGGCGGTGACGCCCGCACTAACCGTTGTCTCGGAACTGACCTGCTCCCCGTTTTGTCCGCGCCTATAAGTTAGCCCTGTTCACGTTGTGGTCCGATCTGGACCGGGTTGCAAACTCGTTTGGGGTGAGCCCGTCGAGGCTCGTATGCGGTCGGTTCAGATTGTAGTCGATCCTCCATTCCTCGATGACGTCGCGGGCGTGACGATAGCTGCGGAACAGATGCTCGTTGAGGCACTCGTCCCTCAGGCGCCCGTTGAATGATTCCACGAAGCCATTCTGCATCGGCTTGCCTGGCGCGATGTAATGCCACTCGACGCCGCGATCCTGCTGCCATTTGAGCATGGCGTTCGAGGTGAGTTCGGTTCCGTTGTCGCTGACCACCATCAGTGGATAGCCGCGCCATTCGGCGATCGCATCCAACTCCCGCACCACGCGTTCGCCTGACAGCGAGTTGTCAACCACTGTGGCCAGGCATTCCCGGCTGAAGTCGTCGATGACGCACAGGATGCGGAAGCGGCGGCCATCGGCCAGCGTGTCGGAGACAAAGTCGAGGCTCCAACGCTGGTTCGGGTGCTGCGGAATCGCCATCGGCGCTCGCGTTCCCAAAGCCCGCTTGCGGCCGCCACGCTTGCGAACGGCGAGCCGTTCCTCGCGGTAGAGGCGGTAAAGCTTCTTCCAGTTGACCTCGACGCCCTCGCGCCTCAGCAGCATGTGCAGGCGACGATAGCCGAAGCGTCGGCGTTGTGACGCCAATTCCTTCAGCCTTCCACGCAATTCGCCATCGTCCGGCCGCGTCGACCGATAACGGTAGACACGCGGATCAATGCCCACCAGGCCGCATGCGCGGCGCTGGGAATAGCCCTTCTCTTCCATGGCCCAGCTCACGGCGTTCCTCCTCGAGCCGGGCGTCAGAAGTTTTTTCCGAGCATCTCGCGGAGCGTCGACACGTCCATCATCGACTCCGCCAGAAGCTTCTTCAGCTTCGCGTTCTCTTCCTCAAGCGCCTTCAGCCGTTTGGCTTCCGACACCTCCATGCCCCCATACTTCTTGCGCCATGTGTAGAACGTCGCATCCGAGATGCCATGCTTGCGGCACAGCTCAGACGCGGACAGCCCCGCCTGATGCTCCTTCAGGATGCCAATGATCTGTTCGTCCGTGAACCTGGATCGTTTCATTGCCCGTCTCCTCTTCCAGAGAACAGGCTAACCTCAAAGCGAGGACTTTCCAGGGGAGCAGGTCAGAACCTATTAGAGACTAACTTAGCCAAAGCTGCCACAGAAGATCTTATCGCTCGTCTACAGAGCCAGGCTACAGATCCCGTGAAGGAAACTCTGCTACCGGCGACACTTATAAATCGTGGCTCAGTCAGCAATGTTCGTGCGAAATCGCGGAGTATGCCGAAGGGAAAGAATGTTCGCCCGCGCTGTCCTACCTAAAAAGACAAAGGCGATCTTGGGCGGTCCCGCGGGCGTTCTTGAAGCATTCGAGAAGGCAGCCCCACTCCGAAGAGATCTCCGCTCTAGCCGATCGTCCGCAGCGCCAGTTATGTCAGGTTAGCGATCCCTCTGTGATCCGGTCTGACGAGCAGTTCCATGCAAAATATCTATGACCTTGGCGTGAAGAGCCGCGTTGGCTGCCGCGACGATACCACCACCGCGCTCCGCGGGTCCCCCGTCCCAGCCGGTGACCGTTCCGCCGGCCTGCTCGATTATCGGGATGAGGGCGACGATGTCGTATGGCTGGCGCCCGGCCTCCACAACGATGTCGATTTGACCGGCGGCGAGCATGCAATAGGCATAGCAATCGGTCCCGTACCGCGAAAGACGCACCTGCCTCTCCAACTGATGGAAAGAGGTCCGCTGCCCCGGTTCGAAGATCGTGGGGGTCGTCGTGAAGAGCGTGGCTTCGCACAGGTCTTCAGTGGCGCGGGTTGAAAGCTGTCCCTGGCCGTGGGCCCTTCATAGTGACTACCGTCGCCTGTCGCGTAAAACAGTTCCCCTATGAACGGTTGCGCCATCATTCCGGCAACGGCATTGCCGTCTTCCAAAAGCCCAACGAGCGTCCCCCAAAGTGGGATGCCAGAAATGTAGGAGCGCGTGCCGTCGATCGGATCGACGACCCAGACATGCCGGGCCCCGGATCCCTCGGCACCAAACTCCTCGCCAAGAAGGCCGTGTTCCGGAAATTCCGCCCTGATCAGACTGCGTAACGCCTTCTCCGTCTCGCGGTCAGCCTCCGTTACGGGATCGAAACCGGCGGCAAACTTATTGGCGACCAGGCCTGGCAGCCGAAACCGGGGCAGCGCCTCCCGTGCAGCAACCATGGCAAGTCGGCGGAGGAACTCAGGGGAAATCATGCTTTCACCGTTTCGGTTGCCATCAGACCGTCTTCAGCCAGTCCGGCCAGCGCGGATCGCTCATCATGAAGCGTGCTCGCATGTGCTTCCAGAAGCCGTATTTGAAGAAGTCGAAATCGAGGCGCGAGACCTTGTTCTGCACCATGGCCCAAGTCGACCACTTCAAGTCGACGAGCGCCTTAAACAGCGAGACGCGGGCTAGGACGGCTGTATCGACGCGACCGTAGTATTCCTCGATCAGTTCCGCTTCGATCTCGGGCGAGAAGCACATCTCGACGAACCAGAGCGCCAGCTCGGCGGCCCGGTCGTTGGTCGAGGCGTACTCGAAATCGACGAGCATGACGCGGCGGTCGGCATGAAGCAGGAAATTTCCAGCGAGCGTGTCGTTCATGCAGGGCGCGAGATCGAGACCCGAAGCTTCCAGCGCCTGCCGAGCCTCGCGATAGCGCGCGTTGAACCATCCGAAATCACTCGGGAACTCGCCGCCCAGCACCAGCGCCTGCTGGAAGTGCTCGTCGATCATGTCGAAGGTGGTCTTTTGCTGCGAAAGGCGCGGACTATCATTGAACGCCTTCAGGGCGCGAAGACCGTTGAGACGCACCACCGAGTCAAGAAAATCCGCATTGGTAGATGTTCTCAGCCCTTCGACAAACTCGCTGATCTCAACGCCCGTGTCCGGAAAGAAGTGGAAAATGCGGGCGCCGACACCGGCCGCGTGCGCCTTGCGCCCGGCTTCATTCGCGGTCTGTCGGTCGATGAACATCTCCGTCCCCTCGCCTGGGATCTTGACGAAGAAACGATGCGGGGCACCAGCAATCTCGACGCGCCAATTTGGATTGCTGATGCCACCGGGCACTGGCTGATAGCTTTCGCCGCCGGCTGCCGCGGTGATGTCGTTCTGGACGTAAACCGGATAGCCGATCTCCCTCTCGACTTCGTCCTGCAGCGCATCGAACCGCTCGCGGGCCGCCTTTGGCGCCAGTTCGAGTTCTGCCTGGTCCGCAGGCAACGCAAGGCCGATGCCAGCGATGCGCAAATGGAGATGCTGAGGCAGATTGGCGACGGCCTTGGCAACGGCACTCAAGAATTGCGGATGGTTGGTGTCCTGCGCGGTCGCCGAGAGCGGCAGTACGGTGCGAGAGCGGATCGAGCCAACGAAATCGACGAGCACAACCTCCACCTGCCGGTGGCCGACGCTGATACCGACGGAGTAGGCGCCCTCGGGATTAAGTGAAATCGGTACGGTCGGCGGCCCGACGCGGCCGCGCTGGGCTTCGCCTTTGGCGATGAGCCCGTCCTGTTCGAGGGAACGGACGATGACAGCGCTTCGGCGCGCTGGCAGTGCTCGACGGTATCGATCTCGACCTCACCCCGGGCTCGGTGACGGCAATCATCGGTCCGTCCGGCGCCGGCAAGTCGACGCTTTTGCGCACTATCAACCATCTCGAGCGCACCGACACCGGCTTCGTGACCATCGACGACGAGCTGGTCGGCTACCATCGCGACGGGCACACGCTCTATGAGCTCAAGGAAGCGGCGATCCGCCGGCGCCGCGCCGCGATCGGCATGGTGTTCCAGAACTTCAATCTCTTCCCGCACCTGACGGTGCTGGAGAACATCATCGAGGCGCCGGTCTCCGTGCAGGGCATCGCGCGCCCCGAGGCGGTTGAGCTGGCCAAGGATCTACACGCCCGCATCGGCTTGCCGGAGAAGGCCGATGCCTGTCCGCGCCACCTCTCCGGCGGCCAGCAGCAGCGTGTCGCCATTGCCAGGGCACTCGCCTTGAAGCCGAAGGTGCCGCTCTTCGACGAGCCGACTTCGGCGCTCGATCCCGAGCTGGTCGGCGAGGTGCTGGACGTCATCAAGGAACTCGCCACCTCCGGCACGACAATGGTGATCGTGACCCAACGAGATAGGCTTTGCCCGCGAGGTTGCCGGCACCATCGCCTTCATGGAAGGCGGGAAGATCCTCGAGGTCGGAACGCCGTCCAGGGTGTTTGCGGCGCCGCCCCACCAGCGCACGCGCGAATTCCTCGCCAAGGTTATCTAGCGCCCCGAACTCTTCAGCGAAACCGGGCGGGCGGCATGTGCGAACCGCCGACCTTCAAGGCTCCCCGCCGGAACATCAGAGCGCACGTCCATCATGCAAGGAGAGACCCAATGACATTGTCACGAAAACCCTCATCCCCTCGCCTTCGGCGCGGTCCTGTCGGCCATCGCCTTCGCTTCCGTCGCCCAGGCGGCGGAATTCGATCTGAGCCCCGAACAGCCTGGCCGCATTCACACCGAAAAAAGCGAAAAGGCTGCCGCTGCGATCTCGCCGAACTTCAAATTCGCCAAGGAAGGTTATCTCACCGTGGCAACCAGCCCGTGGGATCCGCCGGTCGGCACCTATGCGACCGACGCCAAGACCGTGGTTGGCACCGATCCGGATATCACCGTGCTGATCGCCGAGACGCTCGGACTGAAGCTCGATCTGGTGCCGGTTCGGCAAATATGACGCCGTCATAAGCAACGTCACGGTGACGGAGGAGCGCAAGGAGAAGTTCGACTTCTCGACCTACCGCCAGGACGTGCTCGGCTTCTATGTGAAGGCCGACAGCAAGATCACCTCGATCAAGGAGCCGAAGGACGTCGCCGGTCTCAAGGTCATCACGGGTGCGGGCACCAACCAGGAAAAGATCCCGCTGGAATGGGATCGCGAGAATGTCGCGGCCGGGCTGAAGCCTGTCGAGGTCCAGTACTACGACGACTCCGCTGCAAGCCAGCTCGCCATCCAGTCGGGCCGCGCGAATGCCGAGTTCAGTCCGAACGCCATGCTTGCCTATGCCGCGGCCGTCAGCGGCAAGACCAAGCTGGTCGGCATCGTCAGCGGCGGCTGGCCTTTGACCGCCGAGATCGCGGTGGCGACGCGCAAGGACAGCGGCCTGGCCAATGCCATCACGCTCGCCATCAACGAGCTGATCGCCAGCGGCAAATATGGCGAAGTGCTGAAGAAATGGAGCCTTACCGCCGAAGCCATCGATCAGTCGCGCACCAACCCGCCTGGCCTGCCCAAACCCAACAGCTGAGCAGCATGGCTTTTTGACTGGCGTCTCCCTTTTTAGGCGCCAGTCCGCCCGTTCGGACTGGCAGCAGTTTCAGAAGAGTAAAACGCAATGACGTCCGGCATGTTGTTGTGAAGGATTTCATCGATCTTGGGGCCGCTATAATAGCCATCGAAGGCCGCCAGCGTGTTGGGTCGCCGTCGGTGGAAACATGCTTGAAGGGACCGGTGCCGTTCGGGCGCTTCGGCAGCGAGCTCGGGTCGGCGACATCCTTGGCCGAAAGGATCGGAAGGAAGCTGGCAACAAACCAGAAGGCCGACGCGGGATAGCCGTACTTGCCAGTCTTGAGCTGGATTTTGTGTGTATCGACGATATCGCTGTCAACCCGTTCCGCCACGTCGAACCTATCTCCGGCTATGGCCTTTGACGCGCCGTCTGCAAGTCTCGAGCTTGCATGCATCAAGGCAGGCTATGCTGAGTATCTCGACATCCACGAGAAGCTTAACCTTCCGATTTTGAAGAATTCGGCCCCTTGTGGCGGGCTGGTCCGATGAAGAGAGAGTGCCGTGCTGGTTCCCGGCGACCACATCATCGATCCATGGTCGGCGCCTTTGGCCTATGCTCGCCAGGCGATCGCCCATGGTGCGGTGATACTGCGTGCCACGGAGGTGACCGGCGGACAGCGGGTCCCGGACGGCTGGCTGCTGAAATGCTCCACCGGGACGGTTCAGGCTCGAATCGTGGTCAATGCCGCCGGAAACCTCGGCGATCTGATCGAGAAGATAACAAGCCGCCGCCCTTCCGGATCACGCCGCGAAAAGGGTCAGTTCGTCGTCTTGACAAGCCGGCATCGAAGCTCGTCAACGCGATCATCCTGCCGGTGCCTATCGAGCGCACAAAGGGCGTCGTGCTTTTCTGTAAGCGACGCCGACCCTCCCATCTCTACGCTATAGCCGCCGCAATGCCGCATGAGCGGTTTGCACCTCTTTTCGTACACTCCTTCCTGGGTCTTGATGTTGCCATCCGATTTCCGGCTGGAGTAAATGCGTGGTCGTCAAGACAGAAAAGATCCGGACCGAGGTAGTGAAGCCTGAGCAAGCTCCCACCCTCGATCGAGCCTTGTTTCGCCTTGCCCAGTTGATTGGTCGACAGATGGCAAGAGAACAGTTCGAGGCGATGCGGGAAGTTCCCCGAAAGACGAAGGCGAGCGATCGCCAACACTGATCGCCCAGGGAGTCTTCGCGTCATGCCGAGGGCATAATAGCCCGATGAAAGTTATAGTCTGCGGTTGATCGCACGAGCGCATAGATTCCATAATGGGACCATGGAAAGGAGGAAACACTGAAGATCATCCCCCGCCGCAGCTTGGGGGAATTCGTCGAGGGGCTATCAGAGCAGAAAGAAAAGGCCGCGCTCGATGCCTGGTTCGATGAAGCAAGCAAAGTTGCGTGGGCGAGATCTGCCGACGTCAAGAAGTACTACGCCACCGCAAGCATCGTCAGCGCCGAGCGGATCGTCTTCAACATCAAATTCAATGACTATCGCCTCGTGGTGTCAGTTATGTTGGGCATCGTCTGAATCAAATGGATCGGCACCCACAAGGCTTACGATAAGATCGACGTGACGGAGGTAAAATATGGCAACTGATCTCAAGCCGATCCGCACCGAGGCGGGCTACGAGGCAGCGCCTGCCGAAGTCGAACGGCTTTGGGGGTCCAAGGGCGGCACACCGAACGGCGTCGGCTGGATGTCTTGGCCACGCTGATCGAAGCGTACGAAACCAAGCATTATCCGATCTATCCGCCCGATCCGATCGAGGCGATCCGTTTTCGCATGGAGCAGCCGGAAAGATCTGGAGCCGATGATAGGAACCCTCAACCGCATCGCCGACGTTCAATCGCAAGCGGGGGCTGTCCATTGAGATAATAGGCAATCTGCACGACAAGCTTGGCATTTCGGCAAAGGTTTTGATTCGGCCAACTCGTCGTGAGGAGGCAGCCTGAGAGCAGATAGGAGACCAACCTATGACCCGGATCGCACTCTATGCACGGTATTCCACCGACAATCAGCGTGAGGCGTCGATCGAGGATCAGTTCCACGTTTGCAGAGAGCAGGCAAAGCGCGAGAATTGGGACATCGTCAGTACTTACAAGGACGCCGGCATCTCGGGCGCAAGCATGATCCTTCGGCCAGGCATCCAGATGCTTTTGCAGGACGCCCAAAGGGGGGTGTTCAGCATAGCGCTGGCGGAAGCCTTGGATCGCATTAGCCGCGACCAGGCCGACGTCGCGACACTCTATAAACATCTCAATTTTGCTGGCGTTTCGATTGTGACGCTCGCCGAGGGCAGGATCAGCGAGCTACATGTCGGCCTCAAGGGCACCATGAACGCCTTGTTCTTGAAAGACCTTGCTGCCAAGACCCATCGGGGACTACGCGGCCGCGTCGAGAACGGCAAATCCGGGGGTGGGATTTGCTACGGCTATCGCCTTGTTAAGAAGCTGGACGTGCACGGCGACCCAATCCGCGGCGATCGCGAGATCGACGTGCATCAAGCACATATCGTCCGGCGGATCTTCCGGGACTTTGCAACCGGTGTCGGACCCCGTGCGATCGCCAAAGCTCTTAACGACGAGGGCGTTCCCGGCCCCGAGGGAAGACTCTGGAACGACACGACTATTCGAGGTCACCTGAAGCGTGGCACTGGTATCATCAATAATGAGCTTTATATCGGCCGGCTGGTCTGGAATCGCCAGCGCTACCTGAAGGATCCGTCGACCGGCCGGCGCGTCTCGCGCCTTAACCCAGAATCCGAGTGGATCATCAGCAATGTGCCAGACCTACGCATCCTTGAGGACGAATTGTGGCAAGCGGCGAAGCGGCGGCAAACCGAAATCTCCACCAAATTTGCCAATGTTACCGACGCGGTGCGCGAGCGTCTTGCCAACAATCGGCTCAATAGCGCACGCCGTCCGAAGTCGCTCCTATCGGGCCTAATCTTCTGCGGTTGGTGCGGGGGTCCATATTCGCTACGGGGCGCGAACCGATTCAGCTGCTCGGCGCATACAAGCAACGGTTCTTGCTCAAACAGCCGAACCATTGCACGTTCTGAACTCGAAGAACGCGTGTTGGCGGGCCTGAAGGATCGAATGATGGCGCCAGCGGTGGCATCAGAAGCTATCCGCGCTTATGCGGAGGAAACGAACCGCCTCAATCGCGAACGACGCACTAACGCCCAGACTTGGCGCGCAGAACTTGAAAAGACAGAACGGGAACTGGAGAAAGCGGTCGACGCGATTCTCGCCGGCCTACCCCCGCTCAAGCTGAAGGACCGTATCGGGAAACTAGAAGCTCGTAAGGCCGAACTTTCCATCTTGCTGACGGAAGTGCCCGACGATGTGCCGGACCGACTGCCGAACGCTGCGCATATCTATGCAAAGAAAATTGAAAGGCTGACAGAGGCTCTCAACCGCACGGAGGATCGGGCAGAAGCGGCAGACGCCATCCACGGCCTCATCGAAAAGATCGAGCTACGCCCGGGCACACGCCGGGGCGTAGTTGACGCCACGCTGTACGGCGAACTGAGCACGATCCTCGGCTGGATCGAGCGGCAAACGACCGGAAGGGGTACAAAAAAGAGCACTCCCGGAGCTGGGCTCCCGGGAGTGTCTGGATCGGTGGTTGCGGGGACAGGATTTGAACCTGTGACCTTCAGGTTATGAGCCTGACGAGCTACCGGGCTGCTCCACCCCGCGTCAACCATAGAGGTAAGTCTTAGCTTACCGAATTCAAGAGACCGCCAAATGAAAGGGCCGCTCGCGCGGCCCAGGATCCCGTTTGGCGGGCCTAATCGTAAGGAGAAGATTTGTCTCCATCCGGATCCTTTGCACCCGGATGTGAGATGAACGTGCGCTTGGCAGACCTGGCAGCGACCTACTCTCCCGCGTCTTGAGACGAAGTACCATCAGCGCTGGAGCGTTTCACGGCCGAGTTCGGAATGGGATCGGGTGCAGCCGCTCCGCCATAACCACCAGGTCGGCAAAACGCACGTTCAAATCGAGAAGCTGTCTATTCGTGCCGGCGACAATCCTTCGGATTGCGCCTCAATGGATATTAGGAATGAGAACGATCAAGCCGATCGAACTATTAGTACCGGTAAGCTTCAAGCGTTGCCGCTCTTCCACACCCGGCCTATCAACGTGGTCGTCTTCCACGGTTCTCAGGGAATACTCGTTTCAAGGTGGGTTTCCCGCTTAGATGCCTTCAGCGGTTATCCCGTCCGGATATAGCTACCCTGCAATGCGGCTGGCGCCACAACAGGTCCACCAGAGATCCGTCCATCCCGGTCCTCTCGTACTAGGGACAGATCCTTTCAATATTCCTACACCCACGGCAGATAGGGACCGAACTGTCTCACGACGTTCTGAACCCAACTCACGTACCGCTTTAAATGGCGAACAGCCATACCCTTGGGACCTGCTCCAGCCCCAGGATGCGATGAGTCGACATCGAGGTGCCAAACAACCCCGTCGATATGGACTCTTGGGGGTCATCAGCCTGTTATCCCCGGCGTACCTTTTATCCGTTGAGCGATGGCCCTTCCACGCGGGACCACCGGATCACTATGACCGACTTTCGTCTCTGCTCGACTTGTCAGTCTCGCAGTCAGGCAGGCTTATGCCATTGCACTCAGCGAACGATTTCCGACCGTTCTGAGCCCACCATCGCGCGCCTCCGTTACTCTTTAGGAGGCGACCGCCCCAGTCAAACTACCCACCATACATTGTCCCGGACCCGGATAACGGGCCGCGGTTAGACATCCATAGTAATAAGGGTGGTATTTCAAGGGTGGCTCCACCTGAGCTGGCGCCCAGGCTTCAAAGCCTACCACCTATCCTACACATGCCACTACGAATGCCAATGTAAAGCTATAGTAAAGGTGCACGGGGTCTTTCCGTCTAACCGCAGGAACCCCGCATCTTCACGGGGAATTCAATTTCACTGAGTCTATGCTGGAGACAGCGGGGAAGTCGTTACGCCATTCGTGCAGGTCGGAACTTACCCGACAAGGAATTTCGCTACCTTAGGACCGTTATAGTTACGGCCGCCGTTTACTGGGGCTTCGATTCAGAGCTTGCACCCCTCCTCTTAACCTTCCAGCACCGGGCAGGCGTCAGACCCTATACGTCGCCTTGCGGCTTCGCAGAGCCCTGTGTTTTTGATAAACAGTCGCTACCCCCTGGTCTGTGCCACCCTCCTCTGCTTGCGCAGAAAAGGGTCACGCTTCTTCCGAAGTTACGCGTGCAATTTGCCGAGTTCCTTCAGCATAGTTCTCTCAAGCGCCTTGGTATACTCTACCTGACCACCAGTGTCGGTTTCGGGTACGGTCTATAAGGAGGAGCTATTTCCTGGAACCACTCCGCTGCCCTTTCAATCCGATAAGATTGGACAACTTGTGTGATCCGTCACTACCTCCAGGCCCACGAATATTAACGTGGTTCCCATCGACTACGCGTTTCCGCCTCGTCTTAGGGGCCGGCTAACCCTGCTCAGATTAACTTTAAGCAGGAACCCTTGGTCTTTCGGCGGGGGAGTCTCTCACTCCCCTTACGTTACTCATGTCAGCATTCGCACTTCTGATACCTCCACCGCCCCTCACGGGTACGGCTTCATCAGCTTACAGAACGCTCCGCTACCGCTCGTGATTGCTCACGAACCCTAAGCTTCGGTGTATGGCTTTAGCCCCGTTACATTTTCGGCGCAAAGACCCTTATTTAGACCAGTGAGCTGTTACGCTTTCTTTAAATGATGGCTGCTTCTAAGCCAACATCCTGGTTGTTTTGGGATCCTCACATCCTTTCCCACTTAGCCATAACTTGGGGACCTTAGCTGTAGGTCAGGGTTGTTTCCCTTTTCACGACGGACGTTAGCACCCGCCGTGTGTCTGCCGACTAGTACTCCCAGGTATTCGGAGTTTGGTTAGGTTTGGTAATCCGGTGAGGACCCCTAGCCCATCCAGTGCTCTACCCCCTGGGGTATTCGGTCGACGCTCTACCTAAATAGATTTCGCGGAGAACCAGCTATTTCCGAGTTTGATTGGCCTTTCACCCCTAGCCACAAGTCATCCCGAACTATTGCAACAGTTATGGGTTCGGCCCTCCAGTAAGTGTTACCTTACCTTCAGCCTGCTCATGGCTAGATCACTCGGTTTCGGGTCTAATGCGACGAACTGAACGCCCTGTTCAGACTCGCTTTCGCTGCGCCTACACCTATCGGTTTAAGCTTGCTCGTCACACTAAGTCGCTGACCCATTATACAAAAGGTACGTGGTCACCCTTGCGGGCTCCCACTGTTTGTAGGCAATCGGTTTCAGGTACTCTTTCACTCCCCTTGTCGGGGTGCTTTTCACCTTTCCCTCACGGTACTAGTTCGCTATCGGTCATGCACGAGTACTTAGGCTTGGAAGGTGGTCCTCCCAATTTCAGACAGGATTTCACGTGTCCCGCCTTACTCAAGGACGATGATTTGCATTACGCGTACGGGGCTGTCACCCGCTATGGCCCAACTTTCCAGAAGGTTCCGCTTGTCTCATCATCGCCGCTGGCCTGGTCCGGGTTCGCTCGCCACTACTTCCGGAGTCTCGGTTGATGTCCTTTCCTACGGGTACTTAGATGTTTCAGTTCCCCGCGTTCGCCACTTTATCCCTATGTATTCAGGATAAGTTACCTATTATCGATACTTGGAAACCACAGCAGCAAGCTGCCCTGCTGCTCTGATTTTCCAAGTACCTTAGGTGGGTTTCCCCATTCGGAAATCTACGGATCAAAGGGTATTCGCACCTCCCCGTAGCTTATCGCAGCGTATCACGTCCTTCATCGCCTGTGCATGCCAAGGCATCCACCAATTGCCCTTAAGACACTTGATCGTTCTCATTGCCAATACCCATCATGCGATCTCGGAGAGATCGTCATCCGAGCAAATCCTGTGCGGGACTTGCTTCAATGGAATTGGCACAAAAAGACCAGCTTCTCGA
>NZ_JHQR01000013.1 GCF_014843825.1 Mesorhizobium silamurunense
GGGACTGGCACCCACCTCCAGGTCCGGGCTCTCGCGCGTGCCGCGCACCAGCGCCGCGATATAGCCGACGACGTCGTCGACCAGCGTGACGTCGCCCACCGTGGCGAGCGCCGCCTCGAGTGTGGCGCGGCCGGTTCGCGCCTTGATGCCGTACTGCTCGATATTGTGCGAGTCCGAGCCGCCGCCGTGGTGGACGATGATGGCGCGCTCTTCCTGCGCGTCCGGATAGCTCACCCGGTGCTTGAACAGGAAACGATCGAGCTGTGCCTCAGGGAGTGGATAGACGCCCTGATGCTCGATCGGGTTCTGCGTCGCCACCACCATGAAGTTCTTGCCCAGCGAATGGGTGGTGCCGTCGAAGGTGACCGCGTGTTCCTGCATGGCTTCCAGAAGGGCTGCCTGCGTCTTCGGCGGTGTGCGGTTGATCTCGTCGGCCAGCAGGACGTCGCAGAAGATCGGGCCGCGCGTCAGCGTGAACTGCCCGGTCTGGAAATTGTAGATGTTGGCGCCGACGATGTCGCCGGGCATCAGGTCGGGCGTGAACTGGATACGCCCATAGGCTACGCCGAGCGCCTGCGCGAAGCAGCGCGCGGTCATGGTCTTGGCGGTGCCCGGCGGGCCTTCGAGCAATATGTGCCCGCCGGCGAACAGCGCCGTCAGCATCAGATCGATCGTGTCGCGTTGACCGGTGATCGCTTTCGCCACTTCTTCCCTGATCGCGCCTGCCAGGGCCTTCACTTCATCGACGTTCACCGAGCCTCCTTGCCGTCCAGTCATGCAGCTCTTCCGCTGCTTCATGCATTCCGGCCAATGTGTTGGAATCGTTTGCAGCCTTGAACCGCGTGGTGAAGCTTTGCGCTTCTTGTCTGTCGCGGGAATCCAGCCAACGGTCGAGCGCCTCGCCCTGCAGCCCATGCGGAGCGCCAAGCAATGCGGCGGCGCGCTGGCGCATCAGCGCCGCGTAGCGATTACCGAGGCCCTCGATCCGCCCGGCGCGCTTCAAGAGCATCGCCGTGGTGTCGACCAGCGCCCGCTTGCCGAAGGCGATGGCGCGCCCCTCTGCGCGAGGTGGGCCGAACCGGCCGAGGCCATGCAGGAAGGCAAGTGCGGCCGCTGTCAGCACCGACAGCGTCAGCGCCAGGAAGGGCGGCTCGACCAGGAGCTTGGCGAGATCGTAATTCTGGCCGATGCCGTGCAGTGTCAGGTCGAACATCACCGCGCCCTTGGCGGGCTCCAGCATGGCAATCATGTCGAGCGCCGCGGCCGCCTTTTGCGGATCCTTCAGCGCCGCGTTGTTGATGAGATCGGGATCGGTCAGGATGTAGAACGGCTCGTTGTCGAGCTCGGTAAGAACAGCCTTACGATCACCCGCTGCGATCAGCGGGTGAGCGTCGGCCACCCACTGCAGCTCGTCGGGCACGGCGATCTTGCGCCCTTCGACATCGATCTTATCGACCGGCGGCTTGCCTTCGCCGAGCTTCGCCTTGGCGAGGCGACCGAGCCAGTCGTTGACGACGGTATTTGGCAACCGCTCGACCTTCGTCTCCCAGCCTTCATGGCCCAGCAACGGCATGGTCTGCCATTTCGGCAGCACGAACAGCGTGTCCTTGCCCGAGCGCAGCTTGATGACGCGCTGAAGCGCCGCTGGGTCGCTTTCCGGCGCGATGGTGACGATCAACAGGAAGGTGGACGCCAGAGGGGATTCCAGATCCTTCTCGCCGCGCGCCATGGGCGGCGCCTGCCGGTTGGTGAGTTTCAGCCACTCGACAAGCCCGGCATAGCCGGTGCCGCCCTTGGAGAGCGGCGTGCCGCCGCCTTCGGGCTGGCGGAAATCCGGAGCGTAGGTCGAGAGGAGAAAGAATCCGGCGGCCGCCAGCAAGCTGGCAAAGATGCCCCAGAACAACGTCCTGCGGCTGAATGGTTCTTGCGTTGCCTCGGCTGCCTCCGCGCTCATGCCCAGGCATCCCGGAAGGCGAAGCGCTCATAAGCAGTGCGCGCCTGCTGCCAGCCCTCGGCGCCGACCGGACGGCGGGCAAACAGCGCTGCCTCCACGATGCGCGCGATCTCACTGAAGGCTGTGCGGGGGCGGGAAGGGATGGAACTCGCGGCGGCGATGTCGCGCGCGGTCAGCGAGGGGCGCAGGAAATCGGGCAGGCGGGTGGCGATGTCGGCGACGCTGCGGCGAAGCAGGAGATGCACCGCCTCGTCGTACTCGCCGCGCGCGGCGAGCGCATCGGCTTCGGAGAGCAGGATCTGCGCCGCACCGGCATCCGGGCGCCATTCTTCCTTCGTCTCGTCCTCCTTGCGCGCGCGCCGCCATGGCAGCCGCCAGGCGACACCCTTTGCTTCAAGAGCAAGCAGGAACACGATGATCGCGACGCCGATGATCACCGCGCCCCAGAACAGATAGATCATGTAAGGGCCGATCTTCGCCAGGGCTTCCAGCAAAGGCTTCAGCCACTCAGGCGGCTCCGGCCGCACCAGCCCCGGCAGGTCAAACTGGATAGAATCATCCGCCAGCAGCTGCTTGTGCATCCTGGCCAGCCATTCGGCATCGGCCGTGCCCGGCTGTGCGACTGTCACCCGCGCGTTCCCCCTGCAACCTGCGGTTCGGCGCCGACACTGGCAATATGCCAACACAATTGCAAGTGCACTGGACGTGGCCCGACAATCTTGGCAAATTTACTTTGAAGTCACCGATTGGATGCGCGGTGACTAGGGGGAAAATATCATGACCACTGCGGCACTGGGACAACCCGGCAGATTCGAGATCGGCAGGGTGTTCAACACCACTTTCGGTGTGATTACGCGTAACATCGGCCTTTGCGTCGGGTTGGCACTGCTCTTTTCGGGGCTGCCCACATTTCTGATATTCTCGTAGCGAATGACGCGGCCGCTGCCTTGGATGAGGGCGGCCGTGCCTCAATGGCAGCAGTCATGCCCCGCCCGCACGCTCGTCCGGCATAGGCAGGACGAGGTGATCGGCACATCCGCCTTGGCAAGCGCTGCGGCGAGTTTGTTCTGGAACCCCGGCAGTTCGTCGCTCTCGCCGCGCCGCTTCAGGCATTCGACCAGCCCGTGCAGCGCCCAGACATTGTCCGGGTGCTGGGCGCAGCGCCGCACGGCGCCGCTCAAGCCCAGATCGTCGCGATAGACCTGCTCGGCCTCCGCTGCGTGACCCTGGTCGAGCAGGAGGGCTGCCAGCGCATGGCGCGGCGGATGCATCCAGGCCCAGGGCTCGGTGTAGGAGAGATTGTCGTCGAGCTCGACCGCGCGCCGCAGGTGATCGTAAGCCTCGTCGTGCCGGCCCCGGTGATAGGCGAGTTCGCCATCGAGGAGCGCGGCGCCGACCGCGAGCGAGGCCCGCGTCGGGTTGCTGAGGAAGCGGCGCTCAGGCGGAATGCTCTCGATGTGCCGGTGGAAGCGTTCCCGCTCGCGCGCGGCCGCCGCGAACTCGCGCAATGTCGCATGCGCGACGCCCTTGGCGTAGTGCTGCAGGCAGCGGTCAGCGCATAGAGGTCCGGCTCGCCGTTCATCGGCTCGTCGACAATTTCGCGCCAGCGTCGAACCGCGAGGGGCGAAACGGCTCGAGCAACGGACTGGGCGTGCCGCTGACGATCTCGCCGGCCAGCAGTTCGCCCGCGACGAGGCCAAGCGTCGCGCCGCTGTGGCTGAAGACGACGTGATAGCCGGGAATGCCGGTCAACTGTCCGATCACCGGCTCGCCGTCGGCCGGAATTGGCTTCGGCCCCATGTGATGGCTCTCCAAGACAAGCGTCGGGTTGCCCTCGAGCACTCTGGAGCCTTCCTCGAGCAGGCCTGCGATCGTGGACGGCTTGGCTTCGTAGGTACCGTCGTCGTGTACGATGACTTCGTCTTCGGACCACGCGGAGTCGAGCGCGAAGGCGCCGTTCGGAGTGGGCCTGATAGCGACGCGCGGCGTGTTCAGCACGGCGCGCAGCGGATGCGGGACCGGTTTGCTGAAGACGAGCAGCGCGCGCGTCGTACCGTCGCCGATACGCCTGCCGACCTTCGCCGCCATGCCCGGCACCGCCGGGCCCGTCGCGACCACAACGGCATCGGCATCGACCACTTGGCCGGAAGCGGTCTTCACGCCGCTGACGCGGCCATTGGCGAGCGTGACGTCGGTGGAGCCGGTGTCGGTGAGAATACGGCCGCCGCGATCGCGGAACTCGCTGAGCAGCAGGCCGATGAGCGACGGCAGGTCGACCCAGCCTTCGCCGGCATTGAAGATGGCGCCTTGAGGCGAAACGGCCTTTGCGTCGACGCCCGGCGTGACCGCGGCGATGTCGTCCGGCGCGAGCAGTCGCGTCTCATAGCCGATCGACTGTTCGTGGCGGAAGATTTCCCTGATCTGGTTGGCGGCATCGTCGGCATCCCAGGTGAGCCCGCCATCAAAGCGCAGCCAGGTGCCGCAGTCGTGTTTTGCCGCAAATGCTCTGTAGCGCTCGAGGCCCTGCACGCGGAGGCGGTGATACGCTGCCGAGCGCTTTCGCGCCGAATTGAGCCAGGCAAGCGAGCGCGACGATGCGCCGTTGGCGATCCTGCCGTCCGTAACGATGGTCGTTTCCGCGCCAAGCCTGGCGAGATGGACGGCCGTGGAGACGCCGAAGATGCCGCCGCCGATGACGACGACCTTGAGGGCGGATTTATCAGTCATGAATGCAGCTTTCGATAATCGGACAGTTGGGTTTTCGGGGGACGCGCCGAGCCCGGCCGGCGCGACAAGAATCGTTCACAGCACCTCGGCGAGGAATTGCTTGAGCCGGGGGCTCTTCGGTCTGTCGAAGATCTCCGCCGGAGGGCCGACCTCGACGATGCGGCCCTCGTCCATGAAGGCGACCTGGTCGGCCACCTTGCGGGCAAAGCCCATCTCATGGGTGACGACAATCATCGTCATGCCGCGCCGGCCGAGATCGGCCATCAGATTGAGGACGCCCTTGACGAGTTCGGGGTCGAGCGCGCTCGTCACCTCGTCGAAGAGGATGACCTCAGGGTCCATCGCAAGCGCGCGCGCGATCGCCACGCGCTGCTGCTGACCACCCGAAAGGCGGCTGGGCCGGTAGTCCGCGCGCGCGGCTAAGCCCACTTCCGCGAGGCGCGCTTCGGCAAGGCGCCGAGCTTTACTGCCCGCCATGCCTTTGATCTTGGTCAGCGCCAGCATGACGTTCTCGATCGCCGTATGGTTCGGGAACAGGTTGAAATGCTGGAACACCATGCCGACACGCCGGCGCAGCGTCTCGGGTTTGATCGCCAGGATGCTCTCGCCGTCGAGCAGCACGTCGCCGGCCTTGGGTTCGACCAGCCGGTTGAGGCAGCGCAGCAGCGTCGATTTTCCGGAGCCGGACGGACCGATGACGCAGGTGACGGTGCCGGGCTCGACCTTGAGCCGGATCTTTCTCAGCACCTGCAACTCGCCATAGGCCATGTCGAGATCGCGCACTTCGAGGCTGCCGGCCTTGATGGCGGGCCGTGCCGTGGTGGGCGTGGCCTTGCCCGTCGTATCCTTCAATTCTCCGACCTCGACGAGGCCGCTGACGACCCCGCCTGGCTTCTGCTTGCCGAGGCGCAGGCGGTTGTCGATGTGATTGACCACATGGGTCAGCGGCACGGTGATGATGAGGTAGAACATGCCGGCCAGAAGCAACGGCGACAGATTGCCGGTCACCACCGCCTGGTCTTGACCGATGCGGAAAATCTCGCGCTCCGAGGCCAGCAGGCCGAGGAAGTAGACGAGGCTGGAATCCTTGACGTTGCCGATGAACTGGTTGACCAGGGCAGGGAGCACGCGGCGCACGCCCTGCGGGATCACGATCAGCCGCATGCCCTGCCCGTAGCTCATGCTGAGCGCGCGGCAGGCTTCCATCTGGCCGCTCTCGACACTTTGGATGCCGGAGCGAAAAATCTCGCCGATATAGGCGCCGGCAATCAGGCTGAGCGCCACGATGCCGAGCGGGTAGGGCGAGGGTCCGAATATCTCGCGGCCGATGCGCGCGAAGCCTTGCCCGATCAGAAGAATGGTGAGGATCGCCGGCAGCCCGCGAAAGATGTCGGTGTAGATGCGTGCGGGGATGCGCAGCCACGCGGAGCGCGAGATGCCCATCACGGCGAGCACCATGCCGATAAGGATGCCGAGCACCGTCGATGCCGCGGCGAGGATAAGGGTGTTCTTCAACCCGACGGCAAGCAGCGCCGGCAGCACCGATGCCATCGCGTCCCAGTCGAAGAAGCTTCGCTGAAGGTTTTCTAACCAATCCATCCGCCAACCTGCCTTGCCCGGCGGCGCAACCGCCGCCCGCGCGATCTCTCACGGCCTGCCTGGGGGCCGCCGGCATTCGCGCCGGCGGCACTACGCAGGTCAGTTCTTCTTGGGCAGATATTGCTCCGGCATCGGCGATCCGGGGAACCATTTCTGGTAGAGGTCGCGCCATGTGCCGTCCTGCATGGCGTCGTGAATGCCCTTGTTGAGTGCTTCGCGGAAGGCGTCGTTGCCCTTGCGCAGGACGAAGCCCGCGGGAGCATCGAAGGACGGGATGTTGATCGCGATCTTCAGGGCCGGATAGCGCTCGCCATATTGTTTTGCCGCCTCGTAGTCGAGGAAGTGACCGTCGACCGTGCCGTTGTTGAGCGCGGCTATTGCCGAGTTGTTGTCCGGGAATTTCACCAGGTCGGTGTTCTTGAAGTTCTTGGTGGCATAGATCTCCTGCAGCGTGCCCTGCACGACGCCGAGACGCTTGCCGGCGAGACCCTCGGGCGAGGTGATCTTTGGGTCGGAGGTCAGCACCGACAGATAGCCGGCGAGATAGCCGTCGGAGAAATCGACCGCCTTCTTGCGTTGCTCGGTCGTTCCGATAGCGGCGACCGCGACGTCGAAGCGCTGGTTGGCGACCGACGGCATCAGCGCCGAGAATTCCTGCCCGGTGAAGGTCACCTGGTCCGGCTTGAAGCCCATCCGGCCCACCACGTTCAGGAAGAATTCGAGATCGAAGCCGGTGAACTTGCCGTCGGCCGTGGTAAAGGCATAGGGCTTGGCGTCGCCCATCGTGCCGACGCTGATCGTCGTGGGATCGATAAGGTTATATGGATTGTCCGCCGCCCAGGCTTTGGGCAGCGACAGGGCGACAAGCGCGACCGCGAAGACGAAAGAGCCGATGCGCTGCCGCCGGCTCGATGTGAAAAGACCTCTGATGCTCATGGTTGTTCTCCACTCTGAAGATCGGTCCGTGCGGGGGACGCAGCGAACAATTTCGATACGGCCTCGAATCCGACGCCACTGGGCGTTCTTTTTCTTATGAGACCGGTCTCAAATGTGAATGAGACCGGTCTCTTGACATTTGTAGGCACGGGAACGACCATCCGTCAACGAATTTGAAAAGCGATTTTTCCACAATGAAGCGCGCGCCCAAGGCTCCCTCCATCACCGTCAGCGACGTCGCCCGCGAAGCAAAGGTTTCAAAGGCAACCGCCGCGCGCGTGCTGGGCGGTTACGGCCGGGTGAGCAAGACGGTGCGCGCCGCGGTGCTCGAAGCAGCGAAGGCGCTCGACTATCGGCCGAACGAGCTGGCGCGCAGCATGACGACCGGTCGTTCAGGCAGCATCGGCGTCATCGTCGGCGACATCGAGAACCCGTTCTTCTCGCTCGCGGTGCGCGGCATCAGCGACGTCGCGCGCCTGTCAGGCATCAACGTCATCCTGGCCAATTCAGGCGAGGAGGTCGAAGCGGAGAAGAGCGCGATCCGCGTTCTGATGGCAAAGCAGGTCGACGGCCTGATCGTGACTCCCGCCCAGTCTGGAGATATCGCCCATCTCAAGGAGATCGCCTGCCCGTTGGCGCTGCTCGACCGCGCGCTGCCGGAGCTCGACGTCGACACGGTAACGGTCGATGACCGCAATGCCGCGCTGCGCGCCACGCGCATGTTGACGCAAGCCGGGCACCGCAGGATCGCCTACGTCACCGCCGCGGTGCTGTCCGGAGATTTTCGCGGCGCCGCGTCGATGATAAACACCTCCACCGTGCGCGAGCGCATCCTGGGCTTCCTCGATGCCTGCCGCGAAGCCGGCATCGATGGAGCGGAGCGCAACATCCATTTCGGCAGCGGGCGGTCGGAGAGCGCGCACGCCGTGCTCCTGCAACTGCTTCGGAGCGCCGATAGGCCGACGGCGATCCTGGCCTCCGACAGCGTCGTGGCGCTCGATCTGTTCAAGGCGATCCGCGAATGCGGCCTTGGCATTCCGCGGGACATATCGCTG
This sequence comes from Mesorhizobium silamurunense, assembly GCF_014843825.1. Classification (GTDB taxonomy): domain Bacteria; phylum Pseudomonadota; class Alphaproteobacteria; order Rhizobiales; family Rhizobiaceae; genus Mesorhizobium; species Mesorhizobium silamurunense. The sequence goes on from NZ_JHQR01000013.1 coordinate 8,272, forward strand.
ATCACCTTCCACGACGCCGACTGGACGAGCGTGACGACGCCGCCCATCACCGTCATCGACCAGCCGGTCTATGCGCTCGGAAAATCCGTGGCGGAGCTGCTGATACGGCGCCTGAAAGGCGATGACCGGCCGCCTGAAAGGATCGTGCTGCCGACGACGATCATCGAGCGGATGTCGGTCGCCCGGTCGCCGGCGGCAATCGGGCAGGGCCTCAACCGATCTTAACCAGATTGGGCGCAACATGCCGAGACGGCCGGCGCGGCTCTGCCGAGCCACTCCGACCGTCTCGGTCCCGGGAGGATCAGGACTCCAGCCAGACCTTTTCGAAATGCTGCTCGAGCGCCTGGTGCTGCTCGCAGCCATGCACGCCTTTGCGGTAGGTGCGGTAGACCGAGCGCCAATAGGGCTGGATGATGACGCCGGAGTCGCGCAGGTTCTGCTCGATCTTGGCCATGATCTCCTTGCGCTGGTTGGCGTCGGGCGTTGCCAGCGCCTTGTCGAGAAGCTCGTCGAACTCCTTGTTCGAATAGGCGCTTTCGTTCCAGGCCGCGCCCGATTTGTAGGCGAGGGCCAACACCTGGACGCCGAGCGGACGGCCCAGCCATTCGGTGCAGGAGTAGGGGAACTTGCTCCAGTCGTTCCAGAAGGTCGCGGCCGGCAGCACCGTGCGCTTGATCTTGAGGCCGGCTTCGCGGATCTGCGCGGCGATCGCGTCGGCGGTGGTCTTCTGCCATTCGACGTCGACCGAGATCAGCTCATATTCGTGGTCGGCCTTGCCGGCTTCGGAGAGCAGCTTCTTCGCCGCCTCGACATCGCGCTTGGCCGGGCCGATATCGGCGAATTCCGGGTGCATGGGGCCGACATGGTGGTTGTCGGCCGGCTTGCCCCTGCCGTCGAGGCCAAGCTTCAGCACCGCCGCATTGTCTACGGCAAGCTGGGCGGCGCGGCGCACCTTGACGTCCTCATAGGGGGCGTTGCCGACATTGAAGCGTGCGACGATGGTCGAGCCGGTGGCGATCTCGGAGTTCTGCAAGCCCATCTGGTCGGTCTGCGACACCGCGTCGGAAGCCGTCTCGTGGTCGGTGTCGATCTCGCCGGATTCGAAGGCCGACAGCATGGCGTTGGGATCGGAGCCGTAGTCGACCCATTTGATGCCGTCGAGATAGAAGTCGCCCTTCCACCAGGGCTTGTCCTTGCGCTTCACCTCAGCACCGGTCTCGGCGTCCCAACTCACCAGCTCGCAAGGGCCGGTTGTGATGGCCAAGGCCTTCTTCGGATCCGCATCGCCCTCATAGGAGCGGTGCATGATCAGCGCCGGATAGTCGGCCATGCCGGCGATCAGCGAGATGTCGGGCTTGGGCAGGTTTATCTTGACGGTGTAGTCGTCGACTTTCTGGATGCCGCCGTCGATCGGCTTCTTGGTGTCGGCGTTCACCAGCGCGCCCATGCGCGCCGCGACCGAGTATCTTTCTGGATGCCGCCGTCGATCGGCTTCTTGGTGTCGGCGTTCCCCAGCGCGCCCATGCGCGCCGCGACCGAGTTGCCGGCGACCGAGGCATCGCACCAGCGGTTGAGATTGTGGATCACGTCGTCGGCATTGAAGGTATCGCCGTTCGACCAGGCGATGCCCTTGCGCACATTGAGCGTGATCGTCTTGGCGTCGTCGCTGGTCTCCCAGCTCTCGAGCAGCCACGGCTCGAAGGTGAAGTCGGTTTTCCAGCGCACCAGATATTCGTTGCAGTGGCGCGCGACATTCGACATCTCGACGCCGTCGAAGGTGCGTGGGTCCTTGAAGCCCTTCACGTTCATCGCCACGCGAAGTGTACCGCCCTTTTTCGGCTCTTCCGCGCGAGCAGGCGAGGGGCTAAGCCCGCCCAGCGCCAGGGCGCCGGCGGCGCTGACGCCCAAGCCGGCCATAAGCGCAAGGTATTCGCGCCGGTTGATCGCGCCTTTTCTGAAATCGTCGGCGGTCGGCTTGGCTTGCGGGTGCAGTTTCCTGTCGGTCAGCATGAATTTCATCGTCGTTCCCTCTGTTGTTGGTGCATATCGCCCGTACGGCGGTTTTTGGCGGCAACGACGTGCACGAAAACCCAACGGGCGCCCCGGTTGCCGTCAGACGCGGGGGTGGAGACGACCGCCGGGGCGCCGTTGCCTGCTAAGCGATGATAGGGCTGCTTTCCGCAGCGAAATGTTTGGTTTTCCGCAGTTCTTGTGCGCTGTTCCGCAGGGGGTAGACACAGCCAATCTCCCCCTTGTGGGGGAGATGTCCGGCAGGACAGAGGGGGGCGCTGTCCCGCCAGCGCCTCAACGGGTTGGAGCTACCCTCTCAGGCAGATTTCGAAGCGATCAGATCCTTAAAGGTCGCGATCCTTCGCGCCCCCCTCTGGCCGGCCATCTCCCCCACTTGGGGGGAGATCAGCGCTCCATCGCCGGCGCCCAGCGCGCCAATATCCGTGATAATCCGCTGAAATGCCTCCGCCGCGCGCGGCACGGTCGGGCGGGCGCGTAGAAAACTGTGCACCAACCGCGGCTCCTCGCGCCACCAGGCGCGGCCTCCGGCGGCGAGGATGCGGTCGCGGTAGGCCTCGCCGTCGGAGGAAAGCGGGTCGCATTCGGCGGTGACGATGACCGTGGGCGGCAGGCCCGAGAAATCGCGGTCCCGCAGTGGCGAAAAGGTCGGGTCATCCGCCGACTGGCCGGGCGCAGAGCGGATGCGGCGGTAGAAGTCGATATCGGCGAGCGTGAGCAGCGGCGCTTCGGCATGCTCGACATAGGAGCGGCCGGTCTCGTCGCCACCGAGCCCGGGATAGATCAGCATCTGGCCGACGGCGCGCCGGGCATACTGCCGCGTCGCCTGCGCCACCGCCGCGGCAAGATTGCCGCCGGCGCTTTCGCCGCAAAGCACGATCGGCAATGCGCCGGTCGCCGCGACCCACTCGAACACCGCCAGCGCGTCGTCGAAGGAAGCGGGATGCAGGTGCTCCGGCGCAAGGCGATAGTCGGCCGAGACCACTTCGAAGCCGGTGCCGGCGCAGATCTCGGCGCAGATGTCGTCATGGCTGTCGAGGTCGCCGAGCACGAAGCCGCCGCCGTGGTAGTAGAGGACGATCGCCGCTGCCGCTTTGTTCGCCAAGCGGTAGCGCCGTACCGGGATCGGATGCGCCGTCGTGGCGATGAGGCCATCGCTTGTGGTCACGCCTTCCGGGCGGCCCTGATGGAACGCCACGCACATTTGATTGTAGACCGCGCGCTGCTCGGCGATGGGGGCGGCCACGATCTCCTGCGGATACCAGCTGTTGACCCTGTCGATATAGTCCCAGAGCTCCGGCTCGAGCCGGGCGGCATATTTGCCGCGGCTGCTCGGATCGGAGAGGTCACCGCCCACCGCCGTCAGAGCTCGGCGTAGAGCCGCGCCGCATTCTCGAAGGTGAAGCGCAGCGGCACCGAGCCTTCGACCTGCCAAACGCTCACCGTGTCGCCGGCCATCAGCCGGCAGGCGTCGAGCGTGTTGGTGACGGCGCCGCCGTAGAGCCGGTTGGCGAGGTTGAGGATGCCGGTCTGGTGCATGGCGGCGCTTGCGCTGCCGCAGGCGTCCTTGACCAGGAGAACGCGAAAACCGCGCGCCACCGCGTCCTTCACCGTGGCGTCGATGCAGGCTTCGGTCCACACGCCGGCAATCACCAGCCATTCGGTGCCGGATGCCTTGAGCTTCTCGGCGAAGTCGTTCTTGCCGAAGGCGCTCGCCTCCTGCTTGATCAGCATGGCTTCGCTATCTTGCGGCGCCACCTCATGGCAGATCGCCGTCAGCGGGTCGTCCTTGTCGGAGAAGGCCGACTTGCCGCTCTCATCAACCGGATGGAATGGGCGCGCCTCGGCGAGATCGACGATATAGGCCCAATGGTAGAGCGGCACGAAATTGCGCCGTGCCGCCTCCTGCAGCCGCTGGACGTTGGCGAGGATGTCGCCAAACCCTTCGACCAGATAGCGCTTGTCCTTGCGATGCTCCTCCTGGAGATCGATGAACACCGCGGCCACCGTACCGCGCCGGATGGAAATGGGCGTCTTCATGCGGATGTGCTGTCTGTGCGTCGGCGCTACTTGTCAAGAAATTCGTCTTCGTAAGGGAAGCGCGAGAGCAGCTCGGTGCCGGTCTCGGTGATCAGGATCTCGTCCTCCAGCTTGACGCCCTCGCGCCCGCCCTTCTCGCCGATATAGCTTTCGACGCTGACCACCATGCCGGGCACGATGATGCCGTCCCGGCCATAGGTCTCATAGTCCATCGCGTGCGCGATGTAATGGTGTCTCGCCATGCATGCCGACGCCGTGCATGACCGAGGTGTAGCGCTGGTCGACGAAGCGATCCGGGATATTCCAGGCCTTCTCGGCGATCTCGCGAAAAGCCATGCCGGGCTTCACGATCCCGATGTTGTGCTGCACCTGGTCGTGCGCCATGCGGTACAGCGACTTCTGGTAGGGCGTCGGCCTGCCTGGGCCGCAGCGAAAGGTGCGCGAGAAATCGGAATAGTAGCCGTAGCAGCCGATCGTGTCGGTATCGAGCGCGACCAACTCGCCCGGCCTGATCTTGCGCCCGCTCGCCTCGTTGAACCACGGGTTGGTGCGCTGTCCGGAGGTGAGCAGCCGGGTCTCGATGAATTCGCCGCCCTGGCGGATCACCTCGCCATACATGATGGCGAAGAGCTCGTTTTCGGAAACGCCGGGCTTGATCGCCTCGCGCACCGCTGCGACCGCCGCCTCGGCGCCGGCCATCGAGACCTGCAAGCATTTCACCTCTTCGGGCGTCTTCACCGCGCGCACGGCGAGGATCTCGCCCTGGCAATCCTTCACCTCGCAGCCGCGCTTTTCCAACGCCAGCGCCTGCAGGTGGCTGCAGCGGTCGAGCCCGAGCTTCATCGAGCCGCCGCCATGCTTCTTCAACAGCTCGGTGATCTCGTCGGCGAATGGCCCGGCGGTCTCGTCGTCGCGGCCGGAGACCGATGACCACACCAGCTTCGACGGCCGCGCCTCGTCGATCGTGTCGAGTACCATCGAGACATGGTAACTCTGCGGATATTCGAACAGCACGATCGGCCCGTCGGTCGGAATGAAGAAATAGCGGGTCGAGTTGCGCAGGAAATAGCCGAACATGTTGCGCGAGCCGGTGGCGTAGCGCTGGTTGTAGGGATCGAACAGCACGACGCCGCCATAGCCCGCCTCTCGCATCCAGCCGCGCAGTTTTGCCAGCCGCCCCTTGCGCAGCGCGTCGGCATCGATGAAGGACGGCTCGGTGTCGGACAACCACATGCCGCCGGCGGGATCAGCCGCGGCCGGATGGCGCATGCGGTCCTTGAAGTCCACATCCTCGATGCTGTCGGGGTCGAATACGACGATGCTCATGGCGGCCTCCTTTTCCCGCGAACATAGCCGGGCAGGATCCGGAGCTTGTGCGGAATTCCGCAGATGTTGTGCTGAGTGCCGCGCAGTGCGGTTTCATCCGACTACAACGCTGGCGGGACAGCACCCCCCTCTGGAGGGTGTGAGGGAACTCGGCATATTGAAAAAAGTCACCTAGTGCCTTCGCATCGCCTTCGGCGCATGCCCGTGCTCTTCCCGAAACGCCCGGGCAAAGCTCGACATCGAAGCAAACCCGCAGGCTAAAGCCACATCGCGAACCATCAGCGTCGAATGCGCCAGGAGGTCGGCGGCGCGCTTCAGCCTGAGGCGCCGGTAATAACCATTGGGCGAGATATCCAATTCGGCGCGGAAATTGCGCTCGAGCTTGTCGGGCGACACGCCGAGCCTTGCGGCGAGTTCCGCCATGCCGAGCCGTTCCTCGACAGCGTCCTCCATGATGGCGATGGCCGATAGCACCAGCTCGTTCTGCACGCCGGTGCGCAGGCGCAGCGGCATCAGCTTGCGGTCGACGCTCGAGCGCAAGGGAGAGTGCACGAACCATTCGGCGACACCCGCCGCAAGCTCGGCGCCGTAGTCGCGTGTGATGATCTCCAGCATCATGTCGAGGCTGCCGACGCCGCCGGCGGACGTAAAACGCTTGCGGTCGATGACGAAGAGATCGCGCCTGAGCTCGATCTCCGGAAAAGCCTCGGTGAAGGCGGCCTGGCTGGTCCAGTGCAAGGTGCAGGCATGGCCGTCGAGCAGGCCGGCACGGGCGAGGAAGAACGCCGCATCCGCCACGGCACCGATATGCGCGCCGCCGCGCAGGCTCTTGCGGATCCAGCTCATCGCCTCGTCGGCCACGACATGGTCGGCGTCGCCGCCGGAACAGACGACGATGCGGTCGGCCTTCGGGGCATCGGCGGCCGAAAAACCGGGCTGGATGACGACGCCGTTGGAGGCCTCGACCGTGCCGGGATCCGCGCCGACGATCATCCAGCGGTAGCATTCGCGCTTGGCTAGGATATTGGCGGCGCGCAGCGGCTCGATGATGGAGGAAAACGCCATCATCGGAAAGCCGGCAAAGACCAGCACCGCAAAGGTGAGGGGAGCTTCGCCCACCGACGGTTTTGCCTGGTTCCGCGCAGTCATGGCTCGCGCCAGTAGCGCGGCAGCACGATGTCGGCGGTGAGCGGCGCGAGCTCGATGCCGCGCGCCAGCTCCGGGTTCAGCCAGATCATCTCCTCGATTTCGGCCGCCGGGATCGGTTCGCCGGCGATCGACAATTCGAAAAGCTCGGCCTCGACGCGGGCATCCGGTTCGTTGGCGGCGGGCGCCGAAAACGAGCCGAGGGGGAAGGCCGTCGCCGGATCGACGACGATGCCCAATTCCTCCCGCAATTCGCGCGCAAGAGCGGCGGCGGGCACCTCGCCCGGCTCGATCTTGCCGCCGGCCTGCATGAAGGTGCTGGTGCCACGCTTGCGCACCAGAAGCAGCTTGCCGCTGTCATCCCGGATCACGGCGGCGGCGATCCGGATCGTTCTGGCCTCGACCGTCTTGGCATGGCTGGAAGTCACGATAGGCTGTTTCCCGACGGCGGCTTTGGTGGCAGAGAGGGCGGGACTGTAGCGGGCGCGTCAGCGCCCTTGCAACGGAGAAACGACCAGCATGTTTGCGGCAACCGCCATCGACACGAGCAATAAGCCGGCCTTTTACAATGAGTTGGCCACGCAATTGAAAGCCCTGCTGGAGGGCGAGGGCGATTCCATCGCCAACGCCGCCAACACCTCGGCGCTGATCTACCAGATGGTGCCCGACCTCAACTGGGCGGGCTTCTATTTTCTGCAGTCCGACGACGAGCTGGTGCTCGGCCCCTTCCAGGGCAAGCCGGCCTGCGTGCGCATCGCGGTGGGCAAAGGCGTCTGCGGCACGGCGGTCGATCTCGGCATGTCGATGCTGATCAAGGACGTGCACGATTTTCCCGGCCACATCGCCTGCGATGCCGACTCGCGCTCGGAACTGGTCGTGTTGTTGCGCGATGCCGACGGCGTGTTCGGCGTGCTCGACCTCGACAGCCCGCTGCCTGGCCGCTTCGACAAGGAAGACCAGGCCGGCATCGAGAAGCTCGCCGCGATCTATGTGGCGGCGAGTTCTTTCGAGGATTAGGCGAACTTCACTAGCACCAGGCTGAAGCAGGCGATAAACAGAAAAGCCGAGAAGGCCAGCATCAGCGGGCGCAGGCCGCGCGAGCGCAACTCCGAAATGTCGGCCTGAAGGCCCATGGCGGCGAGCCCCATGGTCAGCATGACCTGCGCGGCCAAAGCGATCGCCGAATGGACTTGCGCCGGGATCGCCACCGAGCTGTTCAGCGCCACGACCGCGACGAAGGCGAGCACGAACCACGGCATGGGCGGCTTTGCGGGGGACGCGTCATCGCTGCCGCGGCGCGCCATCAGGCCGAGCGCGATAACCATCGGCGCCAGCATGGCGACGCGCGTCAGCTTGGCGACGGTCGCCGTTTCGCCGGCTAGCGTGCCGTTCTGGAAGCCGGCGCCGATCACTTGCGCCACCTCATGGATCGAGGCGCCTGCCCACAGGCCGAACGCGTGCTGGTTGAGGCCGAAGAACGGCGTCAGCAGCGGGAAGCCGAGCATGGCGACAGTGCCGAACAGGGTGATCGCGGCGACGGCGTAGGTGACGTCCTCGTCGCGCGCATCGGTGACGATGTTGGTGGCGACGATGGCCGAAGCGCCGCAGATCGAGGTGCCGGCCGCGATCAGTTGCGCGAGCTTGGCGTCGACGCCGATCAGCCGGCCCAGCGTGACGGTGAACAGGAAGGTGGCGCCGAGCGTTGCTGCGACGATGCCGACGCCGCCGAGTCCGATGCCGGCCACCTGGCCGAGCGTGAGCTGGAAGCCTAGCAGCACGATTGCGAAGCGCAGCAGCCGGCGCTGCGCCAACGCAATGCCGGCCTTGGCATGGGCTGGCGTGCCGAGAACGTTGGAATAGATCATGCCGGTGACGACGGCGAGGATCATCGGACTGAACAGCGTGAGGCCGGAGAGGTTGCGCGCCGAATAGGCCACGCTGGTGATCATCGCCACCAGTACGATTCCCGGCATGATGCCGGCCCAGATCGGGCTCTTGCTTCCTGAATTGGCCGAATTCAGGCTGTTTGGAAGATCGTTCGCGGCGACGGGCAGAAAAGACAATCGAATTCTCCAGGTAACTGTACCGGGGAAATGCCATTCCAGAACCGATCTTTCCAACGAATTATTCGAGTTATAATGATCGATTATTACGAACGATCGGATGGGCGATCGGATTGCCGAGGCGGGGCGATACGGCTGTCGTGTCGACGCGACCGGCTTGACAGCGTCTCGGTTCCCGGTCCAGCTTCGCGCCATGGCCGCCTTTTTCGCAAATCCGCAGCGACGCCGCCGTTCGAAGGAGCGGCAAGCTGATTGCGTGAAGACAAGGGCCGGCTAGCAAGTCACCCGGCTCGTCCATCCCAGCCCGCCCATCGCAACGATCGGCGGGTTTTTTGCATTTTGGAGTGTCTGAATGAGCGTCGTTTCTTCCATCGAGTTTCGGCCGGCCGCGCCGGCGGATTCCGCCGCCATCAAGGCCATCGTGCGCGCGGCCTATGCCAAATGGGTGCCGGTGATCGGCCGCGAGCCCCTGCCGATGCGCGCCGACTACAACAAGGCGCTGAATGAGCACCGGTTCGAGCTCGCCATCGAGGACGGCCGCATCGTCGGCCTGATCGAGACCATGGCGCATGACGATCATATCTGGATCGAGAATGTCGCCGTGGCGCCGGAAGTGCAGGGCAGGGGTATTGGACAGCTGTTGCTCGACAGGACCGAGCTCAAGGCTATCGAAGCACCGGCTGTCGGGAGCTCAGGCTGCTGACCAACGGCGCCTTCGAAGCCAATGTGCGGCTCTATCGCAAACATGGCTACGCGATCGACCGCGAAGAGCCGTTCATGAACGGGACAACCGTCTATTTGAGCAAGAGGTTGGCGCCTTAGATCGCGCTGCCTGAAACGGATTCAGGCGCCGCGCTTTAAGTCCTGTCTTGATGGATGTCGTTTTCCCGAAACCGCTGCACAGTTTTGAGCGGTATGCATCGGGAATTCAACACACACATCCGCTTGCGTTTGACAGGGCGGTTGCCGCATCGTTATCTCTGGCGATATACGACGATCGCCTCACCACAATCGAAGCCGGGTGGCCCACAGGGAGCGAAAGCATGTCGCACAATCTGCAGTTCTATATCGACGGCGCCTGGGTCGATCCGGTGGTGCCCAACAATTTCGATGTCATCGATCCATCGAATGAGGACGTCTTCGCGCAGATCTCGCTGGGCAGCAAAGCCGATGTCGACAAGGCGGTGGCCGCCGCCAAGCGCGCCTTCGCCACATTCGGCTTCACTGAAGTCGAGGAGCGTCTCGATATCCTCAACCGCGTCATCGAAATCTATAAGAAGCGCAGCAAGGACCTTGCGCTCGCCGTTTCGCGCGAGATGGGCGCGCCGCGCCAGATGGCGCTGGACAGCCAGGTCGGCGTCGGCCAGGCGCATCTGGAAAAGATGGCCGAGGTGCTGAAGACTTTTCAGTTCCGCCACGTGAAAGGCTCCTCGCTCATCGTCAAGGAGCCGATCGGCGTCGTCGGCCTGATCACGCCGTGGAACTGGCCGCTCAACCAGATCACCTGCAAGGTCGGTCCTGCTCTCGCCGCCGGCTGCACCATGGTGTTGAAGCCGTCGGAGATCGCGCCGCTTGACGCTATCATCTTCGCCGAGATCTTCGACGAGGCCGGCGTGCCGAAGGGCGTCTTCAACCTCGTCAATGGCGACGGTCCGACCGTCGGCCAGGCTTTGGCCAGCCACCCAGATGTCGACATGATGTCCTTCACCGGCTCGACGCGGGCCGGCATCCTGGTCGCCAAGGCCGCGGCCGATACGGTCAAACGTGTGCACCAGGAACTCGGCGGCAAGTCGGCCAACATCCTGTTCCCGGATGTCGACCTCGCAAAGGCGGTCGCCAAGGGCGTCGCGGGCTGCTTCGGCAACAGTGGCCAGTCCTGCAACGCACCGACCCGCATGTTCGTGCCGCGCGACCGTCATGACGAGGCTGCCGGCTACGCCAGGACGGCGGCGGAAAAATTCACCGTCGGCCCGGCCGATGCGCCCGGATCGAAACTCGGCCCGGTGGTCGGCCAGCTGCAGTTCGACAAGATTCAAGGTTTGATCCAGAGCGGCATCGAGGAGGGCGCCACGCTGGTCGCCGGCGGCCCAGGCCGCCCGGCCGAGCTCAACCGGGGCTATTATGTCCGGCCGACCGTCTTCGCCAACGTGACGCACGACATGCGCATCGCGAAGGAAGAGATTTTTGGGCCGGTGTTGTCGATCATGCCTTACGACACGGTCGAGCAGGCGATCGAGCAGGCCAACGACACCGTCTTCGGCCTTGCCTCCTATATCCAGGCCAAGGACATCGAGAAGGCACGCCAGGCCGCTGCCCGCATGCGCTCCGGCAATGTCTACATCAACTATCCGACCTGGGACGCCGGCCTGCCCTTCGGCGGCTACAAGCAGTCCGGCAACGGCCGCGAATACGCCGAATACGGGCTGGAGGATTTCCTCGAGATCAAGGGCATCGCCGGGTATGAGGCGGAGTAGGGTTCAGGCGTTAGAGCTGACGCCAAGCCTCGGCCACAATACGATTTGACGAGGGCGCGGTCCCGACCGCGCCCTCGCTATTTGGGCCGTTCCAGCAGACTCACAGCCGACCAGCTCAGGAATTGATCCGCCGGGCGAAATGTTCATACGTCACTTGCCAAGGGTCGCTCTTGGCAGATCTTTCCTCGCCGATCCAATGGAAGCTGTCGGCGGTGATCTCGGTGAACCGCCATCGCGTTTGCAGACCGCGCGAGTCATCGCCGATCTGGACGATGTCCTTGCCCTCGGCTCGCCCGATCTGGCGCGAGTAATCCTGATTGAGCGGATCACTCCAGATGATGTGCCAGCCACCGATCCCAGGATCGAAGACGCGCAAAGTCGTGCCATACATGGTTGACGGCGCAGGGCGCTTGGGCCTGATCCAGATGTCCTGAATCGCGCGGCCTTCGAGCACCCAGCCAAAATGGCATTCTCCATCCCATTTCCGGATTGTGCCGTCGTCGAGATGGTGGAGCGAGTCCATTTCCCAGCTTCCGACCAGCCACCCATACAGGTCCATGTCTTTGGCTCGGTCTGCTGGAGGACCGTCAGACCCGAGAGCCGCGAGAAACGAGGAGATTGTGCTCGTCATGATTTTTCTCCAAGGGATGAGCGAGCTGCGACAAGACGCTGGAATATTGCCGCCACAATCGTTGCAGCGTGGCGGGTTCGAGGTCTTGGGAAAAATTGCTGTAATGGCGCCATGGACGAGATAATGGCGAGGCCAGCCGGCGGGCAGGTCATCCTTCCTTCCCGCCTGTAAGGCAAAGGTGTTGGGCACGCTGGCTGGATCCGACCGCCACCCTGCGAAGGGTCATCAGAGCCCAACCGGCTCTTCTTCGCCGCCGGCTTACCCGCGCCTTGCCTCGATGATGCCGACCATGGCCCGGGTGAATTCGACCATGCTGTTGGCCGTGATGGCTGCATTGTCGGGGCTCTGGCCGATATGTTCGGCCGCTCCGCAGCATGAGCGGCGGATGCGGTCGTAGTGCGGGTCTCTTTCATCGTCTGGCAAGGTTGCCAAATTCAAGGCTCGACGGTGAAGCATGCGCAATAGCTGCGCCAGCGCTGTTTCGACGCTCATGCGTTTTGCTCCGCATCGGTCGAACGTCTCGGCACATGAAGTGCCGGATCGTCGATCAGGGGACGGGTCTCGTCCCCGATCCGGAAAGGTTGCGCCTTAGCTGTTAATATATCGTTGATTGCTAATATGACCGACGAATCCTCCAAGCGGGTTCACCGCTGGAGGCGGAAGCAAATCGTGGCCGAGCGTGGCAAACCAAACCGGATGACGACTTCGCTGGCGTTACGAATACTGCTCGGTCGGTCGATACTTCGAAATCTAATGATCGGCGGAATGCACCATTAACGGTGCTTGGTAAGGGTTGATTCAACCTTTACTGGTATGTACAAAGTGGCGGCTCCGGCTAGGGGTAGGGTTGCCTGAAAGCCGGAGCCGCCTGCGCGGCCGATGGGTAGTCTCCGCGCTGTCCCAGAATAGGACAGCGCGGTCTACGATTCGTTAATTCGCTAATATATGATCGCGTGGGCGAAGCCGGCGGGCTCGACGACCGGACATTTCTGCCGCCGCGCTGTGGCCAGCGCGGCGGCACGTTGAGGCCTTCGCTCGAGAGCACGAGCGAGCCGCCATTCAGTGGTGATGGGCGGAAACGCTCTTGACGTATTCGGACACCAGTTCCCTAGGCGCCGACTGACTGACGTCGCCGACGCTGAGGATGCCAACCATCCGCATGTTCTTGTTGATCACCGGCAACCTGCGGATTTTCAGTTCCTCCATGTGCCGCACGGCCTTGGCCAGATCGTCGTCTTCGCGGCAACAGTGAATGCCGGCCGTCATGACATCGCGCGCCGTCGCGGTGCGGCTGTCGAAACCATCCTCCGCCAGTCCTTTGCAGACGATGTCGCGGTCGGTCACCATTCCGATCAGCCGGTCGTTCTCTCCGATGGGAATCGACCCAATATCCTGGGCTCGCATCATTTTCGCCAGTTCGGTGACAGCGGTTTCGGGGCTGACCCAGTCGACACCCCTATGCATTGCGTCTTTGACTTTCATGACGGACCTCCCTTGCTGGGGTTGGTGAATGTCCCTCTGCCTCATGTTACCGCGGATGGGGTTTGGCTGCCAGAGGTCGTCATCCAGACGCACTTTCTGGAAACATGATTCTGGAAACATGAGAAGGCGGCCTGACGATCCCGGCGGGCGATACCGAATCGACTTCGCCTTCCCAGGGGTTCCAATGTCTCTTTGACATCTAGCAGGACGGTGGTCTCGTAAGAGCTGAGCGCTCCTCCCGCACCGATGGCAAGCACGACAGACGCGTCATCGACACGTTTATCTGGCCTCCCACAGATTCCAGCCACCGTGCTCTCCGAAGGCGTACCAGAACCCGTGCAGCTTTCCGCCCACCGACTCGATGTATGAACGGGTGGCCTTGCGTCGATCCTCGGGGTTTTTGATCATCCGCGCCCAGGTCTCGGCCGTATAGTTGAAGCGCGAGAGGTACATGGGCATAGCTACTGGCGGCCGAACACGGCGGGCCGTCTCGTCGACGATGTGGATGTTCTACGACGAGCGCCGCGTCAGGTTCAAAAAAGACGCCCATGCCAGCGAGCAGCAGCCAGCGATCGTAGGCGCCGCCCTGCCTTCAGCGCTTGGTTACCGCACGGGAAGAAATTCATGGTGCAGCGCACAAAAATGTTGCTATCGGGTAGAGTCGGTTTCATAAATTAACGAGGCGTTTTGGGGGCTGCCCACTGAAGGATGGAAACCATGTCGAGCGCTGAAAAAACCTCTGATGCCGTCGAAGGCACCGCCTTGCCGACCTTCGATCCGTCCAAGGCTACGGCCGAGTTCCGCGCTGCCGCTGAAAAGGGCGTCGAACAGTCAAAAGAAGTTCTTGCCAAATTCAAGGCGGGCTCTGAAGACGCCCAGAAGGCTCTCGAGTCGAGCTTCGAAACCGCCAAAGCCGTTGGCAGCGATGTGTCGCTGAAGGCAATTGCCGTTCTGCGCGCCAATACTGAAGCCGCCTTCTCGCACTTTGAAGCCCTAGTTGCCGTTAAGTCGCCTTCCGAATTCGTCGAACTGCAGACCGCCTTCGTCCGCAAGCAGGTTGAAACGGCCGTCGAACAGGCCAAGGAACTCCAAGCCGTCACGACCAAAGCCGTTGAGGACGTATCCAAACCGATCAAGTCCGCCTTCGAGAAGGCTTTGAAGGAGCTCAGGGCGGCCTGACTGCTTCGCAGTGGCCTGGAGGGGCTGACCGACCGGTCGCGCCGGCCCTATCGCCATGCCAATCAGCTTCCGTTTCAAATCGAGAAGCTGATTGTGCGCCTGAAGCAGGACAAGCCGACATGGGGCGCGCCGAAGATACGCGAGCGGCTGGCCCGGCTGTATCCCGATGTGCATAGGCCTGCGATCTCGACGGTGCATGCGGTGCTCGATCGGCACGGCCTGGTCGAGCACCGCAAGCGAAGGCGCAACAAAGCGACGGGGACACCGCTTTCAAACGGCTGTCGACCCAATGAGCTGTGGTGTGCCGACTATAAGGGCGAGTTCATGCTCGCCGATCGGCGCTATTGCTATCGGTTGACGATCACCGACTTCGCCAGCCGCTATCTCATCGCCTGCGAGGCGCTGTCGACCACCAAGGAAGCCTATGCCTTTACCGTGTTCGAGAGCGCCTTCAAGGAGTTCGGTCTGCCCCGCGCCATCCGCACTGACAATGGCGTTCCCTTCGCAAGCCCCAACGCGCTGTTCAACCTCAGCAAACTGTCGGTCTGGTGGCTGCGCCTGGGTATCGACATCGAGCGCATCAAGCCGGGCTGCCCGCAGCAGAACGGACGCCATGAGCGCATGCACCTCACCCTGAAGAAGGAAACC
>NZ_JHQR01000071.1 GCF_014843825.1 Mesorhizobium silamurunense
GAGCACGGCACCGGAGCGGAACTTGTCTTGGCAGAGCGCGAACAACGAGTCGTCGGCGCCGATCGTCCGCAGGCCGTTCAGCCGCGCCAGCGCAGGCGAGGCGCCGCCCCGGAAATAGGCGACGCCGTCGGTCAGCGTCCAGACCAGGGTCGCCCTGGGATCGGCCTTCGCCAGCACGGTCGCGGCGTCGTCCAGTTCGGCGGCCATGAAGGCGAGGCCACGCTTTCCGCAAGCGGCGGCTAGCTCGCCGAATTCGGGCGCGAGATCGGTCGACTGCGCCAGATAAGACGAAATCTCGGTGGCGCGTTCCGTCGGGTAGCCCTCGGCGACGAGCCTGTCGAAACACGCCTTCACCGGCTCATGGACAAGGATCAGCGTCGGCTGGCTGTGCGGCATGGAATGGACTGCTCCGGCAAATCAGCCCCTACCATCGCATGGCTGGCTCGGCAGGCTTGCGGGAAACCGACCGGGCCGGACGATAATCCGCAAGCCGCTCAGGCGATCAGCACGCGCGGCTCGAAGCGGCCCCTGACCGGGATGTCGAGCAGGAATGTCATGCCAGCTTGAGGGTCCAGCGCTCGCTGCTTGTCATCCTTGCCCTTCCAGGCCGACGTCACCGCGATCCGGTCACCCTTTTGGCCGATAAAGGCGGGGCAGGACGGCTGCGTTACCGGCATCGGTATCTCGCGCAGCAGCGCGCCGTCCGGCGCATAGGCCTTCACCGCCTTGCCGCCCCAGACCGCGTTCCACAGCACGCCGTCGCGGTCGACGATGGAGCCGTCGACATAGCCCTTGGAGGAGCGATGGTCGACGAACACTTTCGGCTCGCCTGTCGGCAGGCCGGTCGCCGGATCGCAGGCGACGCGCATCAGAAGCCCGGTCGAGGTGTCGGTGTAATAGGCGGTCGCGCCGTCCTCCGAAAAACAGATCGAGTTCGACACGGTGACGTCCGAAAACAGGCGGCGAAGCTCGCCCTTGAAGAACCAGTAGATCGCGCCGGCGCCCTTCGCCTCGTCCTTGCCCATCGTGCCGGTCCAGAAGGCGCCACAGGGATGGACACGGGAATCGTTGGAGCGGGTAAGTGGATTGTCGGCCTCGATCGGCGTGTGCAGCCTCAGCTTGCCGGTCTTGACGTCCCTGACCTGCAGGCCGACCTCCGTGGCGATCAGCTGGCGCTCATCGTCGATCACGGCGATGGCGCTGGCCATCACGCCGAGATCATGGATTTTCAGCGCGCCGGCGAGCGGCTTTTCCAGAAGCCTGCCGTTGACGATGTCGAACCAGAACAGCGTGTCGGTGGCGGGATCGTAGCTCGGACCCTCGCCGAGCTCGCAGATATGGTCGCTGAGAACCGAAACGCTATCCATCATGCTCCTCCGAAGGCTTCGTCCCAGGCGGCGACTGCGGCGCGGGCGCGCTGCGCCACGTCCTCGACGCTGGCGCCCGGCTTGTAGAGGCTCGATCCCAGGCCGAACACGCTGACGCCGACCGTCTTGTAGCCGGCAAAATCCTTGTCGGAAACGCCGCCGACGGCGCCGATCAGCGTCGTCGCCGGCAGCACGGCGCGGATCGCCGAAATGCCGGCGGCGCCCAGCACGCTTGCCGGAAAGAATTTCAGCGCCGAGGCGCCAAGCTTTATGGCCTGGAAGGCTTCGGTGGGCGTGAACACGCCCGGCATGGTCACCATGCCGTGATGCATGGCGCGGCCCATGACCTCGGCATCGATGTTGGGGCTGACCAGCAGCCGGCCGCCGGCCTTGTGCAAGGCATCCACATCGGCGGCGGTCAGCACCGTGCCGGCGCCGACCAGTGCGGTCTCGGGCAAAGCTTCGGCGATACTGGCGATGGAGGCGAACGGCTGTGGCGAGTTGAGCGGCACCTCGATCGCCTCGATGCCGGCGTCATGAACCGCCTGGCCGATCGCCACCGCCTCGCCGGGCTTCAGCCCGCGCAGGATCGCGACCAGGCCGCGTCTCAATTTCGGAAAGGGCGCTGTCTGCGTCACGCGACACCTCCAATCATGCCGTTCTCGCGCGCGGCCTCGACAAGGCCGGCGCGCACCGCTTCATCCGCGTCGACGATCCGGAAGGCAAGGCCGGCAAAGCCAAGAACGGCACCGTAAAGCGCGGCCAGCGCGCCGGAGGCGATCAGGACGACCGGCGCCTCGCCGGCGCCATAGCGGCGTTTGGCCGAAGCGATCTCGCCGCCGATGAGCAGTCCGGACAGGCACGCCGCCGCCTCGTCGGATTTCAAGTCCTGCAGCAGCCCGGCGGCGCGGATCGCAAACAGTTTCGAGGTCACGTCGCCGCCCTCGCCCAGCGCTTGGCTGCACCATTGACGGAAAAACGGGCTGTCCGCCGCGACCGGAGCCGGATGCTCGCCGAGCGAATGTTTCAGGATGGAATGCGCGGCCAACACGGAAAACAATTCGCCTGTCGGCCAGGTGCCGAAGCCGGCGACCGCGCCGTCCTCGACGACGACCCACTTGGAATGCGTGCCCGGCATGCAGACGAGATGGCGGCCCTTTGCCGGCAAACCGGCGCCGGCAAGCTGCGTTTCCTCGCCGCGCATGACATCCGGCGCGTCGGCCAGCCGCTGGGCGAGGCCCGGCACGATGCGGATGTCGCGGCGCTGGCCCTCGACGCGGGTTGCCTCGCCAAGAATGGCGCCGATCGGCGCCGGCACGGTGACATAGGGCGCCTCGATCCAGCCCTGGCGGGAACCAGCCATGCCGCAGATGATGACGGGCAAGGCCTCCGGTGCGCCCATGGCGGCAAGGTGGCCTTCCAGCACCGTCGCAAAGCCTTTCTCGCGCGCCGTGATCAGCCCGTCGTCGCCGCGCCGCTCGGCAAGCATCTTGCCGGTACCATCGAGCAGCCAGGCCCTTAGCCTTGTCGTGCCCCAGTCGAAGGCGGCGACCGCCGGCGCGCCGCTCACAGGAAGCCTCCGTCGACGATCAGCATTTGGGCCGTCAGCATGCGCGAGGCATCCGAGGCCAGGAACAGCACCGTGCCGACGATATCGTCGGGCTGCATGACTTGCCTGATGCATTGCTTGGCGACATGGGCGGCGAGCGCCTCTTCGGTGACCCAAAGCTCCCGCTGCCGTTCGGTGACCACCCAGCCCGGCGCGACCGCGTTGACGCGGATGCCGTCGGCGCCGAGCTTGCCGGCCAGGCCCTTGCTGAGGCCGAGTATGCCGGCCTTGGCGGCGGTGTAGGCCGGCATGTCCGGATGGTTGATGAGATAGGAGGTCGAGGTGAAGTTGATGATCGAGCCGCCGCCGGCGCGCTTCATGCCCGGCGCCACCGCCTGGGCAGTGAAGAAATGCGGCCGAAGGTTGATGGCGAGATTGTTGTCCCAGAACTCGACCGTGACGTCCTTCACTTCATGGCGATCGTCGAGCGCGGCGTTGTTGACCAGCGCGGTGATATCGCCATGCGCTTGCGATGCCTTTGCCACCGCCGCACGCAGCGCCTCGACGTCGCGCAGGTCGGTCTTGAGGTAGAGCGGGCGGCGGCCGAGCTCCTTTTCCAGGCGGTCGGCAAGCGTCGTGCTGGGCTTGTCGGCGATATCGATGAACGCGACCTTCGCGCCTTGCCGCATGAAGCCCTCGGTCAGCGCCGCGCCGATACCGGAACCGCCGCCGGTGATCAGCACCGAGGCGCCGTCGAGGTCGGCGAAACGCGCCGATGGCATCATGATTTCTTTCTCCCTTTGGCCGGCGCGCATCCTAGCCATGCCGGCCCCGGGGGCAAGGGAGAAACGGCGGATTCAGCCGCTTATGTCTGACAAAATGAACGCCGCCCCAGGCGGCGGGCAGATCGGGTCTGTCAGATCGCCTTGGCGCGCAACGCGCCACGATAGGAATCGCGGAGATAGCCGAGCGTGGCGTCGGCATCGGCCGGCTTGCCGAACAGATAGCCCTGGCCGCCGGCGCAGCCGAACTGGACCAGGCGGTCGGCCTGCGCTTCCTCCTCGATGCCTTCGGCCACAACGTCCATGCCGAGCCCTTCGCACATGGCGAGAATGGCGCGGATGATGTGCTCGGACGGCCTGTCGTCGAGGATGGAGGAGACGAAGGCGCGGTCGATCTTCAGCTTGTCGAAATGGAACTCGCGCAGACGCCCGAGCGAGGACTGGCCGGTGCCGAAATCGTCGAGCGAGACGCGGATGCCGACCCGGCGCAGATCCTCGACGATCTTCTCGGCCGAAGCCGGATCGGTCATCAGGCCGGTTTCGGTGATCTCGATCTCCAGCCGGCGCGGATCGAAGCCGGTGCGCTCGAGAATAGCGAGAATGTGCAGGCCGGTGTTCTGGTCGACCAGCTGCGACGGCGACAGGTTGAAGGACAAAAACAGGTCCTTCGGCCAGCTGCGCGCCGCCTCGGTCGCCTTGCGCAGCACAAGCTGCGACAGCGGACCGATGATGCCGCGCTCCTCGGCGATCGGAATGAAGACGCTCGGCGGCACCATGCCGAGATCGCGGTCGGTCCAGCGGGCCAGCGTCTCGAAGCCGATGGTGCGGCGGCTGTTGAGATCGACGATGGGCTGGAAATGCGGCTCGACCTCGCCGGCCGAGACGGCGCGGCGCAACGCCTGCTCGATGCGGGTGACGCGCTTGGCCGCCTCCTCCATCTCGCGGGTGTAGACGACGACGCGGCCGCGGCCCGAGCGCTTGGCGTGGTAGAGCGCGGTCTCGGCCTTGTTGATCAGGATCTCGGTGGTCTCGTCACCGGAATAGAACAGCGAGCAGCCGACCGAGGCCGACAGCCTGGCGGTGCGCTCGCCGACATCATAGGGCGCCGACAGGATCTCGATCAGCATGCGCGACTTCTCGGCCGCCTGCTCTTCGCTGAACACCATGGGATAGAGGAAGGCGAACTCGTCGGCGCCGATGCGGCAGACGGTGGAGTAACCGTCCATCGAGGCGCGCAGCCGCATCGCCACCTGGATCAGGATGTCGTCGCCGGCCTTGTGGCCGAACAGGTCGTTGATCGGCTTGAAGCCGTCGAGGTCGAGGATGCCGACGGTGAAGGGCGCAGGATCGTCGGCGCGGTCGCTGATCAGGCGATCGACCTTGTCGAAGAAGCGAAGATGGTTGCCAAGCCCGGTCAGCGGATCGGTGAAGGCCAGATCCATGTTTTCCCTGCCTGGCTGCCCGGTGCCAAACGTCGTTTGCATCATGTCCCTGTTCTGACGGCGGAATTTGTAACCAGACTGGCAGCAAAGCGTTTAGGAAAGGTATCGGAAAAATCGATTTTCCCGATGACCCCAAAAAAGGGCCATGCTCCGGTTAGCCGACTTGCCTGACGCGATGGAGCTCGACGGGCTTCCCATGCTTTCTGCGACAGGCTCGAGCCAGTCCGGAGGGGATCGGCTTAAACCTGGCCTTAACGGCTTCAATAAATAGTAAAGCGGCCCGGAGACGCCGGCATTGGGGCCGGCATCGGCGCGGCCGAAGGGCCGGGCACCGGAGACAGACATGCCACACGAAATCCGCAACGAGCCGGCGATCGCCGTGCTGCTGCCTTGCCACAATGAGGAGCTGACGGTCGGCGAGGTCGTGCGGCGCTTCCGGGAAACGCTGCCGTCCGCAATGATCTATGTCTATGACAACAATTCGAAAGACCTGACAGCGCTCAGGGCCCGCGCGGCCGGCGCCGTGGTCGTGCGCGAACCGCGCCAGGGCAAGGGCAATGTGGTGCGCCGCATGTTCGCCGACATCGAGGCCGACATCTATGTGATGGCCGACGGCGACGGCACCTATGCGCCGGAAGATGCGCCGCAGCTGATCAACACGCTTTTGACCGAGCGCTGCGACATGGTGGTGGGCACCAGGCGCGGCGTGACCGACGATGCCGGCCGCTCCGGCCACGCCTTCGGCAACCGCGTTTTCAACCGCCTCTACACGAGCCTGTTTGGCGCCGATTTCACCGACATCTTTTCCGGTTACCGGGTCTTTTCGCGGCGCTTCGTCAAGAGCTTCCCGGCGGTTTCCGGCGGCTTCGAGATCGAGACCGAAATGTCGGTCCATGCCTCGCAGCTCAAGCTGCCGGTGAACGAAATGGCGCTCGACTACGGCCGCCGCCCGGAAGGTTCGTCGTCAAAGCTGTCGACATTCAGGGACGGCGCCAGGATCCTGTGGATGTTCGCCATGCTGGTGAAGGAGACGCAGCCGCTGCGGTTTTTCGGCACGTTCGCCCTGTTCTTCCTGGCGGCCAGCGTCGGCCTGATGATCCCGGTGCTGGTCGAATTCGCCGAGACGGGGCTTGTGCCGCGCATGCCGACCTGGGTGCTGTCGGTCGGGTTGCTGCTCTTGTCGATGCATTCGGCGGTGACCGGGCTGATCCTCGATTCGGTGTCGCGCGGCCGCGCCGAACAGAAGCGCATCTTCTATCTTTCGATCCCTGCCGGCCGCATCGGGCGGCGTGCAGGCGTCAACGAGCAGGCCTCCCCGAAGAGAGAGCCGGGCAAGGCCTCGCGGGCGGCCTGATGGGCCGGCTTACCCGCTTCGTCCTTGCTGGCGGCATCGGCTTCGTCGCCGACGCGGCCGCGCTCTGGCTGCTGCTTGCCGTCACGCCGCTCGGACCGCTGGTGGCGCGCGTGCTTTCGATCGGCTTCGCGCTCACCGTCACCTGGCAGATCAACCGGCATCTCACTTTCGCGCCGTCGAGCCGGGGCATCGCGCAAGAGGGCGCGCGCTATGGCAGCGTCGGCGTCGCCACCAGCATCGTCAATTATCTCGTCTACTGCGCCATCCTGTTCGCGCTGCCCGCCCTGCCGCCGCTGGCGGCGCTGGTGATCGCCTCGCTGGCTGCGATGGCGCTGTCCTTTCTCGGCTACTACCGGCTGGTCTTCGACCGGTAGCTTCTGGCCGATTGGCAGAAGCCTTCGAGTTCCTTATATCGGCGACAGAGATCGTGCCGGAGACCCTGCATGCCGCTGAAAATCGCCGTCCAGATGGACCATGTCTCGACCGTGTCGATCGCCGGCGACACGAGCTTCGCGCTGTCGCTGGAGGCGCAGCGGCGCGGCCACAAGCTCTTCCACTACACGCCCGACCGCCTGTCGATGCGTGACGGCAAGGTGTTCGCGCGCGTCGAGGAGATGCAGGTGCGCGACGAGAAGGGCAACCACTATTCGCTGGGCGATCCGGTGCGCACCGACCTTTCGGAGATGGACGTGGTGCTGCTGCGCCAGGATCCGCCCTTCGACATGAACTACATCACCACCACGCATATCCTGGAACGCATCCATCCGAAGACGCTGGTGGTCAACGATCCCGCCTGGGTGCGCAACAGCCCGGAAAAGATCTTCGTCACCGAGTTCCCGGACCTGATGCCGGACACGCTGATCACCAAGGATCCGCAGGAGGTCGCAGCCTTCCGCAAGGAGTTCGGCGACATCATCGTCAAGCCGCTCTATGGCAATGGCGGCGCCGGCATCTTCCATTTGCACGAGGCCGACCGCAACCTCGCCTCGCTGCTCGAAATGTTCGGCCAGCTGTTCCGCGAGCCCTATATCGTGCAGCGCTATCTCAAGGATGTGCGCAAGGGCGACAAGCGCATCATCCTGATCGACGGCGAGCCAGTGGGCGCCATCAACCGCGTGCCGGCCGAGCACGATTCGCGCTCCAACATGCATGTCGGCGGCCGCGCCGAGAAGACCGAGCTGACGGAGCGCGAGCGCGAGATCTGTGCCCGCATCGGCCCGGCGCTAAGGGAGCGCGGCTTCATCCTGGTCGGCATCGACGTGATCGGCGACTACATGACCGAGATCAACGTCACCTCGCCGACCGGCATTCGCGAAGTGCGGCGTTTCGGCGGCGCGGATATCGCTGCCCTGTTCTGGGATTGCGTGGAAGGGAAGCGGAGCTAGGCCCTTCTCGGATAGGCCCGCTGGGGCGCTACACTATGGCTTTTCCAAAGTCCCAGCAGCCGTGTGAAGAAGGTGACTATCAATGCCAACTTCGCAATACGCTCAACGACTTTTATGAGTGTTGTCTCAAGTAAAAATGAACTATTTTGGCGCAATACTCAAATCTTGGAAAATAAAACGAGACGCCGTTAGGATTTTTTGTGTCTGGATTCTCAAACCTTGCCCAGTCTTGATAGTCGGAGACGATATAGACCTCGTCTCTCTCGTTTCTGGTGCCTATGCTCGGAACCTCTGTTGAAATGCTCGTCATTTCGCGGGACCCTATTGTCGGGGATCCTACTCACGGGGCAGGATTTGTCATTCACGAAATAGCACCCTGACAGTTGGTCGCCGGCCTGGAAAAGGCGATGCTGGGGTAACGGTTGCCCGCGATCCCGCACCGCCGATACCAGAGCTCTGGTGAGCTTTTTAAACGCCGCGCCGTGATGGCCCATCGAAGTGTCCGCTGAGCGCCATGTTCGGATCTACGCGGGGCCAAGCGTGAACGTCTCCAGTCCAGACGGACGAACGTGCGCCTTGGGTGCGCAATGAGCAGTTTTCAATCCAGACGCTAACCAGGTCGTCGGAGCCCCAACGCAGAGCTGCGAAACTCATTGGCCCAGCGTGTCCAGCGCCCTTTGCGCTGCGATGAGGTCGACGACCGGATATCTGGTTTCAAACGTGTCGATCACGGATCGTAGGCGCGTCTCGGCGTCATTGACACGACCTTGTCGTGCGAGAACTGGTGCTAGTTGAGTTATGGCGCGGAGTTCAAAAAGTCGCGCTTTCTGCCGCTTTGAAGTAGCAATTGCTGTTTCGAATAGGTGTGTGGCACCCATCAGGTCATCTCTGCCCGCGGCGATTTGGCCACGAAGCCGGATGCATTCTGCTAGGTAGCTCGCCTCGTCCGTATCGAAAACGAGGGTATCGACATCATCAAGCGTTTGCGATGCCTCTTCGATGCGACCGGCCCGCAGGAGAAGATCACAAAGTTCGCACGCTTTCTCAGGGGTATGAAATACGACGCCCTGCCCGCGCCAAAGAACCATACTCTCCCGAGCGTCATCGATGCCGGCATCCAGTTCGCCTAAATGCGAGCGGGCATGGCCACGCCACCTGATGCCGCTGCTTCGACGCGCCGTGTAGCCATGCCGTTCGCAAATCTCGACGATCTTCCTTGCGTTATCGAGTACTTCCTCATATTGACCGAGCAGCGCGCACAATTGGCACTGCACGAGAAGATGCCACGCGAGGTCGAAAGGCTTATCGAGCTGGTCAAAATTGCGCATCAGGCGCTCTTTCTCTTCGACTGCAGCATCAAAGAAACCCAGTATGATCAGCGATTCGCTAAAATATGCCTGGGCAGACACACGTTGATCTGCACCAGCGAACGAAATGCGATGACTTGGGTCAACCCGATCAATCAGATCTAAGGCCTTGCGCAAGGCCTCCGCTGCCAGCGGCTCTTCTCCCCGGTTAGAATGAGCGATCCCCTTTGTTGCCCAAAGACCACTCAGATAGGCCGTTGGAAGGAGATCGGCACAGTTTGCGAGCTGTTCTTCGGCCAGGGTCAGGTAATCGTGATTGCGCCCAGTGGCATAAAAAAATGGAGCGACTGAAAGCGCAACGTCACATTGCAATTCGACCGATGCGGTGTTCGCGGCGGCAAGACGTGCATCTTCAAGCGTCTTCCCAAGGCGCTCAGAACGATACCCTTCAGCCTGCATCAAGGCATTGGCCATCGCAAGGTGGAGATGTGTCACCCGTTCGGCGCCGCCCGGGGCGTCGCCAAGTCTCCTGCTGCAGTCAATAGCACTGGTAAAGTGCGACACGGCTTCGCGGGTGGCCGCTCTGGCCAGGGCGGCCCCTCCCGCCTTTTGCCAGTGATCGAGCGCGCCCGCCCAATCCCCCGCTTCCTGAAAGTGGTGCGCGAGGAGTTCGGGTTGCGCCTCACTGATCTCGGGCCACCTTTCCTCCAACACATCTGCGACACGCTTATGTAGCTCCTGGCGCTTAGCGCGCAGCAGCGTGCCATACGCTGCGTCCTGAACGAGCGCATGCTTGAAGAGGTAAGTGGCCAGTGGCCGCGTCCCGCGGCAGAACACCAGACCGGCGCCGACGAGTTGATCCAGTGCGCCATTTAGTTCAGCGGCATTTCGCTGTGCGACCGCTGCCAGCAATTCGTAGGAGAACTCCCGACCGAGAACCGCGCCGATTTGTGCGGCCTCCTTAACGGTTGAGCCGAGGCGATCGAGCCGCGCCATCAACGAGGCATGCAGCGTGGCGGGCACGTTCAACGCCGTCGCAGCAGCTCTTGAGAGCACTGCCGTGGCGTTGCCGCCCTCCAGCACTGCCTTGGTCAGCTCCTCGACGAACAGTGGCACCCCATCAGTGCGCTCGATGATCTCCGCGACAACGTCGCTCGGCAGCTCTCCGGTGCCGACGACCCGCTGGACCAGCGCAGCACCTTCACGACGGTCGAGCCGATTGAGGACAAGAACCGTGACGTGTGCCTGCCCGGTCCACGGCGGTTGAAACTCGGGGCGGAACGTGAGGAGAAGCAACACTGGCAGGTGCGGCACCCGCTCGATCACCAAGAAGCTCGCGCGAGCTGGGGTCGATCCAGTGCACATCCTCGAAGAGCATCAGCACCGGACCTTTTCGCGCCAGGTCTTCGAGCTGCCGGAGCAGCGCATCGAAGGTTTTCTCTTTCTGACGCTGGGGCGTCAGTTGGAGGGGCGGAAAGCGGCCTTCGGTCGGCAATGACAACAGCTCGGCCAGCAGCGCCCCGTCCTCCGGCGAAGCCGGGGCGAGCAGGCCGGCGAGCTTTTCCAGCTTCGTCTCTGGCGGGTCGTCGCGCTCCAACCCGGCGGCACGTTCTAGCTGCGCAATGGTCGGGTGGAGCGCGCTGTCTTGATGGTGCGGCGAACAGAAATAGCGCAAGCGGGTGTGTGGCTCATTCTGGATCCGCTCCTGCAAGGTGACGGTGAGGCGCGACTTTCCGATGCCGGGCTCGCCTGAGAGCAGCACCACACGACCTTCACCACTTTTCGCGCGATGCCAGTGGCGCTGCAGCAGGTCGACCTCCTCCTCACGCCCGACCAGCGGCGTGGGCGTCGCCCCGTGCAGCGCCTCGAACCGGCTTTCGACAGCGCTCTCACGAACCACTTGATAGGGATGGATCGGCTCCGGAAAGCCTTTCACCTCGACGGCGCCAAGATCCCGATATTCGAAAAGACCGCCGACCAGCTGCCGCGTTTGCGGCCCGATCACGACCGCGTCGGGTTCAGCAAGAGCTTGCAGGCGGGCGGCGAGGTTCGGCGTCTCGCCCACGACGCCGCGCTCTTGCCCTTCGCCGGCGGTGATCAGATCGCCAACGACGACCTGCCCGGTGCCGACGCCGATACGAACCCGCAATGGCTCGGGCTCTTGGAGTTGCCTAACGGCATCGACGAGAGCGAGGCCAGCGCGCACCGCCTGCTCGGCGGCGTTCTCGTGCGCTTGCGGGTAGCCGAAATACACCAAAACTCCGTCGCCCATATACTTGGCGACAAAGCCGCCGAAGTGAGCGACCGTATCGGCGACACAGCGGTGATACGCACCGATGATCTCACGCAGATCCTCTGGATCGAGACGCGACGCGAGCGCCGTCGAACCAACGAGATCCACGAACATGACAGTCAGCTGTCGACGCTCCGCGCTTAGCTCCCGGGTGCGGCTCTGAGCCGCGATGTCATCGGTGCTCGGGTCGGGATGGCTTGACGAGGGCGCCAGCCCCACTACCGCCTTGCGGAATCGCTTGCGATGACCGAGGAGCATACCGAGCTTCTCGAGGTCGGCATCGGTCAGCTCCGGCAGGACTTCCGCGTCGATCGCGTTGTCGCGAAATGCCTGCTCGTATTGCTGGAGCCCGAGGCCTCGCAACCAAGCGGCAACGTCCACACCAGCTCTCCTAAGGCTGAATTCGGGTCCCTCAGCTGCAATATTAACTCAGATGCCAGGGAAATGCTGTAGACCCGGATTTCTGTCGAAGCTGGAGGTCCTCTAGAAGAATTGGGGGCTTGGAGTCCGACATGGTTGCCGCGGCGGTGACAGCTTTTGTGAAGGGTTACGGATGCCGGCCCTCT
>NZ_JHQR01000073.1 GCF_014843825.1 Mesorhizobium silamurunense
GCGGCCGCCACCGGTTTTGCCCCGGTTACATGTCGCCCAAAAGTGCGCAGCGGTCTTGGGAGAACGACATGCGTCAAAGCAAAGACTTGAAGCACGTCGCCTGAACCGCACCAGCGCGACGCGCCGGTCCGTGGCATTCCACGCCCTCGATCAGAGTTTCCGCAGCGCCACTTCTTCGACCAGGTGGTTGGTGCCTTTGCGCAGGATGAGGTCGGCGCGCGCCCTGGTCGGCAGGATATTCTCGCGCAGGTTCTTCAGGTTGATGTTGCTCCACAGGCCCTCGGCGATGGCGCGGGCGGCATCCTCCGAGAGCTGTGAATAGCGGTGGAAGAAGGAGTCCGGATTGCGGAAGGCGGTTTCGCGCAGGCGCATGAAGCGCTGGATGTACCACTGGTGGATCAGCTTCTCGTCGGCGTCGATATAGATGGCGAAATCGAAGAAGTCGGACAGGAACGGCACGATCTTGCCGTCCTTCGGCAGCTTGCCCGGCTGCAAGACATTGATGCCTTCGAAGATCAATATGTCCGGTCTGTCGATGGTGACGAATTCGCCCGGAATGACGTCATAGGTCAGGTGCGAATAGACCGGCGCCCGGACGTCGCGTTGCGCCGACTTGATGCCGGACAGGAACCTCAACAGCGCGCCGACATCGTAGCTGTCCGGAAAGCCCTTGCGCTCCATCAGGTTGTCGCGGCGCAGGATCTCGTTGGGCAAAAGGAAGCCGTCGGTGGTGATGAGATCGACCTTAGGGCTCGACGGCCAGCGCGCCAGCAATTCCTTGAGCACGCGGGCCGTGGTCGATTTGCCGACCGCGACCGAGCCGGCGATGCCGATGATGAAGGGCGTCTTGACGACATCCTGCGCCTTGAAGAAGGCCTGCCGCTGCCTGAACAGCAGCTGGCTAGCCTCGACATGCGCCGAAAGCAGGCGGGAAAGCGACAAATAGATGCGCTTCACCTCTTCGAGGTCGACCGGGTCGTTGAGCGACCGCAGCCGGTCGATCTCGTCTTCGGTGAGCGTGAGCGGCGTGTCGGCGCGGAATTGCGACCATTGCTCGGCGGAGAAGAAACGAAAGGGGGAGTATTTCTCGGTCGGAGCAAGCTGGTCCATCGAGTCTCCTGCCCTCCTCGCCGTCAGCCCCTGGGCCGGGACGCCTTTTCGGCGATGCCCGAGCGGCTGGTGCGGCCTTCGAGCTCCTTCAGCACGTCGTCCAGCGGGATGCCCGCGATGCCGAGGACGACCAGCCAATGATATAGGAGATCGGCGCTTTCCGAAACGAGGGCCTGCCGGTCGCCGCGAATGGCGGCGATCACGGCTTCGATCGCCTCCTCGCCGAGCTTCTGCGCCGCCTTGTCCATGCCCTTGGCGAACAGCTTCGCCGTCCACGACTCAGGGTCGCCGGAATGGGCGCGCTGATGGATGATCGTTTCCAGCTCGGCGAGGGAAAATTGAGCCATGGCAGCGGTTTAAGTCCGATGGGCGGCCGAGTCCAGCCGCATCGGCAGGCCGGCCTTGGCCATATGCGCCTTGGCCTCGGCGATGGTGTAGGTGCCGAAATGGAAGATCGAGGCGGCAAGCACCGCGCCGGCATGACCGTCGCGAATGCCTTCGACCAAGTGATCGAGCGTGCCGACGCCGCCCGAAGCGATCACCGGCACGCGCACCGCGTCGGCGATGGCGCGGGTGAGCGCGATGTCGTAGCCGGCCTTGGTGCCGTCCCGGTCCATCGAGGTAAGCAGGATCTCGCCGGCGCCGCGATCGACCATCTTCTTGGCGAATTCGACCGCGTCGATGCCGGTCTTCTCGCGCCCGCCATGGGTGAAGATCTCCCAGCGATCGGCCTCGCCGGCCGCCGACACCTTCTTGGCGTCGATCGCCACGACGATGCACTGGTTGCCGAACTTGTCGGCGGCTTCCGCGACGAAGTCCGGGTTCTTCACCGCCGCCGTGTTGATCGACACCTTGTCGGCGCCGGCCAGAAGCAGCTTTCTGATGTCGGCCACCTGGCGCACGCCGCCGCCGACGGTCAGCGGCATGAAGCATTGCTCCGCCGTGCGGCCGACGACGTCGAAGATCGTCTCGCGATTGTCGGACGACGCGGTAATGTCGAGGAAGCAGAGCTCGTCGGCGCCCGCCGCGTCATAGGCCTTGGCGACCTCGACCGGATCGCCGGCATCGACCAGGTCGACGAAATTGACGCCCTTGACGACGCGGCCGTTCTTGACGTCGAGGCAGGGAATGACGCGGGCTTTCAGCATCAGCGGCCCTCCATGGTCGACAGCAGGTCGACCACCAGCTCGCCGACCAGCGGCGGCACGTCGCCCTTCGGGTCGAAGGCCGGATCGTAGGCGGAAATGGTGAGCCCTGCGATGCTGAGCGGGCCGGCCAGGCCGCACATCGCGATGCGCACCTGCTCCGGCACCGGCCCGCCGGGCGTTGTATAGCGATTGGCCTGCAGCTTTTCCGGGTCATGCACGTCGAGGTCGACATGCATATGGATGCGCTCGGCGCCCGTGGCTTTCAGCTTCGCTGCGGCGCCGACCCAGTCAGGACACTCGGTGCGGATGATCGGCAGCTTCTCCAAAAGCTCTTTCTCGGCCGGATCGAGGTCGCGCGCGTTGACCAGCACGCAACGGGCCGGATCGATTGGCTTGAACCCCGGAATCCGCGCCGCCATCCGCCGCCAGCACAGGCCAAGCACCGTCGCCAGCGCCATGCCGTCGAGAAAGCCGGAGGTGGAGGTGTCGGGTGTGTTGAGGTCGCCATGCTGGTCGGCCCAGATGATGGCGTCCGCGCCTTCGCCGGCCACCGCGCCGGCGCTGGTCAGGCAGTTGCCGGCCAGAACGATGGGAAACCGCCCCTTGTCCAGCGCGATGCGGACTTCGCCCGACACGGCGTTGCAGACGGCAAATCCGGTGCCGATCTCGCGCTCCTCTTCATCCTCGACCACCTTGCCGATGTCATGCAGTTCGACTTCGTGGCCGGCGAGCTTTAGAGCTTCGGCCAGCCCGCCGGAAATCAACGCGTCCGGGCCTTGGCCGCAGCCGTCGAGAAAATGCCCGCTGTCATAGGACGCCAGGATGATCGAGATGTTCACTATTCTGCCTCCGCCCCTTCGCCGCGCAGGATCGCCAGCGCTTCCGCCGGGTCGATGCGCCCGTCATAGAGCGCCCGGCCGGAGATCGCGCCTTCGAGCCTCCTGGCGTCGGGCATGGTCATGCGCACGATGTCGGCGATCGAGGCCAGCCCGCCGGACGCGATCACCGGGATCGACACCGCCTCGGCGAGATCGATGGTGGCGTCCCAGTTGATGCCGGAGAGTACGCCGTCGCGGTCGATATCGGTGTAGATGATGGCGGCGACGCCCGCGCCCTCGAACTTCTTCGCCAGCTCGATGACGCCGAGCTCCGAGGCTTCGGCCCAGCCTTCGACGGCGACCTTGCCGCCCTTGGCGTCGATGCCGACGGCTATCCTGCCGGGAAAGGCCTTGCAGGCTTGCTTCACCAGCTCGGGCTCGCGCACCGCGATCGTGCCCAGGATGACGCGCGTCAGGCCACGGTCCAGCCAGTCCTCGATCTGCGCCAGCGTGCGGATGCCGCCGCCGAGCTGCACCGGGTTTTTCGTCGCCTTGAGGATGGCGCCGACCGCGGCGGAATTGACGCTATGGCCCTTGAAGGCGCCGTTGAGGTCGACGACATGCAGCCACTCGAAGCCCTGCTCCTCGAAAGCCTTGGCCTGGGCCGCCGGGTCATCGTTGTAGATGGTGGCGGTCGCCATGTCGCCGTGTTTCAGGCGCACGCATTTGCCGTCCTTGAGGTCGATGGCGGGAAAGAGGATCACGGTCAGGCGCCCTCGACGATGACGAAATGGCCGGTCGACGCCGCCAGCCGGAACTTCAAGGCTTCCTGGTACTCCGGCGACTCGTAGCAGGCGAGCGCCGTTTCGTAGGATGAAAACTCCACCACCACATGGCGGTTCCCCGTTGGCCCCTCCGGATTCTTGTAGCGTCCTGCCCGGACCGGAAACTTGGCGCCATATTTGGCGAAGGCTTTTGCGTTGGCTTCGATGTAGTTCTTGTACGCGCCCGGGTCGCGCACATCGATCATGGCGATCCAATAGCCCTTCTTGCTCATGCCTAGGGCCTCCACTTCAGGAAATTGGTGATCAGCGCCAGGCCGAGCGCCTGGCTTTTCTCGGGGTGGAACTGCGTGCCGGCAAGGTTGTCGCGGGCAACCGCCGCCGTCACCGGGCCGCCATAGTCGGCCGTTGCCAGCACTTCGGCGGGGTTCCTCGCTTCCAGGTGGTAGGAATGGACGAAATAGGCATGTAGCCCTTTCGGGCCTGTCTCGATGCCCGAAAACAGCGGATGCTTGCGCGCAAGCTCGATCGTGTTCCAGCCGATCTGCGGAATCTTCAGCGCCGGATCCTTCGGCGTGATTTCCTTGACGTCGCCGGAAATCCAGCCGAGGCCCCTGGTGATTGTCTTTTCGAGGCCGCGTTCCGACATCAATTGCATGCCGACGCAGATGCCGAGGAAAGGCCGTCCTTTGCGAAGGGCCGCCTCTTCCACCGCTTCCCACATGCCGGCAACGGCATGCAGGCCCGCGGCGCAATCGGCATAGGCGCCGACGCCCGGCAGGACGATGCGGTCGGCGGCGCGGACGCGCTCGGCGTCGGCGGTGAGATCGATGGTGGCCGCGATGCCCGCCTCATGCGCGGCGCGCTCGAAAGCCTTGGTGGCCGAGCGCAGATTGCCCGACCCGTAATCGATGATCGCAACCCGCATGTCAGGGCCTTCCGGGCGTATGGGTCAGACCAAGCGCCATGCCCGTCTGCGCCGGGCGCGCCAGGCTCGTGTCGGGAACGATGCGCGGCATCGGCGTCTGCTCTTCAGTGCGCTCGTCGGCTTCCAGCGCGTGGCGGACCTCGGCATCATCACGCCTGCCGGCCTCGACCACCCCCCATTCCCGCCAGCCGCGGCGGCGCAGCGCCGATATCCGCAGCCCTTGACCTTCGAGCCCGATGTAGAGCGACGCCAATAGCGACAGGGCCGATCCGGCCCATTCGAGGCCGAGCTTTTCGCCGAGCACCGACAGGATCGCCATGACGGCGAAGGTGAGCAGAGCCTCGATCCACAGCCGGTGCCAGGCGAGCCAGACCGGCGAGAACAGGAAGCCGAGCCAGGTGAAGCTGTCGCGCACCAGGGTCGCATTCTCGGCCTTGTTGCCGCCTGTCGGCGGCTCCATCACGACATAGCTGGCCATAGGGTTATCCTTTCAGGGATCCCTTGGTGGACGGCACCGCATCGGGCTGGCGCGGGTCGGACTCCAACGCCGCGCGCAGCGCCCGGGCCACCGCCTTGAAGCAGGTCTCGGCGATATGGTGGTTGTTGGCGCCGTAATGGTTGGTCACATGCAGCGTGACGCCGGCATTCTGCGCCAGCGCCTGGAAGAACTCGCGCACCAGCTCGGTGTCGAACGTGCCGATCTTCGGCGATGAGAAGGAAACGTTCCAGACCAGGAACGGCCGGCCGGAAACATCGATCGCCGCCCGGGTCAGGGTCTCGTCCATGGCGAGCTCGATCGAGGCATAGCGCATGATGCCGCGCCGCTCGCCCAAAGCCTTGCTCAGCGCCTGGCCGATCGCGATGCCGGTATCCTCGACCGTGTGGTGGTCGTCGATGTGCAGATCGCCCTTGGCCTTGATCGTCATGTCGATCAGCGAATGGCGCGACAGCTGGTCGAGCATATGGTCGAAGAAGCCGACCCCCGTCGAAATGTCGGATTTGCCCTTGCCGTCAACATGGACCGACACGGAAATCTCGGTTTCCTTGGTCTTGCGGCTGATTTCTGCGGAACGGGGCGGCATCAGTCTGTCCTGTTTAGAGGCGCGGGCTTGAAAACGAGAGCCTTCTATCAGCATGATCCGACGATTGCCAGTTGCCATTCCGGGCGGAATCGGCCTTACCGGAGGCGGTTTGCAATCACCCGCCACATGCATACATATGGCGTCAAAAGTCACTCGTACCGCGCCAATCGCCTTTCGAAGGGATAGCGCGAATCGGAGCTGGAAATGTCGAATGAACTGACCATGCACGCCACAACCATCGTCAGCGTGCGCAAGGGCAACAAGGTTGTGATCGCTGGCGACGGCCAGGTCAGCCTTGGCCAGACCATCATGAAGGGCAACGCCCGCAAGGTGCGCCGCATCGGCAAGGACGGCAGCGTCATTGCCGGTTTTGCCGGCGCCACCGCCGACGCCTTCACCCTCCTTGAGCGCCTCGAGGCCAAGCTCGAACAATATCCGGACCAGCTGACGCGCGCCTGCGTCGAGCTCGCCAAGGACTGGCGCACCGACCGCTATTTGCGCCGCCTGGAAGCGATGATGCTGGTTGCCGACAAGTCGGTCTCGCTGGCGCTGACCGGCACCGGCGATGTGCTCGAGCCCGAACACGGCGTCATGGCCATCGGCTCCGGCGGTAATTACGCGCTGGCCGCTGCCCGCGCGCTGATGGACACCGACAAGGATGCCGAGGAGATCGCCCGCAAGGCGATGCAGATCGCGGCCGATATTTGCGTCTACACCAACAGCAGCTTCGTCGTCGAAACGCTCGATGCCTGAGGCAGCCGGCCATGATCCCAAAAAGTGGGACCCGGTTTTTGGAAAAGATCATGGTCGAACAGGAAGATAGCTACGATTTTCGGCCGGTCACCGAAAAGGACTTGCCGATGATCGCCCGCTGGCTTGCCGAGCCGCATATCGCCGAATGGTGGGACGATCCGCAAAAGGAGATCGCAGAGATCCGCGGGCATATCGATTCGGTCTCGGTGGAGCCGCTGATTGTCGAGCTGGGCGGCAGGCCGATCGCCTACCTGCAGAGCTACGATCCGCATCTCGAGGACGACCATCCTTACGCCGACCAGCCATTCGGCACGCTGGGCATCGATTTGTCGATCGGCCCGCCGGACCTGGTCGGCATCGGTCATGGCTCGGCCATCGTCCGCCAATTCGTCGAAGCGCTGTTCGAGGAAGGCGCGCCGCGCGTCATCATCGATCCGCATCCCGACAACGGCCGCGCCATCCGCGCCTATGAAAAGGCCGGTTTCATGCCGATCGGCCGCCGGCAATCGGAATATGGGGACGTCTTGCTGATGGCCGTCGATGCGGCCGAAAGCGACGAAGAAGAGGGGGACTGACCGCATGAACACGCTTGGCGAGGACAAGACGCTCTCGGCCTATGAAGACAGCTGGCGCATGGGGCTGCTGCTCGTGCTCGCCTTGCTCATTTTCCAGGCCGGCGCCCTCTACGGCATGGGCCATCCGCCGATCTGCACCTGCGGCTACGTCAAGCTCTGGCATGGCGTGGTGAACAGCTCGGAGAACTCCCAGCACATCGCCGACTGGTACACCTTTTCGCACATCATCCACGGCTTCCTGTTCTATGCGCTGGCCTGGGCGCTGTTCCCGCGCTCGCCGGTCGG
Source organism: Mesorhizobium silamurunense (assembly GCF_014843825.1). Lineage (GTDB taxonomy): Bacteria > Pseudomonadota > Alphaproteobacteria > Rhizobiales > Rhizobiaceae > Mesorhizobium > Mesorhizobium silamurunense. Next base: position 7,482 of record NZ_JHQR01000073.1, read on the forward strand.
GCTGAGGCTCGCCTTCGCTGTCCTCATCGAAGGCGGCTGGGAACTCCTGGAAAACAGCCCCTTCATCATCGACCGCTACCGCGCCGGCACTATCTCTCTCAACTATTACGGCGACAGCGTCATCAACTCGGTGTCCGACACGCTGTTCATGGTGCTGGGATTTGTGATGGCGCGAAAGCTCCCTATATGGGTGATCGTGGCCCTGGCGCTCATTTTCGAGTTCGGCACGGGCTACATCATCCGGGACAATCTGACGCTCAACGTGATCATGCTGCTGCATCCGTTCGAGTCCATCAAGCAGTGGCAAAGTGGAATTTGAGTATTATGAGCACTTTCTCCCCCCGCGAAATCGTTTCGGAACTCGACCGCTTCATCATCGGCCAGAAGGACGCCAAGCGCGCCGTGGCGATCGCCCTGCGCAACCGCTGGCGCCGCCAGCAGCTGGAAGGCCAGATGCGCGAAGAGGTGATGCCGAAGAACATCCTGATGATCGGCCCGACCGGCGTCGGCAAGACCGAGATCTCGCGCCGCCTGGCGCGGCTCGCCGGCGCGCCCTTCGTCAAGGTCGAGGCCACCAAATTCACCGAGGTCGGCTATGTCGGCCGCGACGTCGAGCAGATCGTGCGCGATCTCGTCGAGGTCGCCATCGGCCTGACGCGCGAAAAGATGCGCGAGGACGTCAAGGCCCGCGCCCAGGTCAATGCCGAGGAGCGCGTGCTTGAAGCCCTCGTCGGCAAGACGGCGAGCCCGGCCACCCGCGACTCTTTCCGCAAGAGGCTGCGCGACGGCGAGCTCGACGACAAGGAGATCGAGATCGAGGTGGCCGACACCGGCACCGGCGGCATGCCGGGCTTCGAGATTCCCGGCATGCCTGGCGCCAATATCGGCGTGCTCAACATCAACGACATGCTGTCGAAGGCGATGGGTGGCCGCAGGACCAAGGCCCGCAAGACCACGGTGCGCGATTCCTATGCGCTTCTGGTCAATGACGAGTCCGACAAGCTGCTCGATCAGGACGAGGTGGTACGCCGGGCGCTGGAATCGGCCGAGAACGACGGCATCGTCTTCATCGACGAGATCGACAAGATCGCCTCGCGCGAAGGCGGCATCGGCGCCGGCGTTTCACGTGAAGGCGTGCAGCGCGACCTGCTGCCGCTGGTCGAAGGCACGACGGTTGCGACCAAATACGGGCCGATCAAGACCGACCACATCCTGTTCATCGCCTCGGGCGCATTCCACGTCTCCAAGCCGTCGGACCTGCTGCCCGAGCTGCAGGGCCGCCTGCCGATCCGCGTCGAGTTGCGCGCGCTGGAGAAGCAGGACTTCGTCCGCATCCTCACCGAGACCGAGGCGAGCCTCATCAAGCAGTATATCGCGCTGATGAAGACCGAAGGTGTCGAGTTGACGTTCACCGACGACGCCATCGATTCGCTTGCCGGCATTGCCGTCGATCTCAACGCCAGCGTCGAGAATATCGGTGCCAGACGCCTGCAGACGGTGATGGAGCGAGTGCTGGACGAGATTTCCTACGACGCGCCGGACCGCCACGGCACGGCGGTCACCATCGATGCCGACTACGTGCAGAAGCATGTCGGCGATCTGTCGCGGAACACCGATCTGTCGCGGTTCATCCTTTGAGGGCAAAGCCGGCAATCCGGTGATGTGTGGCCAGATGGTACCATCTGGCCACCTTTTGTTCGGGCGAGGGGCTTGCTTGTCTCGACTCTCCCGCGCGCTTTACCTAGTTTGCCGCCCGACTTAAAGCGTGTCGCGTGAAAGAAGATTCACGCGACCTGCTTTAAGTATTTGATTTCAAGCATGTCTTTGTTCCGAAACCGGTCCCACTTTCGGGAGACATGCTTTAAAGGCGGCGGCGGATGAAGAAACGCATACTTCTTTTTGTTGGCCTGGCATTGGCCGCGGCGCTGGCAACGGCCGATGCCGCAACCATGGTGCCGCCAGGCAATCGCAACGGCGTGCAGCCGGATATCCCCGGCGCCTCCAGCCGGCGCACCCAGGCCACCAACACCACCTTCCAGGCCAAGTATCGCAAGGTCTACGCGCTGCTGCACAATGATGCCGAGCTTCGCGCCAAGATCAGGAAAGTGGCGGCCGCCTATGGCATCGATCCGATGCATATCGTCGGCGCCATCGTCGGCGAACACACCTATAATGTCGACGCCTACGACCGGCTGCAGACCTACTACGTCAAGGCGATGTCGTATCTGTCGAGCAAGCTGACCTTCGCCTATGACGGCGAGGACGTCAGCGATTTCGTCCAGCGGCCGGAATTCAGGAAATGCGCCGCCACGGACGACAGCTACGATCTTTGGGAATGCCGCGAGCAGGTGTGGAACCACTCCTTCCGCGGCAAGACCGTCGGCGGGACCAGCTTCCCCAACGACCGATTCGGCGCCACTTTCTTCCAGCCCTACTATGCCGGCCAGACATTTGGGCTCGGCCAGCTCAACCCGCTGACGGCGCTGCAGATGAGCGATCTCGTGCACAAGGTCTCCGGCCTGCCCGAGCTCGACGTCAACGATCCGAACGCGGTCTACAAGACCATCATGGATCCGGACCTCACGCTGCCTTACGTCGCGGCGACCATCAGGAAGTCGATCGATGCCTACCGGAGTATCGCCGGCTTCGACATCTCGCACAATCCGGGCCTGACCGCCACGCTCTACAATGTCGGCAATCCCGAGCAGCGCGCCTATGCGCTCAAGGCCGAGAACGAGAAGCGCCGCGCCGCCGGGGAACCGGAAAAGCTGCCCGAAGAGAACTATTACGGCTGGCTGGTCAACGACAAGCTCGACGAGCTGAAGGCGCTGTTCTAGCGGGCTGAGCCAGGTCGCTCAGTAGCCTTCCGATGCGAGAAACGCCTCGAACTTGCGCATTTCCTCGGCATCCGCCTCGACCATGTGGCGCGGCTCCGGATAGGCGCCGGACTGGATGTCTTCGGCATATTCGCGAAAGGCGGCGATGCGCTCGCTCTGCAGCCGATCGAATTCGGCCGCGAAGTCGCGGTAGCGCCTGGCATGGCGCGGATAATGGCCGCGATTGCTGCCGAGCACGTCTTCCGAGAACAGATATTGTGCATCGCACCCGGCACCGGCGCCCATCGAAATCATGATCAGCGGCGTGCGCCGTGAGATCGCGCCTGCGACGCTCGCCGGCACCACCTCGATCTCGGCTGCGAAGGCGCCGGCCGCTTCGAGATCCTTTACCTGCTTCCACACGAAGGCAGCGCTCTCGGCCGTCTTGCCGACCGCCTTGAAGCCGCCCGTCCAGGTCGCGTGCGCTGGGATGAGCCCGACATGACCGCAGACCGGAATGTGCTCGTCGCGCAGGCGGCGGATGGTCTGCAGGCTGGCCGAGCAGTACATGGCGTCGGCGCTCGCCGCGCGCAGCTTGACCGCCATGCGCAGGATCTCGTTTGTGGTAGCGCCCAGCTTGATGCGTTCGTCACCGGGAATGGCAAAGCAGGTGGGCGCCGCGTCGCGAAAGCGGGGATCGAACATGAGATCATAGGGGACGGAGATGATGTCGATGCCGGCGCGCTCGGCGGCCTCGGCCTCCTCCAGCGAGAAAACGCGAAGCTTCGAAAGCTGCCGCTTGCCTTTCAGCGCCTGCAGATCGGCGACGGTCGGTCTGTTGCGTGCCATCTTTGTCCCTCACCTTTGACTGGCTGATAGCGCGGCTCAGGCCGCCAGCAGCGACTTCAGCTTGACCGTTTGCGATCCGAGCGCGTCCGGCGCCGGCGTCGCCCGTTTCGCGATCAGCATCTCCGCCAGGCGGATGTCGCGCGCCACCGCATTGCCGGGGCCGATGCCGCTGGCCGCGACCAGCCGTCCGTCCTCGGCCAGATGGAACAGGATGAAGGCGCCGTCGTCGAGGTCGCGCCGCACGATCGAGCGGCCCTCATCGGAAAGCCCGGCGATCTGCAGCGTGAGCCCGTACTGATCCGACCAGAACCACGGCACGGCGGCATGCGCCTCGTTGGCGCCGAGCATGTTCGTCGCCGCAAGCGCGCCCTGCTCCTGCGCGTTGCGCCAGGCTTCCAGCCGTACGCGCCGGCCGCCATAGACGGCGAGCGGGAACGAGCAGCAGTCGCCGGCGGCGAAGATATCAGGGTCCTCGGTGCGCAGCGTGCCGTCGACGGCAATACCGTTGTCGATCGCCAGGCCCGCGTCGGCGGCGAGCGCCGTCACCGGCACGGCGCCGATGCCGATCACCGCGAGATCGGCGACGACTTCCTGCCCGCCGGCAAGCGTGATGCGAACCTCGGCGCCATCGTCGGCAATCGCGGTGATGCCCTGGCCGGTAAGCACGTTCACGCCTTCGGCTTCATGCGCCTTGTGGATGATTTCGGCGATCTCGGCCGGCACGCCGCGCATCAGGATGCGGGGCTGCGCTTCGATGACGGTGACCGTGGCGCCAAGCTTGCGCGCCGAAGCGGCAAGCTCGAGGCCGATGAAGCCCCCGCCGATGATGGCGACGCGGTTCTCAGGCTTGAGATGGGCGCGGATGGCGAGCGCGTCGTTGAAGGTCCTGAGATAAACGCAACGTCCGCCAAGACCCGGCATCGGCAGCTTGCGCGGCAAGGATCCGGTCGCGAGCAGCAGCTTGTCGTAAGAAAGGGAAGAGCTGTCGGAGAGGCTCACCGCATGCCCGGCGCGATCGATCGCAACGGCCCGGACGGAATGGATGTGGCGGATCGACCGTTCGGCCAGAAGCTCGTCGCTGGCGATCGCCTTGATAAGCGGCGCCTCGCCGGTCATCGCCTCTTTCGACAGCGGTGGCCGCTCATAAGGCAGATGCGGCTCGTCGCCCACCAGGGTCACCGGTCCTTCATAGCCGAGATCGCGCAGGGCAAGTGCTGCCCGCCCGCCGCATTCGCCGGCGCCGATGATCACCATTCCGCCCGTCATCGCCTTCACCCGACCTGAATGAGGACTTTGCCGGCGTCGACCTTGACAGGATAGGTCTTGAGGTTGACGCAGACCGGCGCGCCACGCGCGTCGCCGGTCTTGTAGTTGAAGCGGCCATTGTGCTTCGGGCATTCGATGGTGTCGTCCATCACCAGCCCGTCGGCCAGATGCACCTTCTCATGCGAGCACAGGCCGTCGGTCGCGAAATACTCGTCGTCCGGACTGCGGTAGATGGCATAAGTGCGGCCGGCGTGATCGAACCGCATCACGTCCTCTTCGTCGATGTCTCCGGCCGCGCAGGCCTCGACCCAATCGCTCATGTCGTCCTCCAGCGAAGATTTATTGCCAGCTTGCGTTTCGACCGGTCACTCGGCCGCGGCCGCCACCGGATTGTCGCTGTGCAGCTCTTCCCGATAGGGCTTTGCCGTCGGCGGCAGCTCGCGCTTGATGAAATAATCCTCGTTGCGCAGCTGGCGCAGGAAGGTCGGGATCATCTCGCGATAGCCGGCCAGGATCGACGGCGTCGGCGCCGGCAGGTCGTGCTTGATCATCTCGTGCAGCTTCGGCAACGCGTGATAAGGCACCATCGGGAACATGTGGTGCTCCACATGGTAGTTCATATTCCAGTAGATGAACCGGCTTATCGGATTTATCAGCACCGTGCGGCTGTTCAGGCGGTGGTCGATGACATTGTCGGCGAGACCGCCATGCTGCAGCAGGCCAGTCATGACGTGATGCCAGGCGCCGTAGAGACGGGGCAGGCCGACGAGCATCAGCGGCAGCCACGAATGCAGATAGAGCGCCAGCGCGATGGTCGCGACATAGATGGCGAGCCAGATGCGGGCGACGCGGATGGCCTTCGGCTGCTCCTGTTCCGGAATGAAGGTCTTTTCCGCGGCGCTGATGACGCCGGCGGCATTGCGCACCATGTCGACCATCGCGTGCCAGGCGTCGAGGACGCCGAAGAAATTCAGGACCACGCGCACAAGGTCCGGCGGCCGCATGACGGCGATCTCCGGATCGCGTCCGACGATGACGGTGTCGGTGTGGTGGCGCGTGTGGCTCCAGCGCCATGTCACCGGATTGCGCATGATCATGAAGCAGGCGAGCTGGTAGACGGCATCGTTCATCCACTGGGTGCGGAAGGCCGTGCCGTGGCCGCATTCATGCCAGCGAGAATCGGTCGAGGAGCCGTAGAGCGTGCCATAGACGAAGAAGAACGGCACGCACCACCAGCTGTCCCAGAACCAGGCGCTGCCCGCGCCGCTGAGGATCAGCGCGCCGAGCCAGATGATGGTGTCGCGGATCGCCGGCTGGTCGGAGCGCTGCATCAGCTCCTTCATTTGCTTGCGCGGGATATCGGTGTGATACCACTCGGCCGCCGAAAGCCCGTTCTCGATCGCGAGTTTGGCGTCACGGCCGGTCAGGCTGTAGTCGCGTCCGGACAATGCCGGAGACGTGATTGCCGTCATTGCGGGTTCCTCCATCAGCACTTGGCGAATGGCCCTCGGCGGTGCCGGGTTCGCGCATGGCTGGCTTCCACTTCACCATAGCGCTACATCATGATAGTCTCAACGTCACAAAGATAGTTTCTATCATTTCCTATCAGAATGAGCTATCCTGAGTCGGGCAGACGATGGAGCATTCATGGCAAAGCGGCCGACAATCACCGATCTCGCGCGCGTTTCCGGTTTCAGTGTCGCCACCGTCGACAGGGTGCTGAACAACCGCTTGCCGGTACGCGAGGAAACGGCGCGTCGGGTTTACGAGGCCGCGACCGATATCGGCTATCACGCCGCCGGCCTCATCAAGCAGCGCATGCGCCAGGAATTGCCGGAGTATCGCCTCGGTTTCCTGCTGCTGCGGGGCAATGATGTCTTCTACGGCGATTTCGCGCGGGAACTGGAAACGGCAGTTTCGCAGTCGCAGCGCTTCCGCGGCACCGCGACGATCGACTTCGCCGCTTCGCTGGCGCCCGACGAGATCGCCGCCCAGATGCGCAGGCTGGCGGCGAAATCCAGGGCCATCGCCGTCGTCGGCCCGGACCATCCGACGCTGACGGCGGTGGTGGAGGCGCTGAAGGCGAGGGGGCAGCCGGTCTTCTCGCTGCTGTCCGACTTCGCTGCCGGCATTCGCGAGGGCTATGTCGGTCTCGACAACCGCAAGGTCGGGCGCACCGCGGCCTGGATGATCGCCAAGGCGGCCAAGAAGCCCGGCAAGGTCGCGCTGTTCGTCGGCAGCCACCGCTTCCACGGCCATGAGCTGCGCGAGATCGGCTTCCGCTCCTATTTTCGCGAGCATGCGCCGGACTTCAGCGTGATGGAGACGCTGGTCAACCTGGAAGCCAACCAGGTGACGCATGATGCGATGCTCGATCTTCTGGCCCTGCATCCGGACCTTGCCGGCTGCTATGTCGCCGGCGGCGGCATGGAAGGCGCGGTCGCGGCGCTGCGGGCGGCAAAGCCGGCAAACATGCCGGTGGTCATCTGCAACGAGATCAACGCCGAGTCGCGCGCGGCACTTGCCGACAACATCCTCACCATGGTCATCTCGACGCCGCTCACGGCGCTTTGCCGCGAGCTTGTGGCGCTGATGGCGCATGCCATCGAGAGCGGCGCCGCCAATGCGCCTGGCCAGACTTTTCTCCCCTTCGACATCTATCTGCCGGAAAACATTTGAGCCGCCGCCGGCAGGAATGATGTGATCCATCAGACGGATGGAATTCTTTCGCGGCGGGAATTCGCCCAGGATTCCGTCGTGGAACGCTCGCGTGCCCGGCCACGGAGGGTGCCGCACGCCTGTCAGGATCGAAAAACCGGCATGTCCATTCCGAATCTCCCTTGACGGCCACAAGCGAAATGGAATAAATATTTCACCAACTGGGTGTTTTGGTTCTTTCGTTCCGGAACATCTGTTTCAAACAGAGGACCATGCGTTCCATTCGCGCAGGGAAGACGCCGTCGGAATGGCCATAGGGAGAGATTCCCCGGGAAAATCGGGGATTCCGGTTCAATCGGTGCAGCCGGACACCAAGTGGAGGAGAAACTAAAATGAAGAAACTGCTTTTGGGCGTCGCGCTATCGGCGCTGATGAGTTCGTCCGCGTTCGCCGCCAAGATCGGCGTTTCGATGGCTCTTTTCGACGACAATTTCCTGACCGTGCTGCGCAACGGCATGATCGCACAGGCTAAGACCATGGATGGCGTCCAGCTGCAGGTCGAGGACGCTCAGAACGACGTCGCCAAGCAGCTCGACCAGATCAAGAACTTCGCCGCTTCGGGCGTCGACGCCATCATCGTCAACCCGGTCGACACCTCGGCCACCCAGGCGATGTCGGACGCGGCCGCCGCGGCCAAGATCCCGCTGGTCTATGTCAACCGCGAGCCGGTCAATGTCGACAAGCTGCCCGACAACCAGGCCTTCGTCGCCTCGAACGAAGCCGAATCCGGCACGCTCGAGACCAAGGAAGCCTGCCGCCTGTTCAAGGAAGCCGGCAAGAAGGAAGCCAATGTCTACGTGATCATGGGCGAGCTTTCGAACCAGGCCGCGGTGCAGCGCACCAAGGACATCGAGGAAGTGATCGCAACGCCGGACTGCAACTTCATCAAGATCATCGACAAGCAGACCTCGAACTGGAAGCGTGACGAGGCGCAGAACCTGATGACCAACTGGCTGTCGTCCGGCAAGCCGTTCGACGGCGTCATCGCCAACAACGACGAAAGCGCCATCGGCGCCATCCAGGCGATGAAGGCCGCCAACATCGACATGAAGTCGGTCGTGGTCGGCGGCGTCGACGCCACTCAGGACGCGCTGGCTGCAATGCAGGCGGGCGATCTCGATGTAAGTGTCTTCCAGGACGCTGCCGGCCAGGGCGCCGGTGCCCTCGACGCCGCGCTGAAGCTCGCCAAGGGCGAGAAGGTGGAACACAAGGTCTATATCCCGTTCCAGCTCGTCACCCCGGCGAATATCGACAAGTTCCTGAAGAAGAACTGAGGCCTGCAATACGGTAACGGAGCGGCGCATCAAAGCACAACACAGCGCCGCTCCCTATTTTCCCTCACCGCCCGAGCGGGCGGGAGGGCGAACGCGGCCGACGGAGGAAAAAGACGTGGCACAGACATCTCATGGCGTCGGCGGGCTGACCTACGACGCGAAGAAGCGCGCATGGCCGGCTGAGTTCAACGTTTTCCTGGCGCTGGTCATTCTCGTCGTCATCTTCGAATTGATCGGCCGGGTCTTTCTTGGCGACAGCTTCCTCTTCAACACCCGTGAAAATGTCAGTGGGATCTTCAACGAGGCCCGCCTGCAGATCATCATCCTGCAGGTGTCGATCGTCGGCATTATCGCCATCGGCGTGACGCAAGTCATCATCAGCGGTGGCATCGACCTGTCCTCGGGTTCGATCGTGGGTGCGACCGCGATGATCGCCATGAGCTTTGCCCAGGTAGCGACGGTCAATGGCAACCCCAACCCTAAGGCGATGTTCCTCGCGCAGGGCTGGACCGATCTGCCGGTGATCGTGCCGCTGCTGGTCGCCATCGCCTGCGGCCTCGTCGCCGGCCTAGTCAATGGTGCGCTGATCGCCTACACGCGCATCCCGCCCTTCATCGCCACGCTCGGCATGATGGTCACCGCGCGCGGCATCGCCAAATGGTGGTCGAAGGGCCAGCCGATATCGTTTCCGACCGACAGCTTCGCGGCAATAGGCAAGGGCCTGATGCCGGTCATCATCTTCATTTCCTTGGCGATCCTGTTCCAGCTCATCCTGAGCTACACGAGGTACGGCAAGCACTGCTACGCCATTGGCTCCAACGAGGACGCCGCGCGCATGTCCGGCATCAAGATCGCCAACCACAAGGTGCTGGTCTATGTCATCGCCGGCATCCTCGCCTCGATCGCCGCCGTGGTGCTCTCCTCCAAGAACCTTACCGCCCAGGCCGGCATGGGCGTGATGTACGAACTCGACGCCATCGCCATGGCTGTCATCGGCGGCGTCTCGCTCTCGGGCGGCCGCGGGTCTATCATCGGCACCGTGATCGGCTCGCTGATCTTCGGCGTCATCATCTCCGGCTTCACCTTCCTGCGCCTCGACGCCTACTACCAGGAGATGGTCAAGGGCGTCATCATCGTCGGCGCAGTCGTTCTCGATCAATGGCGCCAGCGCCGCCGGGCGATAGGAGCTTGACCATGTCCGACATCGTTCTGAAGACCGAAAACCTCACCAAGCACTATGGCGGCGTGCACGCGCTGCAGGAGGCGAATTTCGAGCTGCGCAAGGGCGAGCATGTCGCCATCATGGGCGACAACGGCGCCGGCAAGTCGACCTTCGTGCGCCAGATCACCGGCGTCGAGCAGCGCACCGACGGCAAGATCTGGTTCGACGGCAAGGAAGTGAACTTCGCCGGGCCGATCGAGGCGCGCGAGGCGGGCATCGAAACCGTGTTCCAGAACCTCGCTCTGGCCGACGACCTCGATGTGCCGTCGAACCTCTTCCTCGGCCGCGAGAAGGTGCTGTTCAACCTCGGCCCGTTCTCGATCCTCGACCGCAAGGCCATGCGCAAGGCGACCGAGGCAGCACTTGTCCGCACGGCGGTGAAGATCCCCAACTTGTCCAGTACCATCCGCCACATGTCCGGCGGCCAGCGCCAGTGCGTGGCGATCGCCAGGACCGCGACCTTCGCCTCCAAGCTCATCATCATGGACGAGCCGACGGCGGCGCTCGGCGTGCAGGAAACCGCGCAGGTCGAGAACATTATCCGCACGCTGAAGGAGAACGGCGAGCCGCTGATCCTGATCAGCCACAACATGCGCCAGGTGTTCGACCTGGTCGATCGCATCGTCGTCTTCAGGCGCGGCCGTATCGTCGCCAATTTGCTCAAGCAGGACACCGACGGCAACGACATCGTCGCCTACATCACCGGCGCCAAGACCGGGCAGGCGGAGCTCCAGGCCGCCTGACGGGCGTCACGACGGGACCAACCAAAATCGTCCGCGCCGGGAGGCGCGGACATGTCTTAGAACCACCCTCAAAGGACATTCCATGACTCTCCGCTTCGCTCTTCTCGGCGCCGGCCGTATCGGCAAGGTGCATGCCCGCGCCGTCGCCTCCAACCCGCAGGCCAAGCTGGTGGCCGTGGCCGATGCCTTCGAGAAAGCGGCGACGGAACTCGCCTCCGCCTACGGCGCCGAGGTGCGCACGATCGACGCCATCGAGCAGGCCAAGGACATCGACGCCGTCATCATCTGCACCCCGACCGACACCCATGCCGATCTCATCGAACGCTTCGCCAAGGCCGGCAAGGCGATCTTCTGCGAGAAGCCGATCGACCTCGACGTCAAGCGCGTCGAGCAGTGCCTGGCCGTGGTCGAGAAGGCCAATGCGACGCTGATGGTCGGCTTCAACCGCCGCTTCGATCCGCATTTCGCCGCCGTCCGCAAGGCGATCGACGACGGCGCCATCGGCGCGGTCGAGATGGTCACCATCACGTCCCGCGATCCCGGCGCCCCGCCGCTCGACTACATCGCCCGCTCCGGCGGCATCTTTCGCGACATGACCATCCACGACTTCGACATGGCTCGCTTCCTGCTCGGCGAGGAGCCGGTTGCTGTGAGCGCCCATGCCTCGGTGCTGGTCGACAAGAAGATCGGCGATGCCGGCGATTTCGACTCGGTCAGCGTTATCCTCGAAACCGCGTCCGGTAAGCAGGCCGTCATCTCCAACTCGCGCCGCGCCACCTATGGCTACGACCAGCGCATCGAGGTGCATGGCTCGAAAGGCATGGTCGCGGCCGAGAACCAGCGGCCGGTGTCGATCGAGCTCGCCAACGACAAGGGCTACACGCGCCCGCCGCTGCACGACTTCTTCATGACCCGCTACATCGACGCCTATGCCAACGAGATCGCGGCTTTCATCGCTGCTGCAACCGCGGGCAAGAAGGCGGCGCCGAGCGGCAAGGATGGTCTCGTTGCGCTGAAGCTTGCGGACGCCGCGCTCCAATCGGCCAAGACCGGCAAGACCGTTCGCGTCGATTGAACGTTTGAATTCGATTACAGGAGCAGAGCGATGAACGGTTTGGCCGGTCGCAATTCAGAAACGCGCGCCATCGTCACCGGCGGCGCGCAAGGCATCGGCTTCGCGGTCGCTGAAGCCTTGGCCGATGAGGGCTGCCGCGCGCTGGCGCTCGTCGGCCGCTCGCAGGAGAAGGGCGACAAGGCTGTCGCAGCGCTCAAGAAGAGCGGCGTCGACGCCATCTTCATCAGCGCCGACGTCGCCAAGGTCGCCGACTGCAAGCGCGCCGTCGCAACGGCACTCGCGCATTTCGGCACCTTGAACGCGCTGGTCAACGCCGCCGCCACCTCGGCGCGCGGCTCGCTGGTCGAAACCACCGAGGAGCTGTTCGACCAGATCTTCGACACCAACGTGCGCGGCCCGTTCTTCCTGATGCAGGGCCTGGTCGCGCATCTTCTGGAGCGCAAGGCGCCGGGCTCGATCGTCAACGTGCTGTCGATGTCGGCGCATTCCGGCCAGTCCTTCCTCACGCCCTATTCGACCAGCAAGGGCGCGCTGATGACGCTGACCAAGAATGTCGCCAGCTCTTATCGGCGAAACCGCATCCGCTGCAACGCCGTGCTGCCCGGCTGGATGGACACCGAAGGCGAGGCGATCGTGCAGAAGAAGTGGCACGACGCACCGGACGACTGGCTGGAAAAGGCCGAGGCCGCGCAGCCGATGGGCCAGCTGGTCAAGCCGGCCCAGCTTGCCCGGCTGATCACCTATATGCTGAGCCCGCAGGCCGGCGTCATGACCGGCTCGCTGGTCGACTACGACCAGAACATCGCTGGGGTCATCGGCGAGTAGTGACAAGAGCCTCGGCATCGACTATATGAGCCGCATGATCCACCTGACCGCCTCGTTTTGGTACTTTTATTACGACAGCTCGCTGGCGGCGGGAGGATTGCGCTCGATCTGAAGATTGCAGCATCTAAATCCGAAAAGCCGCCAGACCTGGCGGCTTTTTCGTTTCAGCCGGCAGGTCTCCTAACCAGGAGCAGAAAGCCGTGTTGACCACCACAGACGACCTTCGGGTCAAGGAACTCAAAGTCCTGAGCACGCCGGACGAGGTGATGCGCGAGATACCGCGCTCGCTGACGGCGACGCGCACCGTTGCCGCCTCGCGCAACGCCATCCATTCCATCCTGTCGGGGGCCGACGATCGACTGGTAGTCATCGTCGGCCCTTGTTCCATCCACGATCCGGTCGCCGCCGTGGACTACGCCAGCCGTCTGGCGGCGCTGCGCGAGGCCCTGGCCGACCGGCTCGAGATCGTCATGCGCGTCTATTTTGAAAAGCCGCGCACCACGGTCGGCTGGAAGGGCCTGATCAACGATCCTGACCTCGACGGCAGCTTCAACATCGACAAGGGCTTGCGCATGGCGCGCAACGTGCTCTCCGCCGTCAACAATCTCGGCCTGCCGGCGGCGACCGAGTTCCTCGACATGACGACGCCGCAATACATCGCCGACCTCGTCGCCTGGGGTGCGATCGGCGCGCGCACGACCGAAAGCCAGATCCACCGCGAGCTGGCGTCGGGCCTCTCCTGTCCGGTCGGCTTCAAGAACGGCACCGACGGCAATCTCAGGATCGCCGCCGAGGCGGTGAAGTCGGCCGCCCAGCCGCATCATTTCATGGCGGTGACCAAGGGCGGCCGCAGCGCCATTGCCGCGACCACCGGCAACGAGGACTGCCACGTTATCCTGCGCGGCGGCGTCGTGCCCAACTTCGATGCGGACAGTGTCGCGGCCGCCGCTGCGGAGCTCGCTCGCATCGGCGTCGCGCCGCGGCTGATGATCGATGTCAGCCACGCCAACAGCGGCAAGAAGCCTGAGAACCAGCTGAGGGTCGCGCATGATGTGGCGGGGCAGGTTGCGGCGGGCGACGAGCGCATTATCGGCGTCATGATCGAGAGCAATCTCGTTGCCGGCCGCCAGGACGTCGTCCCCGGCAAGCCGCTCACCTACGGCCAGAGCATCACCGACGGCTGCATCGACTGGGCGACCACCGAGACCGTGCTGCACGGCCTTGCCGGCGCAGTCGAGTGGCGCCGGTCGGTGAAGCGCGAAATGCTCGCCAGCCGTCAGGGCGCCGCCTGACAGCTATGGCTGGGGGCGGCGTTTACGCCGCCCTCAACCCCTCCCACGCGGTGAACACCGAGACCGCGAACAGCAGCAATCCGGCTGCCCTGCCGGCAAGGATGGTCGCTTGCGGATTGTCGATCAGCAGCGCCCGGCTGCGGCCGGCGGTGATGGCGAGCCCGCCATAGATTCCTGCCTGGGTGGCGACCGTCAGCAGTCCCATGACCGTCGCCTGCATCCAGATCGGACCGTAAGCCGGCTTCAGGAACTGCGGATAGACGGCCAGGATGAAGAGATAGGCCTTGGGATTGATCAGGCAGATGACCAGTCCTTGGCGAAAAGCCTTCCAGGCGGAGCGGCTGCCAGCGGGCCCGTCATGGCCGACGGTGATCGAGCTGCGCATCAGCGAAACGCCGATATAGGCCATGCAAGCGGCGCCGGCGATCAGCAGCGGCTTGAACAGGACCGGCACGAAATGCATCAGCAGCCCGACGCCGATCGCGCCGTTCAGCGTATGCACTGCGCCGCCCAGCATGATGCCGCCGGTCGCCGCAAGCCCTCTGTCGCGTCCGCCGGTCAGCGCATTGGCCAGCACGAACAGCATGTCCATGCCCGGAACGGCGATGATGCCGAACAGCAGGACGAAGAAAAGCCAAAGGTTTTCGGTGTAACTCATGTCAGTTGCCTGTCATCCTGTCGGTCAAACCGCCAAGGAATCTGTTGATTTTCAAGCGGGTAGGCGGCCCTATAGGTCATCCCAACTGACGAGGGTGTGTCAGTTGCGTTTCAGCCGGGTGAGGAAATGCGCAAGGCCTCGCGCCTGTTCGAGATCATCCAGATCCTGCGGCTGGCCAAAAAACCGGTGACCGCGGCGACGATCGCCGAGCGGCTGGAAGTGACGGTGCGCTCGGTCTATCGCGACATCGCGGCACTTCAGGCGATGCGCGTGCCGATCGAGGGCGGGCGCGGCATCGGCTATATCCTGCGCCCCGGTTTCGACCTGCCGCCGCTGATGTTTTCCATCGAGGAGATGGAGGCGATCGTGCTGTCGCTGGCGCTGCTCGAGCGCACCGGCGACGACGAGCTCAAGCAGGCGGCAAAACGCGTCGGCGCCAAGATCGCCGGCGCGGTGCCGCCGCCCTTGCGGCAGACGCTCGACGCCAACGCGCTCCATGCCTGGGGTTTTGCGGCACCCTCTGCCTCGGCGGTCGATCTCGCGTTGGTGCGGCGCGCCATCCGCGACGAGGAGAAGCTCGACCTTTCCTATCGCGACGAGGCTGGTCGGGCCACGCAGCGCATCATCCGCCCGGTGGCTCTGATCTATTACGCCGAGACCGCCAACATCGTCGCCTGGTGCGAGCTGCGCCAGGCCATCCGCAATTTCCGCAGCGACCGGATCGAGGATTGCCGACCGGCAGGCCTATGGTTCAAGGGCGAAGGTGACCGATTGCGGCAGCTTTGGGTAGAAGGCTGGGAGATCAACGCATCGACCGCCGGCACCTGACGACAGCCCGATTTACCTCACATCCACCCAGCGCTGTTCTTGGAATGAGCGCGCCATCGCATGCACGGTGCGTTCGATCTCCAGCCCTTCTTCGAAGTCGATGATTCGTGCCGGCTTGCCGGCGATCCGCATCAGCAATTCGCGGCATTCGATCATCTTGAGGTCGTTGAAGCCGAGGCCGTGGCCAGGCGCCGGCAAGAAGGAATCGTAGGGCTTGTGGTGCGGCGCCACCAGGATCGTGCGGTAGCCCTGCTCGGTCGGCCGGTCGGCGGTGAGGTAAAGCTGGAACTCGTTCATCCGCTCCTGGTCGTAGAGGATCGAGCCTTTCGAGCCAAAGATCTGGATGGCGATGCGGCCCTTGCGGCCCCAGGCCGAGCGGTTGACCAGCAGCGTGCCGGCGACGCCGTTTTCGAGATGCATCAGCACGCTGGCGATATCGTAGGTCTCAACCGCGCGGCGGCCGCCGCTCGCGACCTTGCGGTCGGCATAGGGTTTCGCCATGTCGCACATGACGCGGGCGACGCGGCCGAACAGCACCTTGATCAGCGACAGCGGATGCACGGCGAAATCGTCGAGCGCGCCATAGCCCGAAGACGCCTCATGCTTCCAGAAGAACAGCGCGTCGGGGTCGGCCATGAAATCCTCGTCCATCTCGATGCGCACGAGATTGACGTCGCCGATGATCTTTTCCTCGAGCAGCGCGCCGATATGGCGGATGGCCGGGTTCTGGATGTAGTTGTAGCCGAGCACGGCGGCCTTGCCGGACTTCTTGGCAGCCTTCGCCATGGCCTCGGCCTCGACAAAACTCGGCGCCATCGGCTTCTCGCACCATAGATGCTTGCCGGCTTCGAGGACGGCGATCGCCATTTCCGGATGGAACTGGTTGGGCGTGGTCAGCGAGACGACATCGACCTCCGGATCGTTGACGACGGCGCGCCAGTCGCCCGAGCCTCGAGCGAAGCCGAACTCGCCGGCCTTGCGCCTGGCCAACTCGTCATTGACCTCGCCGAGATGCACAAGCTTCGGCTTGTCCACATCGGGAAAGACGGTGCCGACCGCGTTCCAGGCGATGGCGTGGCACTTGCCCATGAAGCCCGTGCCGATGAGGCCCACTCCGACCATGTCGATTGTCTCCGCGCTAGAGCAATTCCAGGAAAAGTGCGAAGCGGTTTTCCGTCCGGAATTGCGTCGATAAACAGATAGAACGGTTCCGCGAAACGCGGAACCGTGATGGGAAGAGGTTCGTATGGACGAATTAATCCATTTCGCCTGAGAATGGAACGTCCAAATCATTTTTTATGGTGTTCTTGCGTGAACTCGCTATGATGAGGCAGGAGAGAGAACCTCAATATGGCCGTGGGCGGAGCGACGATGGACGAACGGGTGCCTCGCGATTTCGAGACGTTGCGCACGACGATCCTGGAGCGGCGCGCGAGCCTGCCCAAACGGATCGCCCAGATCGCCGCCTACGCGCTCGACAACCCCGACGACATCGCTTTCGGCACCGCTGCCAGCATCGCCGCCTCGGCCGGCGTCCAGCCCTCGACGCTGATCCGCTTTGCCCAGCAGCTCGGCTTCGACGGCTTCACCAGCCTGCAGCAGGTTTTTCGCGAGCGCCTGCGCGAGCGCAATTCCTCTTATGACGAGCGATTGGCGGCACTGCGCGCCAAGGCCGAGGAAGGGGGCGGCTACCGGGCGATCTTCGACGGCTTCGTCGCCGCCGCCAGCACCTCGCTGAGCGACATTTCGCGCGCCTTGAACGATGCGCATTTCGAGCAAGCGGTCACGCTTCTGGCCAAGGCCGAGACCATCTATGTGCTGGCCAAGCGCCGCTCCTACCCGGTCGCGTCCTACATCGCCTACGCGCTAGGCAAGCTCAAGATCCGCAACCAGCTGGTGGAATCGGCCGCGGGCTTGAATGCGGAGATGATCGGCTTTGCCACGCCGCGCGATGCCGTCATCGCCATCAGCTTCTCGCCTTACGCGCCCGCGACCATCGAGGAGACGCGCTCGATCGCCGAGCAAGGCGTGCCGATCGTCGCCATCACCGACAGTTCGTTCTCGCCGCTCGCCCAGTTCGCCAAGATCTGGTTCGAGGTCGCCGAGGCCGATTTCGGCGGCTTCCGCTCGATCTCGGCGACGATGGCGCTTGCCATGGCGTTGACCGTCGCCGTCGGCGAGAAGCGGCGTGACGCAAGCCGCAGGCGCAAGGCCTGAGCTGTCTCGCACCGGTGGTTTTTCCATCCGGGAACACTCATTCCATATTGACTATGGATTGGAATTATTATTTCATATTGACGGCACCACGCCGCTCGCGCGTGCTGCCCAAAACGTTGCTCTGCACAACAAGGCCGATGGGAGGTTCGAATGGGCGAAGCCGTGGAAGCGAAATATCCGCCGCTCGACGTCATCACGATCGGCCGCGCCTCGGTCGATCTCTACGGCCAGCAGATCGGCTCGCGGCTGGAAGACATCACCTCCTTCGCCAAATCGGTCGGCGGCTGCCCGGCCAATATTTCCGTCGGCACGGCGAGGCTCGGCCTGCGCTCGGCGCTGCTCACCCGCGTCGGCGACGAGCAGATGGGCCGCTTCATCCGCGAGCAGCTCAAGCGTGAAGGCGTCTCGGTCGACGGCTTGAAGACCGACAAGGAGCGGCTGACGGCGCTGGTGCTGCTTTCCGTCGAGGACGAAGGCGTCTCGCCGATGATCTTCTACCGTTCCGACTGCGCCGACATGGCGCTCGCGGAAGAGGACATCGACGAAGCGTTTATTGCCTCGGCCCGCGCGGTCGTCGTTACCGGCACGCATTTCTCCCGCCCCAACACCGATGCCGCGCAGCGCAAGGCGATCCGTTTGATGAAGGCCAAGGGCGGCAAGGTGGTGTTCGACATCGACTACCGCCCGAACCTCTGGGGCCTTGCCGGTCATGCCGAGGGCTTCGAGCGCTATGTCAAGTCCGACCGCGTCTCGGCGCAGCTGAAGACGGTGCTGCCCGATTGCGACCTCATCGTCGGCACCGAGGAGGAGATCATGATCGCCTCCGGCGCCGACGATTGCCTGAGCGCGCTGAAAGCGATCCGCTCGCTGTCGCCGGCCACCATCGTCTTGAAGCGCGGCGCCAAGGGCTGCATCGTCTATGACGGGCCGATCAGCGACGATCTCGAGGGCGGCGTCGTCGGCAAGGGTTTTCCGATCGAGATCTACAATGTGCTCGGCGCCGGCGACGCCTTCATGTCGGGCTTCCTGCGCGGCTGGCTCGGCGGCGAAAGTTTTGCGACGGCCGCGACCTGGGCCAATGCCTGCGGCGCCTTCGCCGTGTCGCGCCTGCTCTGCGCGCCGGAATATCCGACCTTCGAGGAATTGCAGTTCTTCCTCAAGCACGGCAGCAAGCATCTGGCGCTGCGCAAGGATGAGGCGATCAACCACATCCATTGGGCGACGACGCGCCGGCGCGACATCCCTTCGCTGATGGCGCTCGCCTGCGATCATCGCGTCCAGCTGGAGGACGTCGCTGCCAGGGTCGGCGCCGATGCCTCGCTCATCCCGGACTTCAAGGTGCTCACCGTCAAGGCGGCGGCCAAGGTCGCCGCTGGCCGCGACGGCTACGGCATGCTGATCGACGAGAAATATGGCCGCGACGCCATGTTCGAATTCGCCCGCCACCCCTTCGCCTGGCTCGGCCGCCCGGTCGAATTGCCCGGATCGCGGCCGCTCCGCTTCGAATTCTCGCAGGACATCGGCTCACAGCTCATCGGCTGGCCCGTCGACCACTGCATCAAATGCCTGTGCTTCTATCATCCGGATGACCCGGAAGCGCTGAAGGTCGAGCAGCAGCAGAAGCTGCGGGCGCTGTTCGAGGCCGCGCGGAAAGTCGGCAGGGAACTTCTGGTCGAGATCATCGCCGGCAAGCATGGCAAGCTCGACGACAACACCATTCCGCGCGCGCTGGAGGAGCTCTATGCGCTGGGCATCAAGCCCGACTGGTGGAAGCTCGAGCCGCAGGCTTCGGCCAACGCCTGGGCAAAGATCGAACAGGTGATCGTCAAGAACGACCCATGGTGCCGCGGCGTCGTGCTGCTCGGCCTGGAAGCGCCGCAGGACGAGCTGGTGGCTGCCTTTGCCGCCACGGCGGATGCGCCCATCGTCAAGGGATTTGCCGTTGGTCGCACCATCTTCATCAACGCAGCCGAACAATGGCTGGCCGGCCGGATGTCGGATGACGAGGCTATCGCCGACATGGCCTCGCGCTTCGAGCAACTCACCGAGGCATGGCTTGCCGCGCGTGGCCGCAAAGCAGCATAAGAAGGCGGCAGCATAACAAGACGGCACAAGGAAAGCCGGAGGAAACGACCAATGAGCAAGACCGTTCGCCTGACCATGGCGCAGGCGCTGACCCGCTTTCTGTCGCGACAGATGACCGAGATCGACGGCAGACAAGTGCCGATCTTCGGCGGCGTCTGGGCGATCTTCGGCCACGGCAATGTCGCCGGCATCGGCGAGGCGCTCTATCAGGTCCGCGATGAATTGCCGACCTTCCGCGCCCATAACGAGCAGGCGATGGCGCATGCGGCGATCGCCTATGGCAAAGCCAATTTCCGCCGTCGCTTCATGGCCGCGACCACCTCGATCGGCCCCGGCGCGCTGAACATGGTGACGGCTGCCGCGCTCGCTCACGTCAACCGGCTGCCGGTGCTGCTGCTGCCCGGCGACGTCTTCGCCAACCGCTTGCCGGACCCGGTGCTGCAGCAGGCCGAGGATTTTTCCGACGGCACGGCAAGCGTCAATGACTGCTTCCGCCCGGTGTCGCGCTATTTCGACCGCATCACGCGGCCGGAGCAGATCATCCCGGCGCTGAACCGCGCCATGCAGGTGCTGACCGATCCGGCCGAATGCGGCCCGGTCACGCTCTCGCTCTGCCAGGACGTGCAGGCCGAGGCTTATGATTATCCCGAAAGCCTGTTTGCCGAACGCGTCTGGACGCCGCGCAGGGTTCGCCCCGACCGCCACGAACTGGCGGCCGCCGTCGCGGCGCTGAAGGGCGCCAAGAAGCCGCTGGTGATCGCCGGCGGCGGCGTCCTTTATTCGCAGGCGTCAGGCGAACTGGCGAAGCTGGCGCAGGGCGCCGGCATCCCGGTTTGCGAAACGCAAGGCGGCAAATCTTCGCTCCCCGACGATCATCCGCTCAACATGGCCGCGGTCGGCGTCACCGGCACCTCCGCCGCCAACCGGTTGGCGGAAGAGGCGGATGTCGTGCTTGCCGTCGGCACCAGACTGCAAGATTTCACCACCGGGTCCTGGGCGCTGTTCAAGAATGCCGGCCGCACCATCATCGGGCTCAACACGCAAGTCTTCGACGCCGGCAAGCATTGGGCCCTGCCGCTGGTCGCCGACGCGAACGAGGGCCTGGCAGAGCTTTCCGCCGCACTGAAAGGCTGGAAGGCGCCGGCCGCCTGGACCGACAATGCGCTGAAGGGCAAGAACGAATGGCAGGCCGCGGCCGCCAAGGTGACGGCATCGACCAACACCGCCTATCCATCCGATGCGCAAGTGATCGGCGCTGTGCAGCGCGCGATGGGCTCCGGCGTGACCCTGCTGCATGCCGCCGGCGGCCTGCCGGGCGAACTGCACAAGCTTTGGCAGGCCGGCGCGCCCGGCTCCTATCACGCCGAATACGGGTTTTCGACCATGGGCTACGAGATCGCCGGCGGTCTCGGCGTCAAGATGGCGAAGCCCGACCAGGAGGTCGTCGTCATGGTCGGCGACGGCTCTTACCTGATGCTCAACTCCGAGATCGCCACCTCGGTGATGCTCGGCCTGAAGCTCACCATCGTGCTGCTCGACAACCGCGGCTATGGCTGCATCAACCGGCTGCAGATGGCGACCGGCGGCGCCAACTTCAACAATCTCTTGAAGGACGCGCGCCACGAGGTGATGCCCGACGTCGACTTCGCCGCGCATGCGGCGAGCCTCGGCGCCGTCGCCGAGAAGGTTGCGTCTATTGCCGAACTGGAGACGGCGCTCGCCAAGGCGAAAGGCAACAATAAGACCACCGTGCTGGTCATCGACACCGATCCGCTGGTCTCGACCGAAGCCGGCGGCCATTGGTGGGACGTCGCGGTGCCGGAAGTCTCGTCGCGACGCGAAGTCAACGCCGCACGCAAGAAATATGAGGAAGCCGTGGGCAGCCGTCAGGGCTGAGCCGCGTCTGCCTCGCAACGAACCTGACATTGGAGTGACGACTTGAAAGCCAAACTGGGCATGTCCCCCATCGCGTGGTGGAACGACGATCTCGCGGAATTGAGCGATGACGTGTCGCTGGAGGAATGTTTGCGCCAGTCGCGCTCGGCCGGCTTCACCGGCATGGAGATGGGCCGTCGCTTCCCCAACGATCCGAAGGTGATGTTGCCGATCCTGAAGGAAGCCGACGTCACGCTTTGCGGCGGCTGGTTCTCCGGCACGCTGGTCGACGAGGACATCTCCAAGAACAAGGATCGCATCCAGCCGATGATCGACCTGTTCAAGGCGGTCAACGCGCCCTGCATCGTCTATGGCGAGGTCGGCCGCTCCATCCAGGGCGACCGCTCCAAGCCTTTGGCCACCAAGCCGAAGCTTTCCGGCGACGAGATGAAGGCCTATGGCCGGCGCGTCACCGAATTCGGCGAGTGGTGCGCCGACCAGGGCATGCCGCTCTCCTACCATCACCATATGGCGGCGGTGATCGAGACCGAGCCGGAGCTCGACGCCTTCATGCGCCATTCCGGCGAAGGCATCCCGCTGCTGCTCGATGCCGGCCATCTCGCTTTTGCCGGTGGCGATGTGCTGCGCGCCATCGACAATCACCACAAGCGCATCAACCACGTCCATGTGAAGGATGTGCGCATGGGCGTGATCGACGGTCTCGACCGCACCAAGCAGTCCTTCCTCGATGCGGTGGCGCTCGGCGCCTTCACCGTGCCGGGCGACGGCTCGCTCGACTTCGGCGCAATCGTGCAGAGGTTTGCCGATTATGGTTATGAAGGCTGGTTCGTCGTCGAGGCCGAGCAGGATCCGAAGAAGAACCCGCCGCTGAAAATGGCTGAGGTCGGTCACAAGGAGCTGATGCGAGTGATGACAGCCGCCGGCTACACGGTGGAGACGCAAGGTTTTCCGAATGCCTGAACGGTGGATTAGCTTGGGCGCTCGGTCTATCTGATGCGTGCTGGGCAAATCCTGGATTGGCGCGATGAAAGACTATGAGCATCCCTTCTTCCGGCCGCTGTGGCGACGCATCGCCGTGGTCGCGGTCTGCCTTGTCTGGTCGGTGATCGAGTTCGCCTCCGGCACACCGTTCTGGGGCGTCATCGCGCTCGGCTTCGCCGGTTACGCCGTGTGGCAGTTCTTCTACCTCTACAAGCCGGTTGAGGAGGCCAAGCCTCCGGCCGAGCCGAAGGAATGATCTAAGGAGCTCCCAATGTCGAAACTGCTCGTCAAGGCCGACAAGGGCCACGGCCGCGTCGCTCACGTTACCCCGAAAAGCGCCGGCTGGACCTATGTCGGCTTCGATCTCCATCGGCTCAAGCCCGGCGAGACGGCGTCCGGCTCAACTGGCGACCGCGAGGTCTGCCTGGTGTTCGTTACCGGCAAGGGCAAGGCGTCGACCGGCGGCAGGGACCTCGGCCTGCTTGGCGAGCGCATGTCGCCCTTCGAGGGCAAGCCCTGGTCGGTCTATGTTCCGCAAGGCTCCGACTGGTCGATAACCGCCGATACCGAACTGGAGCTCGCCGTCTGCTCGGCGCCGGGCCTTGGCGGCGGCCTGCCCGCCCGCGTCATTGCACCTGACGATCTCGGCCAGGAGGTGCGCGGCAAGGGCACCAACACGCGCTACGTCACCAATATCCTGCCTGAGGGCAAGCCGGCCGATTCGCTGCTGGTGGTCGAGGTCATCACGCCTGGCGGCCATACCTCCAGCTATCCGCCGCACAAGCACGACCAGGACAATCTCCCCGTCGAATCCTATCTCGAGGAGACCTATTACCATCGCCTCAACCCGCCGCAGGGCTTCGCCTTCCAGCGCGTCTATACGGACGCCGGCAAGAACGGCGAGCGCGAGCTGGACGAGGCGATGGCGATCGAGGACGGCGATGTCGTGCTGGTGCCGAAGGGCTATCACCCCTGCGCGGCCTGCCACGGCTATGTCTACTATCTCAACGTCATGGCCGGCCCCAAGCGGACGTGGAAATTCCACAACGCGGCCGAGCATGAGTGGCTGATGAAGGCCTGAGATTTTTCATAGCGCTCAACCTGTTGGTCCAGTTCGGAAAAATCGTCGGCTAAGGACCGCCAGGGTCTGTTTGCCTTCGAAAACCCATGAAAGCTTCGTCAATCCGTCATGGAAATCACCTATGGCGGGGTCTGACGAGGACGTTTCATGCGCTACGCCATCTATTTCACCCCACGGCAGGACGAGCCGCTGGCGCGCATCGCCGCCAATTGGCTTGGCCGCGACCCGTTCGGCGCGGCGACGCGGCCGGTCGAGGCCGTGGCTGATCTGTCAGCGGCGGAAGTTGCCTTCCACACCGCATCGGCCAGGCGCTACGGGTTTCACGCGACGCTGAAGGCGCCCTTCCGGCTGGCGTCGAACGAGACGGAGGCTTCGCTCCGCAAAGCGCTCGACGATTTCGCCGAGGCGACGCTGTCGGTCGTCATCCCGCGCCTTGTCGTCGGCCAGATCGACGGTTTTTTCGCGCTGGTGCCGGAAACCCCGTTCGACCCACTCAACAGTTTCGCCAGCGAGGTGGTGCGCGCTTTCGATCGCTTCCGCGCGCCGCTGACCGAAGCCGAAATCGAGCGACGCAGCCCCGACTCGCTGAAGCCGCAGGAATTCCGCAATCTGTGCCAGTGGGGCTATCCTTACGTTTTTGAAACGTTCCGCTTCCACATGACTTTGTCCGGTCGCGTGGGGCCACAGGAAAGCCCCCGTCTTCGTGCAGCAATCGACAGCCTGTTCGCGGATGTGCTGCAGCACCCGGTGCCGGTGGATGCGCTGACGCTGTTCGTCGAGACCGAACCGGGCGCCCCTTTCATGGCGCTTTCCCACCATGAACTTGGCCGCCGCCCGGTCAGAAAGACCGCCTGATGCTATTGCCTGAGACCAAGGACCGCCTGAAATGACCGCCGAGACCGTTCTGAACAATGCTCGCATCGTGCTGCCCGACGAGATCGTTGAGGGCTCGCTGCTGCTGCGCGATGGCCTGATTGCCGCGATTGAGCCGGGCGCCACGCGCGCCGGCGAGGATATGGGCGGCGATTACATCATCCCGGGCCTTGTCGAGCTGCACACCGACCATCTCGAAGGCCACTACGCGCCGCGCCCGAAAGTGCGCTGGAACCCGATCGCCGCCGTGCTTGCCCATGACGCGCAGGTCGCGACCGCCGGCATCACCACGGTGCTCGATGCCTTGCGTGTCGGCATGGATGAGGACGCCGACCTGAAATCCGACGACGTTCGCAAGCTAGCCGACGCGATCGAGGACAGCGTCAGACAGGATCGGCTCAGGGCCGACCATTTCATCCACCTGCGCTGTGAGGTCTCGGCGCCGGACTGTCTCGAGGCCTTCGCCAATTTCGAGACCGACGACAGGGTGAAGCTCGCCTCGCTGATGGACCATGCGCCTGGACAGCGCCAGTTCGTCAATCTCGAGACCTATGCCTATTACTACCAGCGCAAGCTGAAGCTGACCGACCGCGACTTCCAGAAATTCTGCGAGAAGCGGATGGCCGAATCGGCAAGGAATTCCGGCCCGAACCGCGTCTTCATCTCCGCCGCCTGCCAGGAGCGCGGCGTCGTGCTCGCCAGCCATGACGATGCGACGGCCGGCCATGTCGACGAGGCGGTGGAGCAGGGCGTGCGCGTCGCCGAATTCCCGACCACCGAGGAGGCGGCAAGGGCCTCGAAGGCGGCCGGCCTCGGCGTTCTGATGGGCGCGCCCAACGTCATGCGCGGCTCCTCGCATTCAGGCAACGTCTCGGCCAGGGCGCTCGCCGGCGACGGCCTGCTCGACATCCTGTCGTCCGACTACATCCCTTTCAGCCTGATCCAGGCGGCCTTCTTCCTCGGCGATGTCGTCGAAGGCATCTCGCTGCCGCAGGCGGTCGCCATGGTGTCGAAGAATCCGGCCGACGCCGTCGGCCTCACCGACCGCGGCGTCGTCGAGCCGGACCGGCGCGCCGATCTCGTGCGTGTGCGCGTCGACGAGCATGTGCCGGTGGTGCGCACCGTCTGGCGCCAGGGGAGGCGTGTCGCATGATGGTTTCGGCGTCGATCGAACGCGAGCTCACCGAAACGCTCCCGATCCGCAACGGCGTCTTCGTCGCGGTCGTCGGCCCGAGCGGTGCCGGCAAGGACACGGTGATCGGCTACGCCAAGGCGCGTTTTGCCGACGAGAGCCGGCTGGAATTCGTGCGCCGCGTCATCACCCGGCCGAGCGACTCCGCCAGCGAGGACCACGACACGCTGGCCGATGCCGCCTTCGCCGAGGCGGAGGCAGATGGCGCCTTCGCCATCTGCTGGGACGCGCATGGCCTGCGCTATGGCTTGCCCGCCGACGTCGACTGGGCAGTCGCCAACGGCCACGTGGCCGTGGCCAATGTCTCTCGCGCCGTCATCCCGGCGTTGCGCGAGCGCTATGCCAATCTGACGGTGGTCGAGATCACCGCGGCGCCCGAAATCCTCGCCGAGCGGCTGGCGGCGCGCGGCCGTGAATCGCGCGGCGAGGTGCTGGCGCGCCTGGCGCGCAGCACCAGCGTGACGCTTTCCGGACCGGACGTGACCTCGATCGACAACAGCGGCGCGAAAGACATCGCCGGCGAGCGTTTCGCCGAGGTGCTGCGCAAGGCGATGGCGTTTTCGGACCTGTCCGACCTTATCTAAGGCTATTCCGCCGGTGCGCCGGCGACGTCCCGGCGCGCGGCCTCTATCATCCGGCGCCGGGCGCGGAACACGCCCCATTGCTGGTCGACCAGCACGCCAATCAGGATCACCCCGCCCATCACCGCGAAGTTGAGCGATGAAGGGATGCCGAGCAGATTGACCAGGTTCTGCAGTTCCTGCAGCAGCACCGTGCCGAGGATGACGCCCACAAGCGAACCCTCGCCGCCGCGCAGCGAGAAGCCGCCGAGCACCGCCGCGGCGATGGCGTAGAGCTCGTAGAACTGGCCGTGGCTGGCCGGCGAGATCGAGCGTGTGTACATGGCGAAATAGATCGCCGACAGCGCCGTCAGCACGCCGCAGATGACATAGGCCGCGATCACCACGCGCCCGGTGCGGATGCCCGAATATTTCGCCGCTTCCTCGTTCTTGCCGATGGCGTAGAGGTAGCGCCCGAACACCGAGCGGTGCAGCACCACCCACATGACGATGGCGATCACGATCAGCGCGATAAAGCTGTTTGGCAAGCCGCCGGAGCGACCCGCAGTCAGATATTCGAGCGTTGGAAAATTCTGCCCGAAGGCGAAACCGGCGGTGCCGTCGGCGGTGTAGAAGCGCGCTACGCCGCGATAGATCAACAGGCCGCAGAGCGTCACCACGAAAGGCTGCAATTTCAGCCGCGTGATCAGCCAGCCATGCACGAAGCCGATGATGGCGCCGAGCACGATGATCAGCACGAAGGCCAGCGGCCAATCCATCTCGCGCACGGCGATGAAGTCGATGAACAGCGTGCCGAGCAGCGCCACCAGCGAACCGACCGAAAGCTCGATGCCGCCGGTGATGATGACGAAGGCTTGGCCGATCGAAAGGATGCCGAATAGCGCGACCAGGTTGGAGGTGTTGGCGAGATTGATCGTCGATAGGAAGCGCGGGTTGATTGCCGTCACCACCGCGCCGACCACCAGGATGAGGACCAGCAGGCCGAGATCTTTCTTGCTCATTGCGCTCCTCCAGCGGCATGCGCCAGCTTCGGCTTCTTGCCCACCGCCAGCAAAAGCACGTTCTCCTGGCTGAAATCGTCCCGGTCGAGAATGCCTGAGATCTGCCCCTCATGCATGACCGCGATACGGTCCGAGACGCCGATCACCTCTTCCATGTCGCTGGAGATCATCAGCACCGCGACGCCGGCGTCGGCCAGCGCTCGCATCAGCCCGTAGATCTCGGCCTTGGCGCCGATGTCGATGCCGCGCGTCGGTTCGTCGAGGATCATCACCTTGGGGTTCATCGCCAGCCATTTGGCCAAAACCACCTTCTGTTGGTTGCCGCCCGAGAGCGTGCCGGTGCGGGTCAGGACCGACGGCGCCTTGATGCCGAGGTCCTTCTTCTGCTTCTCGGCGGTGGCGATCTCGGCGCCGGTCGAGACCAGCGAGCGCTTCGCATGCGCCGGCAAATTGGGCAACGAAATGTTTTCAGCAATCGAGAGGTCGAGCAGGATGCCGGTGAGCTTGCGGTCCTCAGGCACGAGGAAGATGCCGCTCGCCACAGCGTCGGCGGCGGATCGGACATTGAGCGTCTTGCCCTCCAGCGTGACGCTGCCGCCGAGGCGTTCGTCGATGCCGAACAGCACGCGCGCAAGTTCTGTGCGCCCCGAGCCCACCAGCCCGGCAAGGCCGAGGATCTCGCCGCGCCGGACTTCGAGATCGACCGGGCGGTCGGGATAGGCGCTAGTGCGCACCGCATCCGCCGAGAGCGCGACGCGCCCCGGCGCGCGCCCCGCTTCCGAGGCCTTCTCGCGCTCCTTCAGCATGCGTCCGATCATCAGCTTGACCATCTGGTCGTGATTGATCTGGTCCTTCGGCAGCGTGCCGGCGAGCATGCCGTCGCGCAGCACCACGACGCGGTCGGCGACGCGCTCGACCTCGTGCAGGCGGTGCGAGATGAAGATGACGCTGATGCCTTCCGCCTTCAGCCCCTTGATCACGTCGAGGAGCTTTTCGGTCTCGGCGATCGGCAGGCTGGAAGTCGGCTCGTCGAGGATAACCAGCCGCGCCCTGATCGACAGCGCCTTGGCGATCTCGACCATCTGCTGCTGGGCGAGCGAGAGCGATGCGACCGGCGCGTCGGCCGAGAAATTGGCGCCGACGCGCTTCAAGAGTGGGGCCACCATCTCGCGCAATTTCGCGCGGTCGACCAGCCTCAGCGGCCCGGCCTTCAGCGGCTCGCGGCCGAAGAAGATGTTGGCGGCGACATCGAGGTTTTCGAAGAGATTGAGCTCCTGATGCACGAAGGCAATGCCGGAGCCGATACTGCCCTCGACCGTCAGCCCCTCGTGCGCGACGCCATCGACGGTGACCGTGCCGCTGTCCGGTCGCGTCACGCCGCCGAGGATCTTCATCAGGGTCGATTTGCCGGCGCCGTTTTCGCCGACCAGGCCGATCACCTCGCCCGGCCTGACCTCCATGGAGAACCCGTCCAGCGCCACGACGCCGGGATAGGTCTTGCGCACGGCCTCGAGGCTCAGGAACGGAGCGGTCGTCGATTGAGCGAAGGATGTCTCGGAGTAATTCATCACGCCTGATAGCAGCCGGTGGGCTACAGACTGACGGGCTAGCCAAGGCCCGTCAATACGGACGCCGGCTCAAGGCGGACCTTGAGCCGGCGCAACTGTTTATCGATTATTTGCCGGCCATCGCCTTCAGGTTCGCGGCGTAGGCGTCGACGTCGTCCTTGCCGATGATCTTGGTCGGCACGATGATCAGACCGTTCTCCGGAATGCCCGACTTGTCGCCCTTGAGGTAGGAGGCCATCAGCTTCATGCCCTGATAGGCCCATTCGAACGGCTGCTGCACGACGGTCGCTGCAACGGTGCCTTCCTTGACGCCGCCCAGCGTGATCGGATCATCGTCGAAGCCGACGACGGTGATCTGGCCGAGCTTGCCGGCGTCGCGCAGCGCTTCGTAGATGCGCGGCGTGTTGTAGGAGTAGAAGCCAACCATGCAGGTGATGTCGGGGCTGGCGACCAGCGCGTCCTCGACATTCTTCTTGGCGCGCGCCTGGTCGATGTCGTCGCCGCGCACGTCGACCAGCTCGATCTTGCTGCCGGCGAGCCCGTCCTTCATGCCCTGGATGCGCTCCTTAGCGTTGTCGGCGCCGAGCAGGCCGACGAAGCCGAGGCACTTGCCGCCGTCGGGCATCGCCTTCTTGGCGATCTCGGCCGCCTGCTTGCCGGCGTCGACGTTGGACGAGCCGATATAGGCGACGCGCTTGGTCTGCGGGGCATCGCTGTCGGTGGTGAACAGTGCTGTCTCGGATGCGATCTTGTTCAGCCCGTCGGTCGAGGTCTTGGGGTCGACGGCGGACACCATGATGCCCTTGACGCCGGCCGTCACCAGATCGTCCATCAGCCGCTGCTGGATGGCGACCGACGATTGCTCCGGATATTTGAGCTCGAGAGTATAGTCGGGCAGTTCGCCCTGCGCTTTCTTCACGCCGGCTTCCGCCGCTTTCCAGAAGTCGGACGCGCCGTTGACGACGAAGGCAAGCGTCGGCTTGTCGTCGGCGCGAGCGATCGCGCTCGCCGACAGGCCGAGCAACAGGGCCGCCGCGGCGACCGATGCGTTACGGATCACAGATTTCATATTCAACCTCCCTTTTGAAACTCATCGCTGATGTCTCGGCTGCGGCCTGGACGCCCTCCTCCTCAAGGGGCTTGCCCAAGGTCTGGCAACTTAAGAACGGCGCCAATCCAGCCGCGACCAAGACACTAGACACAGATTTGGCGTTCGTAAATAGTCCGATTTGTCTGACATTTTCGTGAAAACGAGGCTGCCCTTCCGGCGACATTCCCTCCGTCTGGCGCACGCTCGCTCCACTGCCGCTATTGGCCGGAAGGCTCCAGCCAAGTTGCGAACGAGTTGACAGTAGAACGCTTACCGATATTAGTAAAGAGTATTAGTTATGGCACCCAGGCGCGCATTTTCACGGGGGTGCGAAGAGACAAGCCGCTAGTTGGCAGGGGAGGAATGGCAGCGGCGGTCATCATGCCAAATCTGGCGGGATCGTCAGCTTCGCTGACCTTTTTCAGCTTGTTTCGTCGACAGGTGGGATGTGGCTGGCGCCGAAGGTGTCGGATATGATAATAGTTATAACCAAGGCGCGATTCCCATAAATACGCCGCGCCGGAGCATCTTGCCGTTGCCGCCGGCCTTTGCTTAACAGCCGGCAGGGTTTGGGAAACGACCATGAGTGAACCGACGGAATTGCGCGATCCTCCGGAAACGTCCAGGCGCCGCAAGCCGTCCGCCAAGCCCAAGGGCCGTGTCACCATGACCGACATCGCGCGCGCGGCCGGCTGCTCGCAGGCGACGGTCTCCTTCGTGCTCAACAATTCGCCGGGCATCAGGCTGTCGCAGCAGACGCGCGACCGGGTGATCGAGGCCGCCAGAGCGCTCGGCTATTCGCCGCCAGTCTTCTCCGCCCTGCGCCCGCCGGTGATGCCTTTCGAAGGGCTGGATGGCATCATCGGCTTTGCCGTAGATCAGCTCGCCACCAGCCCCGAGGCGGTGGTCGCCATCGAGGGCGCGCGCCAGGCCTCGTGGAACGCAGGCAACGTTCTCCTGGTGGCGCAGACCATGGGCGATGCCGAGATGGAGCCGCGCGCTATTTCAGCGCTGACGCGAGGCGGCATCTCGGCGCTGATCTACATGACCATCTTCACCCGCGAGATCACGGCGCCCGAGTTTCTCTACAGTCTCGATATCCCGGTCATTCTGCTCAACTGCTACACCGCCGACTATGCTTTCCCGGCCGTGGTGCCCTCAGAGATCGCGGGCGGCCAGAGCTCCACCCGGCATCTGATCAGCCATGGCCACCGCCGCATCGCCACCATCACCGGCGAGCCCTGGATGCAGGCGGCGCAAGACCGGTTGAAAGGCTATCGCCGCGCGCTCGCCACCGCCGACATCCCCTTCGATCCGGAGCTGGTGGTCGAGGGCGACTGGTCGGCCAGCGCCGGCTATGCCGCGACCGTCAAGTTGCTTGCCCTGAAGGACCGCCCGACCGCGATCTTCTGCCAGAACGACCGCACCGCGATCGGCTGCTACGAGGCGCTGAAGGAAGCCGGCCTGCACATCCCGCAGGACATTTCCGTGGTCGGCTATGACGACGAGGAGATCGCCCGCCACCTCTTCCCGCCGCTGACCACGTCGATCCTGCCGCATCTGGCCATGGGCCACTGGGCGATCGAGCAGCTGGAGACGCCGCCGACTCCAGGTCACGGCCGCTACCCCATTACCAAGCTGGAATGCCCGCTGGTGGAGCGGGAGAGCGTGGGGAGCGTGCCCGCACAATTCCGGTGACCGGGCCCTGAGCAGGCCTATGCTGGGTGGGCGTATGCCCCTTCCTCGACACAGGAAAGACGCTCATGTGGCCGAACCGCCGTCTCTGCGATCTGCTGAAGATCGAGCATCCCATCATCCAGGCTCCGATGGCCGGCTCGGCAACGCCGGAACTCGCCGCGGCGGTGAGCAATGCCGGCGGGTTGGGATCGCTCGGCTGCGCGTCGATGCTGCCGGACGGCCTGCGCAACGTTGCACGCCAGATGCGCGTCTCGACCGAGCGTTCGTTCAATCTCAATTTCTTCGTCTACCCGAAACCCAGCACCAGCGATGCCGTATTGGCGCGGGCCATCGACAGATTGCGGCTATACTACAGGGAGCTTTCCCTCGGCGAGCCGCCGGCAAGGCTTCCGCCGATCGGGCCGGGTTTCGACGACGAAAAGCTTGACCTGGTGCTCGAGATCCGCCCGCCGGTCGTGAGCTTCCATTTCGGTATACCGGACGGGCCAAGGTCGCCAGGCTGAAGCAGGCTGGGATCGTGATCATCAGCACCGCGACGAACGTCGCCGAGGCGCGCAAGCTTGCCGACTGTGGAGCCGATGCTGTCATTGCCCAGGGATGGGAGGCTGGAGGCCACCGCGGCTCTCACGTCCCGAGCGGTCCGGGTGACGGCGTAGGAACGATGGCGCTGGTTCCCCAAATCGTCGACGCCGTCAAGCTCCCGATCATTGCCGCGGGAGGCATTGCCGACGGCCGAGGCATAGCGGCTGCTTTCGCTCTTGGCGCCAGCGGCGTGCAGATCGGCACCGGCTTTCTGTCCTGCGACGAAGCCGGCACGGACGCACCGCGCCGCGCCCTGATCCGCTCCGCGACGGATACGGACACGATGGTCACCGATGCTTTCTCGGGCCGTGCCGCGCGGGCGAAACGCACGCGCTACGCCCTGGAGATGGAGGAGAGCCGGACGCCCCTTCCGGATTTCCCGCAAATGTACGCTCTAACCGCTCCGCTCGGCGATGCCGATCATGCAAGGTTAGATTTCGCGTTTCATCTCTACGGACAGGCGGCAGCGTTGAACCGAGAGCTTCCTGCGGGAGAGCTGATGCATGCGCTTGTCGCCGAGGCGAAGGGGATATTCGATACGCTCTCGGCGTCATCGGCGTGAAGACATCCGTTCGCAAAAACCCACCGCTAAGCTGGAATGTCTGCGACCGCGTGACGACCGTGAAGTCGTCCACATAAGCGCTGGTCCGCGCCGCGGTATCCTCACTGCCGGCGACGCCGATTGCGTGCGCCTATGCAGCGCTTGCGTCGAGGTTTAGCTTGAGCTCATCAATGGGAGGTTCCGATGGCGTCGATCTTTACCGTTCACGAAGCGTCCGGCTATGAGCAGCTCATGGGGCGCTGGAGCCGCAGGCTGGCGCCCAAGTTCATCGACTTCGCTGGCGTGGCCGGCGGCGAAAAGATCCTCGACGTCGGCTGCGGCACCGGCAGCCTGACCTTCGAGCTGGTGAAATCCGCCGATCTTGCCGAGATCCAGGCCATCGACTTCTCGCCGGTCTTCGTCCAGGCGGCGAAGGAGCGCAACACCGATCCGCGCATCACCTTCCAGCAGGCCGACGCCACGGCGCTGCCTTTCGCGGACGACATGTTCGACCGTGCACTGGCGCTGCTGGTGCTTCACTTCGTGCCGGACACCGGCAAGGCGGTGGCCGAGATGCGCCGCGTGGTGCGGCCGGGCGGCGTGGTCGCGGCCGTGGTGTGGGATCATCTCGGCGGCATGCCGGGCATGCGCATGATGATCGACACGGTGGCGGCGCTGAGCGAAAGCGGCCGCCAGATGCGCAATCGCTACTGCTTTCAGCCGATGATGCAGCCCGGCGAGATGAAGCGGACGTTTGTCGAACAAGGGCTGGCCGACGTCACCGAGACCGAGCTGATGATCCGGATGGATTATGAGAATTTCAACGATTACTGGGCGCCGATCGGTGCCGGCGAAGGGCCGCTCGGCAAATACATGACCACGCTCGACGCGGCCGAGCGGCAGCGCGTCGAAGCTGCCGTCCGCGACGCCTATCAGGCCGGCCGTTCCGACGGCCCGAGGTCGTTCGCCAATGTCGCCTGGGCCTGCCGGGGGATTGTGCCCTGATTTTTTAGCGCGATCTGAGCTGAGCGCGCACCGCATCGCGAACGCTGCGGAAGCTGGGAATCCGATAAGCGCAAGTAGCCTGATGAGCCGCGGGCGGCCCGGCGGCCCGTCGCCGAGCGCTTTGCATCCCCCCCTTCAAGCCAGATTGATGGCGACGTTGCGCAGCAACGCCACGGATTTGCGCATGCCCTCCATCGGCGACAGCATCATGTCCTCGTGCTCGATGGAGAGCACGTCGTCGTAGCCGACCTGCTTCAGCGCGGTGCAGAACTGCCGCCACCAGGTCTCGCCATGGCCGTAGCCCAACGTGATGTAGTTCCAGGCCCGTTCCGCATAGTGGTCTGGCGGACGCGCATCGAGCACACCGTCGATGGCCGCCGGTATCGGTTCGATGCGCGTATCCTTGGCGTGGACATAGTAGATTGCCGAGCCAAGCTTGCGCACGGCGGCAATAGGGTCGGCGCCCATCCAGAGCGGATGGCTCGGATCATAGTTCGCGCCGACCGTTTCGCCGACGGCCTCGCGCAGCCTGAACAACATCTGGACATTGTAGACGGCCTGATGGCCGTGCAGTTCCAGGCAAAGCTTCCTAATGCCGAGATTGTTCGAAAACTTCACCAGATCGCGCCAGTAGGGAATGATGCAATCGTCCCACTGGTAGCGCAGGATGTCGGCGCATTCGGGCGGCCAGTCGGTGATGATCCAGTTGGGGTTGGCATCGCCCGGGCCGCCGGGCAACCCGGACATCATCACCACGCGATCGATCCCCATCAGGCTCGCAAGCCGGATCGTATCCTCGGTCACCTGATGGTGCTGCTTGCCTTGCGGCCCTGGATGCAGCGGATTGCCGGAGCAGTTGAGCGCTACGATCGTCAGCCCGTGATCCCTGACCTTGGCTGCGAATTCCGTGCGCGTGGAAGCACTGTCCAGCATCGCCTGCAGATCGATGTGCGGCGCCGACGACCAGTTGCCGCAGGCGAACTCCAGCGTCTCCAGGCCAAGCTCGACCGAGGCACGCAGCATCTCGTCAAAGGAAAGGTTGCCCAGGCTGTCGGTGATCATGCCAATCTTCATGGGGAAGGCTCCTGGTCCTCAATGGAAACCGTTCAGTCAGAGCCCGACGGGCTCGAACCTGCCTGACTTGGCGGAAGCAAGCGCTGCATCGCAAAGGATCATCGCCTTGCGACCGTCGCTCGCGGTCACGTCGGGCTTGCGGCCCGTCTCCACGCACGTGATGAAGTGGTCGATCTCGGCGGCGTAGGATTCTGCGTAGCGTTCGACGAAGAAGTAGTAGGGCTTGTCGCGCGATATGCCTCCGGCGCCGGACATCTCGACCGATGTCGGCAGCCGGTTGCCGGCCTGCAGCATGCCGTCCGCGCCATGCACCTCGATGCGCTGGTCGTAGCCATAGGCGGCCCTGACGCTGTTGTTGATGTGGCACTGGCGGCCGGACGCGGTGCGCAAGATGAACATCGCCGTGTCGTAGTCGCCGAGCTTCTTGTATTGCGGCGCCACCAGCGAGGATCCGGTTGCAAAGAGCTCGGTCGGCTCCTCGCCGAGCAGATTGCGCGCCATGTCGAAGTCGTGGATGGTCATCTCGCGAAAGACGCCCCCGCCCCCGGCCAGAGCTTCCTCGGTTTCGGGTTCGGGGTCGCGGCTGGTGATGATGACCTGCTCGACGGCGCCGATCTCGCCGGCGGCAAGGCGCTCCTTCAGCGCCCGGAAGCTCGGATCGAAGCGGCGGTTGAAGCCGATCTGGAACGGCACGCCCGCTTTCTCGACCGCGGCCAGGCACTCGTCCGTGCGCTTGAGGTCGAGATCGATCGGTTTCTCGCAGAAGATCGCCTTGCCGTGCGCCGCGGCGGCCATGGCGAGCTCGGCATGCGTGCGCGTCGCCGAAGCGATGAACACCATCTTCACCGACGGATCGTTCATCACGGCCTCGGTCTCGGCGATCTCAGCGCCGGTAACGGCAGCGACCTTGGCGGCCGCTTCGCGACTGGGGTCGACGATGTAGCGCAGCCGCACCCTTGGATGACGCGCGAGATTGCCCGCGTGCACACGGCCGATCAGCCCCACTCCGAACAGACAAACATCCATCATGCGTTCGACTTTCCTGTCAGGTCGCGCGTTCGCGGAACGGCCGGTTCATGTTGCCTGAGCGGCATTCATTTCACCGCGCCCATGGTGAGACCGCGCACCAGATGGCGCTGCACCAAGAGCGCGAAGAAGACGATCGGCAGCGCGCCGATGACACCGGCTGCCGCCATCGAGGCCCAGTCGGTATCGATGCGGCCGATCAGCGTCGCGGTGCCGCGCGGCATGGTCATGGCGCGCGGCGTCGCCGTCAGCGCCAGCGCGAAGAGGAACTCGTTGAAGGTGACCAGCACCGCGAAGATGGCGGTTGCCGCGAGCCCGGGCGCCGCGAGCGGCAGTGTGATGCGGCGGAAGGCGCCGAATCGCGAATCGCCGTCGACCATCGCGGCCTCCTCGAGATCGACGGGGATTTCGCGGAAGAAGCTTTCCATCATCCAGACGCAGAAGGTGACGTTGAAGGCCGTGTAGGTGGCGATCAGTCCGAGCCAGGTGTCGAGCAGGCCGAGACTGAGCATCAGCAGGTAGACCGGGATCAGGATGACGACCGGCGGGATGATGCGCAGCGTCAGAAGGAACAGGCCGACCTTGCTCTCCATCGCGAAAGGCAGGCGGAAGCGGACGATCGCGTAGGCGCCCATGGCGCCGGCCACCAGCGCGATCGCGACGGAGAAAAAGGTCACCACCAACGAGTTGGTGAGATAGGAGCCGAACTGCTTTTCGGTGAACAGCCTGACGTAATTGTCGAGCGTCGGCACGTGCGGGTAGAGCGTGCCTTCCTGCGTGATCTCGCGGTTGGACTTGAGCGAGGTCGAGACCAGCCAGTAGATCGGCAAAAGCACCACGGCCAGCACGAAGATCGTCGTCAGGATGCGTGCCAGACGGGTGTTCATGACGCATCGACCCTTCGCAACAGCCGGATGGCGCTGAAGGCGAGCGCCAGCACGACGAGGCCGATGGTCACGAACAGCGCCGCCGCATAGCCGGTCTGCTGGAACTTGAAGGCGGTGTCATAGCCGTAGATCGAAACCAGCCTGGTCGCCTCGCCCGGCCCGCCGCGCGTCAGCACGAAGACCTGGTCGAAGGTGCCGAAGGCGTCGATGGTCCTGAGCACGATGGCGACTGCAAGCACCGGCCGCATCATCGGGAAGGTGAGGTCGGCAAACACCCGCCAGGCGCCGGCGCCGTCGACGCGCGCCGCCTCGAACGGCTCGTGCGGCAGCGACTGCAGCCCGGCGAGCAATATCAGGAACATCAGCGGCGTCCATTCCCAGACGTCGAGAACGACGAGGCCGATGAAGGCGTTGACGGGGTTGCCGAGGATCTGCACCGCGCCGCCGCCCATGGCCTCGGAGAGCGCCGTCAGCATGCCGGCGTCGCTGGCGTAGATCAGCCTGAAGACGATGGCGACGACGACCGGCGTGACCACCATCGGAATGATCAGCACGGTCCTGAGCAGGCGGATGCCCTGAAACTCCCGCAGACAGAACAAGGCCAGCGCAAAGCCTAGCACCGCTTCGATCGACACCGACAGCGCGACGAACTTCACGGTGACCCAGAGCGAATTCAGGAACTGTGCGTCGCTCCACAGACGCACATAGTTCTGCAGGCCGACATCGGAGATCGGCGAGCCGTAGCGGTAGGCCCTGGTGGTGGCCCTGAGTCCGTCCCAGAGCGGATAGACCAGCACGCCGAGCACGATCATCAGGCCCGGCGCCAGCATGAGATATGGCAGGGCGAGGTCGAGCCCCGCCCCCTGCAGGCGATATTTGCGTGCCTGCGTTGCGCCGCGCATCAGTAGTAACCGGCCGTGGTCAGGTAGTCCTTGACCTGCTTGGCGGCGTTGTCCAACGCGGCACCGCCGCCGGAACCGGCCTGCAGCGCCTTGTTGAGCTCGATGCCGAGCAGTTCCTCGACCTTCGCCCAGTCCGGCGTGCGGGGCCTCGGCAGCGCGCCGGCGTCGAGCTGCTGCAGGGCGACCGGGATCAGCCTGTTGCCCGGCTTGGCGACGCCGAAGGCGGTGCGCTTGACCGGGATCGAGCCCGCTTCCGCAAGCTTCGCCTGCGTTTCGGCGCTGACGTACCACCTCAGGAACTCGATCGCGTTCGCCTTGTTGGGCGCCGATTTCGGCACGCCGGCGATAAAGATGCCCATCTGGGCGATCGCCGACTGCTGCTTCGGCACGACGCCGAAATCGAGCTTGCCGGCCACCTTGGTCTGGGCGGGATCGTCGGCCTTCAATGCGTTGCCGGAATACTGGATGATGGCGCCGGCATCGCCGCCGAGGATCGCGGCGCCCTCCTGGTCGGAGTCGAACTCGACCACGCCGCTCGGCGCGTTCTGCTTCATCGTTCCGACGAAGAAATCGGCCGATGCTTTGCCTTCCGCCGAATTGAAGATCGGGTTCCACTTGTCGTCGAAGAAGGAGCCGCCGAACGACAGGAAGATCGGATACCAACTGGTGACGATCGGATTGCCCGAAACGCCGCGGAAGACGACCGGATATTTGATCTTGCCGGCCGCGACGCCTTCCTTGCCCTTGGCGATCACCTCGTCCCAGGTCTTCGGCGCGCCGCCGGTGAAGACGTCGTTGCGGTAGGTAAGCGTCTGCAGGTCGCCGACGAAAGGCACGCAGATCAGTGTCGGCTTGGCGCTTTCGAAGCCCTTGACGCGCGGCCCCTTCTGCGGCGGCCAGTAACCCATGTCGATCATCGAGCCGATCCAGTCCTTGTCGGAGCCGTCGATGCCGCCGGCGCCGAGATCCTCGAGCACGTTGGCGGCGCCGAACTGCGGCACCCAGGGATCGTCGAGCAGATAGAGGTCATACTGGCCGGCGCCGCTCTGGGCGTCGGCGAACCATTTTTCGAGCGTGACACCGTATTCGTCCTCGAGGAACTCGATGTCGAAGCCGGCTTCCTTGGCCTGCGGGATGATCTTCTGCTTGAACGGCGTCAGACCGCCATCGGCGAAGGCGCCGATGATGACCTTCTTGCCGGCTGCCCGTGCCGGCATCGGCAGGCCGAGCGTGGTGAGGGCCGTGGTGGCCAAAGCCAGGCCGAGCCCGCCCTTGATGACGGAGCGGCGAGTAAGTCTGCTGGAATGCATCATTTCTCTCTCCCATTGCAGTGGACCCTGTGGACGGCGGTGGAGCCGGCCGAATTGAAGAAACAGGCGTTCGCCGGGTCGAAGGCGACGCCGATGCTTTCGCCGACCGCGCCCCTGAAATCGCGGCCGGCCCGTACCGAGACGTTGCCGCCTTCGAGGCGGACATTGACCACCGTCTCGTTGCCCATCGGCTCGACGACATAGATCTCACCGGGCAGCGCGCCCGGTTCGCCGGGTTGGGCGACGCTGCAGTCTTCCGGGCGCAACCCGATCTCGACGATCTCGGCCAGGCGGCATGCGGTGAGCCGCGTCCGCTCCAGCGCCACGATCTTTCCGCCAGCCATCACGCCTTGCTCGGAGAGCGTGACCGGCAGGATGTTCATCGGCGGGTTGCCGACGAAGGTGGCCACGAAGCGGTTTGCCGGACGGTCGTAGATGTCGATAGGCGGCGCCATCTGCTGCAGCTCGCCGCCATGCATGACGGCGACGAGGTCCGCCATCGTCAAGGCCTCGACCTGGTCGTGGGTGACGTAGATGGTTGTGGCGCCGAGGCGCTGGCAGAGCCGCTTGATCTCGCCGCGCATGGTGAGCCGCAGCCGCGCGTCGAGATTGGACAGCGGCTCGTCCATGAGGAAGGCCGCCGGGTCGCGCACGATGGCGCGGGC